>JAUIAO010000096.1 GCA_030425425.1 Bacteroidia bacterium | reverse complement strand
TGATGATATTGGCAACTGCTTTACTGCCGACACAAATTCTTCCTTCCGCGTACGCACAACCATGTACAGATTGAACACATCATCATCGATATCATTGAGTACCGCGTACTTTGGGCGAGGTAAATTGAAGTAAGCTCCACCAGCTCCAAAGAACAGTTCTATCCTCATGGTATGCTGTGGAAACATTGGTGCCAGATACTGAGCCATCTTAGATTTGTTGCCGAATCTGCGAAGCATATCACAAGAGCTGTTTTTGATAAGAACCATCTGAGAAATACTGTACAAATGACTCACTAGCTATAGGCTCTTTACCTGTCCATCCTTGTGGAAATGATCCATTCTCCCAGTGCCATTTGATTCTATCCTCTTCTTCCTTATTGAGTAAATCAATCTGTGGTTTGCCCTCTATGATTGCCTGACTGTTAACATTATGAATGATTTCTTTTAGTTTTTTGAGACCTTCTTTTCGCGCATCCATAGTAAGCGGACCCATTCTATTCTGATTTTTAGACCCCTTACCTGATTTGGTTTTTTGATAGCCAACTTTTCGCAATCTTTGATGAGGAAGTTTGAGCCATTCGAATATTGACCTGATCTGCATCAAGGGTTTCAGATATGACCAATCTGGATTTTTGATAATATTAATCAGTGCCTTATCCTTGGATGCGAGGTTACAACCAATACAACCTGTTCTAGTGTCTGGATCATCGCCATACGCATCTGCCAACATCTGCGTATGCCAACTTCCATATTTTTGCATCGGTGCAAACAATTTCAGCCAATCCCACTCAATACATGTGCGCCAATGTATGATCGGTGCCAGTCTATCTAAATATGTATTACTCATGTGGTGATAATGCCCCTGACCACATTCAGTGCCGTCTTTTCCACAACTCAATGATATCCTTGCATCCCTAGCTGCTGATTCTCCCACTCTTACACCAGTCATCATCAGTACTTTTTCCCATTTCGTTTTATCTGTAGTACCGTTCATTTCTGATAGATATTTTTCCATCGCATTCTGTGCTGGATCAATCTTCAATTTTTGAGTACACCATCTAAAGGTGTTACTTGGGGGTGGCACACCATATCCAAGCATATAAACCCAAAATCGATCATCTATTGGACTGAGAACTATTTCCACATCATATCCACGTTCTTTTATCTGCTTTATCAATTCAAGAGCATTGAACCAAAGTGGAATCAGCTCTTGACGTGTATCTGAAATGAATATTTTGATATTTTCTGGAGCTTTGATCTGACCGGAGGCGATGAGCTGCAAAATCACAGTAACCATAGTGGTAGAATCTTTACCACCGCTCCACATCATGATCCATGTATTGTAAATTCCTTCGATTTGCTTGATAGATGAAACTGTCATGTCAATACACTCATCAAATGTGAGCCTAATTCCATCCCATATTCCTAGTTGCGACTTATACATTACCCTGTAGATTTATTATTTTGTAGTTCATGATTTCTGATTTTTAGGGTTATCTGGACAATGCCCCTTGTGAGCAGTGAGGGAGCCTTGTGATTCAGCCTGGTATGATTTACAGTAAGGGCAGGTGAGGTCTTTTTTGGCTTTGGATTCAGCTTCCTGGTATTGCTTAAGAGCGTTTTGTGCTTCGACAAGCTCAGCACGACACTCTGAAAGATTGGCTTGGACTGTCTGTGCTTCGACGAGCTCAGCGTGACAGTCCTTGAGTTCTGATTGAGATTGTTTCAGTTCTGATCGAAGTTCAACCAGTTTTGATTCGAGGATCTTCACGACGTTTTGTTCCTGGTAATACTCAGCCAGCATCTCACTGAACATGTAAATGCTTATGGTGAAGATGGTGCTATAAACAGTAGCGGCCGTCAGCTGCTCGTAATCTCCATTGATCAGTAGCTCTGGAGCTTTATAGTAGATCATATTGAGAATCCAGATGCAGAAAGTGAAGAATAAAGAATATCCTTTTTTACCTTCTCTGGCAAAGGTGATGACTACTACCTCAAAGATTATTACTACTACTACTGAATGAAGTTTATTGAGCCAGTCACCAATGAGCTCAGGTAATAGCTTCACTGATAAGGTGTAATGTACATGACCAAGGTGCTCTACGTTGTTGAGCATGACCAGAGCTATAACGAAAGTGATGATTTTCTTAGATGTTTTCATATCAAATCGTTTAAAGTTGGAAGCCTTTTATGATGGTAGATGAATTTCAGCCCTTTGCAGGTGAATTGCTTTGTTTTCGCGCACTGCATAACCATCCGGATCTTCTCTACATTCTCAGCTTTGTATAAGCGTACTCCTTTTTTCTTGTCCGGGTAGATAATGCCAATATCCTCGTAATACCTCAGCTTGCTTGTGGTTATCTCCAGATCTGCAGCCACGTCAGTGATGGTGAAGTATTTCTTTTCAATAGTGTGTTCTTTGTAAGGCATGGCTATTGTTGGTTTTTTACTTCTTCCTGACGTTCTATTTCATCAATAGCAGTTTGTAATAAATGCTTTATGGTTACATTGTGCATGCCCTTTGTTGAAGTGATGATTAAACTGTTTTTATTAGGTCCTTTGAGTGAAACCCCCAACATAACCTGCACAGTAGCGTTTTGACTAATGAAATGTCGATACCAATTATTGAATCTTTCTCTATTGGTTTTTTCGATCTGTTTTGCGTTCATGATTTTGAAAGTTTAAGTGCTGTATTTAATGTGATATCATAGTCTATTCTTTCCAGGTATATAGCTCCCATTTTGATCGCTTCCTGTAGCCACTTGACATTTGTTTTTTCTGATATGGAGTCCTGGACTAAATAGATGGTGCCATCAAGATCCATTTTTACCCAGTAGATAAGCCCGAGTCTGCGAGATCCTTTTTCATGGCGCATCTGGTTGAAGTTTTCGACCTGCACCCATTCTCTTCCGGTTATTTCGAGTGTTTTCATGATTAGAAAGGTTCTATTTCCTTGTTTTCTTGTTTTGGTAGCTTGGTTCTGATGTAGATTAATTCTGTTGCCTTGGCATCAGGAGCACCTTCCGGCCATTTTCTTGAAATTCTCCCTTGGCTGTTTTGGAATTCCTTAGGATTCAATTCAAATCCATAATACTTTGACCAAGCCATGATTGCTTTCCTGAATTTCTGAGAGGTCCATTTGGCATTTGTAGCTTTTTTGAAATCTTCAAACGCTTCAACTTTCGGGACAAGCGTATCAAGCGTATTCATCTCTTCTGAGAAATAAACATCTGCCCACTCATGGAAGGCGCTACCCATCTCGCTGATGAGGTTTCTCTTTTCGATGTTGTTCATTGGTGGCTCGATCTTCTCATGCTGCATGTAAAGATTGCAGCACTGAATCATGAAATTGTAAAAGTCATTCCACTCTGCAGTAGTGAAATCTTCATTGAGAATGTTCTTGCCGAAATCATCTTTTGGGCTACGATTTTCAAGATAAAATCCATTATTATCCTTGTGGTAATAATCTGAAAATACAGTGTATAGTAATCGATCAAGCTTAGACGAATCTATGTCACGAACAGGGTGATTTGAAGTGAAAGCAAACTTTGGTACTTCCTCAGATTTCAGTTCGAATTTGACACCAAACTTTGGATTAACAGTTAGTTCTCCAGTAGTAGCCTCGAAGAAGAAAGAAAAATCAAGGTATTGATTGGCATCATCCACCAAGATAAAATCGGTGTGCCTGGTAACACCGGAGTATATAAACTGATCTTTTGTTAAATCATGCTTTCGCCCCGGTAGGGTAACAGACTTCATGAAAAGTCTGATCGCCTTGTACATGATTGATTTTCCAGAACGGCCGTTTGACTGTCCATCTTCACTTAATCTTCCATCCATTGCAAATACTGCCCATGGACGGGAAGGATCTCTATATCTATGAAGTAGGTAACCGAGAGAATACATTTTGTTGATCAAGTGCTGTTTCTGCTCTATGATTTCCTCCGGAGCGAGATTAGGACCCGCAATGTCATACTTGTGATCTTTTAGATATTGATTTCGCTCTTCAGCTGTTTTCCCTTCCAGCTCTTCTTCCAACTCTTTTCTCCAGTGCATTCTAGAGGTTTGGATGAGGTAGTTGAAAAAGATATTGTCATTCTTTTTTATTTCAATATCCCATTCATCAGCGTCATTCTTCCAAATCCTGAATTGCGGGTCTTGAATTTTGAACTGGTGTTTGATTACTTCATCATCCCAAACGAATCGATCAATCTCTCCTGGTTTGAATTCGTTTATCTTATCCTTTGTTACACTAATTGTTTTGTTTCGGAAGAAGAAGAATTGAGTGTGCTTATCAAAATCTTTAAACTCTATCTCAATCACCTTTAAGTTGCTAAGTGATGTTTCTGAAAGTTTCGGAGTATTGTAGAATGCATCTCTAAGACGGGGGGATAAATATCTTTTCTCTAAGAAATTATGAACATATGCTTTGATTTCGTTGGGTTTGATTTGTCGGACAATATTGTCAGTAATGTGAATGTAGATATGTCCCTCTTTTTCATTTTCGAGCACAAGTCTGTAAAATCCATTTCTATGAAGGAAGTTGTACAGCTCGGTGTTAAGGATGGAATAGTTCTCTTTCCATTTTCCTGATTTTGTTTTCGAATATTCTACATCCCAAAACTGATATGGCAATGCAGTGCTTAGCAGCTCTTTGAAGTCATAATAGTTGTGATAGTTGAAATAATCACGAATGTCTTTGCAAGGATTGCCGCGCCGGTCTTTGCGCTCACGAAGACTTGATGGTGGATAGAGAGTGTAAAGTTCCAAATATTCCATCGCTAAGCGATGAGCTTCTCGCAGGCCAGTGGTGTCTATGTCTGCTACATTGACCACTTTTTCTGAAATCTTGGAAAGCTTTTTAAACTGTTGGTTGGTGAGTTTAGCTGTTTCAGAGTTTGGCCAAACAACCTCATAACCAATCATGGCGATATTGAGCGCATCTGATCCACCTGAACAGTACATCAAGTAAGGCTCGATTACTTGATGTACTGTTCAGGTGGATCAGTTGCGCTCATAACCAATCATGGCGATATTGAGCGCATCTGATCCACCTGAACAGTACATCAAGTAATCGAGCCTTTCCGGAGCTGGTTTGTCTATTTCACCAGTTTCCTCATTGATTTCTTCCTTTCCTTCAGGCGTATTGTTCTCATATGCTTTATGAGCTGCAGTATATCCATGAAGGAAGTCTTTTGGACGCTTACCATAATAAATAAATCTACGTGACTTATCAGGAGATAATGGCTGATACAGTTTTTTGAACTCGCCTTCATCCCACATCATTATTGGATAATTGTCGGTAGATGCTATGGTAATGGCTTTCCTGTTTTTAATGATGGTGTAGGATGTCAGAGAGTAGAAGTGATATTTCTTAAAGACTTCCTCAACCTTTTCCTGATTGATTGTTTTCTTTTCCTTGTCAGAGTAGGGGATTACTTTTTCGCTTAATACTGATCTGATGTCTAGCTCTGTGAATTCCTCTCTTACTTCAAAAAACCACTTACCATCTTCCTCTTCAGCTGTGGCTTCTCTGGTAGAAATCTCTGGTTTGTAGATTTCTGCTTTTAGTTCATCTGGTCCAATATTGAAATCAGCTGCCAGTTTACGACACGCTTCTCCAAAATCCAGATTCTCTTCCAACATGCAAACATGTACAGCATTTCGAGGTACCTGATCACCACCAAAGTCAGTCACCACATAGTTGCCATCATCAAGCTTCTTGAGTGTAGCACTGGCTGTCTTTTCAGTACCTCGGATTTTGAACTTGTATCCTTTTCTTGTGACAGCTGGTTCGGCTTGAGGATAGTAACGGAGGATTATATCTAATCCTCCGTTTGTTTCTTCTAATATGTGGCTGAGTTCTATGTACACAGGTTAGTATTTGAAAAAGTGGAAGCGTTATATTCTGATGAAGTTTCCTGTATTGTCTCTCAGGAATTTGCCAGCATCATTTCGCTGGTAATTGTTGTAGGCGCTCATGTAGATCTTCCATGCATGGTGGAAAGGAATGTCTTTGTGAGATGAAAGCGCCCGGTCTTGAGCTGCTAATACTTCAGGAGGCATGAGATTCCTCCTTTCCTTGTTTATTATTATGACCAAACCATATTGCATAAGTAGGTCGATTATATGCAGAGCAAATTCCGGATTCAGTATTTGAACCTCTGACATTATTTACTCCAATTTTCTTGTCCCAGGAGTAGTTCTCACAATTTCTGCATTGAGTGTTTTCAGGGCATTGATTAATCATGACACAACCTCCTTTCCTTCATGTAGTGCCAAAACTTCTTTTACCTTTTGATGCAATACGGAATCAGTGCAGATTGCATTCTTTGGGTTTGGTGATAGGTATTCGTCAATTTCTGATAAAACTTCAATAGATTTTGATATCCAAGGTTTGAATTCCAGATGATCAAAAGAAGGATCGCAGCAATTGTCATAAAGTACTTCATAACCAAAATGAACCCTAAAGAATCCTGTCAGAAGATAATTCCAACCCAAAGCGATGAACTGTTCCCAATCAATTTCTCCATTAGACTTCCAGATTGTTTTTAACTGGTCTAATTCTTCATCTGAAAAGTGATCAAATTGATCTTTGGTTACACAGCTATCACGATGATAAGCTTCTATGACTTGATAGAATAATCTCAATTTGTTGAGATCTTCTTTTGATGCAACCGCCATTTTCATTGCACTCATGACATCACCTCCTTTTTCTGTACTTGCTCAATCATCAAGTCGGTGAAATGGAATATCATATCTGGATATTCGCTCGGCAAAAATATTTTTTCATTCTCATGAATTGCGCCAAGGAAAGCTGTGTAGCACTTGCTAAACCCTTTGTAAAAGGCTTTCTTCTCTTGGATGTTCATTGACTCTGTGAATTGTTCCAATGGAAAATCATCTACAATGATTGGATGAAGGTTATCGTCCATAATGTTTATTGGTTATTGTTATGAATTAAATTCCAGTCTTCTTCTATGTCTTTGTAGTGAATGTGACAAGTCATCACTACTTCAGACTCGAACTGTAGTCCTACATGCCAGTGTTGTGCGTGACTTTTGGACTGACATAGTACTCGCATTACTAGCGGTGTTTTTTTATGCTGATAAGTTTGTTTTGGTTCTATCATTTCATGATTGTTTGGAATAAATCCCCCAAGTCGCCAGGGGGATTTCGTTTGATTTTCAAAATACTCATCGAGAAACGCTCCAGGACTGCTTCCTGAACTGCGACTTAAGTGCTTACTGTAGTGTGTGCCTTGGTTCTTTCTACCAATTGTCTCTTTTCTGACTCATACTCGTCTATCAGATCGAGGATTATTTTGTGAATATCCTCTCGGTAGATATCCGCACGAAAAAATCTATTCAATGTGCCGTTAGATAATCCTGAGCGCTTTAATATCTCAGGATAGTACCCTTTCGGCATTTTTGACTTCAAAATCTCAATTTCATTGACTGATAGTTCGTCCATTGTGGCTTGCTTTTTGGAATATGATGCAAGTATATAATAAATAGACAATAAATAGACAATAAATGTACAATTATTGTCTAAAAAAATAGACACTATGTTTATGAGATTTGCATATATGGATATTCACAAAGGGCAAATTGTACAGGAAAAGATCAATAAGTATCGCAATACCTCCGGTGTGAGCCTGACTCAGATAGCGAAGAAGGCAGGCTATAAACATGCAATGCCATACAGACACTTTAAGGATCCATACTTACCCTCGCACATTATTTTGCGCTATGGCAAGGCTATAGGATATGATTTTTCAGAAGATATTCCTGATCTACAAAATGAAAATATTTTAGAGGACCCCGAAGAACCTTATGGCTCAACCAAGTCACTTGAAGATTGTATGTCTGAAAGAGATATGTGGAAGGACAAGTATATCGAGCTTTTAGAGAAGCATAATGCCATGCTGAATGAACACCTAGAAAGAGGTAAGAAGTAAACTATTTTTCACACATGATTTGTAAGTCATTGATATATAGTTCATTAGGAATCAAAAAAAAGTTCCCTACGGACTACTTCAAACCCTTTCAGAATTTTCTGAGAGGGTTTTTTATTTTTGCGCCCGGTGTAAATTCAGATCAAGCAGAAAACTTTTTGGGATCAATCCGAAAACCTGTGGGGTATCTCCAAAAAGTCTAATTTGCATTTCAAAAAGAATTGGGAGATTTATCAGCATGGGAATTACTTCTACCAGAAGGAGTATTAGAATACTTTGATGTAGT
>JAUIAO010000037.1 GCA_030425425.1 Bacteroidia bacterium | reverse complement strand
GATGCCATCTTCGAAAGAACAACGGAATTTTCAGGAAACCTCAAAAATGATTTAGCTAGCTTCAAAATGAAGAAAAAGTAATGGCCAACATCAAATTAGCAGATACGGCCATGTCTGACCTTCAGGAAATTTTTGATTACTCTTTAAATAAATGGGGAGAATTGGCTGCTGATCGCTATCTAGAGAGATTTGACCATTCACTGAATATTATCAAATCCAACCCTTCCATTCTTAAAATCAATCATAATATCTCATCAAGATTTAGGGTTTACTTTGTTGAAAAGCACTGTTTAATCTGTGAAATTGTTGGCGACACAGTATTTGTTTTGACCATACGTCATACTTCCATGAATTTGTTAGAAAGACTGAAAAGACTTGAACCAACTTTAGAAGAAGAAGTGAAAAGCCTTTCAAAAAAACTACGAGAATGATTCAACCAATCTTCTCCTTCAGATACCTCGCAGTATGATTCTCCTCCAGCTTGACCATGTCCTCTGGTAAGCCCGCAAAACAAAGTGTACCTCCATTTTCACCTCCCTCTGGTCCCAGGTCGATGATCCAGTCAGCATTTTTGATAATCTCCATATTGTGTTCTATGATCAGCACAGAGTTTCCTTCATTCACCAACGCATTCAGCGCATCGAGTAATTTCCTGATGTCATGAAAATGAAGCCCTGTGGTTGGCTCATCAAAGATGAACATCACATGGTCTTTCTTGATGTTTCCCCCTCTGCCGAGGAATGAAGCCAGTTTTACACGTTGTGCTTCACCACCACTCAGCGAGTTGGAGCTTTGGCCAAGCTGTACATATCCCAGACCCACATCATATAGCGGTTTGATTTTATTGACAATGTTGGCTTTATCGTGGAAAAACTCGATGGCTTCCTCTACAGTGAGATCAAGAATGTCAGAAATATTCTTGTCCTGATATTTTACTTCGAGAATTTCTTTTTTGAATCGCTTGCCATGACAGGCTTCACATTCCAAATGCAGATCCGCCATAAACTGCATTTCCACAGTCACCGTGCCTTCTCCTTCACAGACTTCACATCGTCCACCGTCCACATTGAATGAAAAATGAGCCGGTTTAAATCCATTGGTTTTACTCATCGGCATTTCGCTGAATAGCTGACGGATGCCGTCATAGGCCTTCACATAGGTTACCGGGTTGGATCTTGAGCTTTTGCCAATCGGATTCTGATCCACAAACTCGATCTGATCTACCTTTTTGTAAGCACCTGATATTTTCTCATGTTTTCCGGTAGCATCGCCAGTCACACCTAGCATTTTCCCAATGGCAGGATACAAGATTTTCTTAACTAATGTAGATTTTCCTGAGCCACTCACACCCGTAATAACTGTCATCACACCGAGAGGAATCTCCACATTAATGTCTTTCAGGTTGTTTTCTCTGGCACGTTCTATAGTGAAGGACTGATTCCACTTTCTTCTTCGCTTTGGCAATGCGATTTCTTCCAACCCTTTCAGGTACTTGGCCGTGAACGATTGGCTTTCCCCATTCAATTCATCAATTCTACCCTGATAAACCAACTCACCCCCGTGTACACCAGCAGCCGGCCCAATATCTATGATTTGATCAGCAGCTTCCATCACTTTTTCTTCATGCTCCACTACTATCACGGAATTACCGAGCTTTTTCAATGAAAGTAATACCTCAATCAAACGGTCTGTGTCTCTTGGATGCAAACCAATACTCGGTTCATCCAAAATGTACATGGAACCCACCAGCGCACTGCCGAGAGAGGTAGCAAGTTTAATTCGTTGAAACTCACCACCAGAAAGCGTGTTAGTCAGTCTATTAAGCGTGAGATATCCCAGCCCTACTTTTTCCAGATAGCTGAGTCGATTCGTGATTTCATTCAGTATTCTTTTCGCTACGGATTGCTGGTGTGTGGTAAGTTCCAGCTCATCAAAAAATCCAATCAATCGATCTACCGGCATCAACACCATGTCTGAAATGGATTTCCCGTCTACTTTCACATAGCTGGCATCCTTTCTCAGTCGCGTTCCTTTACATTCAGGGCAAGTCGTTCTGCCTCGGTATCGCGACAATAAAACCCGGTACTGAATTTTATGTGTTTGTGATTCCAGAAACTTAAAGAAGTCATCCAATCCTTCGAAATATTCATTTCCAGTCCAGAGCAGCTCATACTCTTCTTCTGTCAGTTCATTGATTGGTCGGTGAATTGGAAAATCGAATCGGATGCCGTTTTTCAAAAGTGGTTTTAGCCACTGCTGCATAGTCTCACTGCGCCAGGGTGCAATAGCTCCTTCATATACTGAGAGGTTGTGATCGGGGATTACCATTTCTGGATCTATGCCCAGAATTCTTCCAAAACCTTCACAGCGCCTACATGCCCCATACGGGTTGTTGAAAGTGAAAAAGTTGACTGATGGTTCTTCAAAACGAATGCCGTCCAATTCAAACAAATCAGAAAATTCCTTGATCGTACTCCCAACCATATTCACCTTACAGCGGCCTTCTCCTTCGAAAAATGCTGTTTGCACCGAATCAGCCAGTCTGAATTGGTTCTCCTCATCTTTTTTCACCACTGCCCGATCGATCATAATCTCGAACTGGTGCTTTTTATTCAGTTTTTCACTGAGCAGAGCTTCGATGAATTTCATTTCATCGTCCACCAGAATTCTGGTGTAGCCTTTACTCAGCAGTATTTTCAATTCCTCTTCGACTGTTCGCCCTTCCTTGATGTGCATCGGAGCAGAAATGATCAGCCTCTTTCCTTCATCATGCCCCATGATGTAATCCACCACATCCGTCACACTATCCTTCTTCACTTCCTTTCCACTGACCGGAGAGTAAGTCACCCCAATTCTTGCAAAGAGCAACTTCATATAGTCATAAATCTCCGTGGTAGTACCTACCGTAGATCGGGGGTTTCTGGTGGACACTTTCTGTTCTATGGCTATGGCCGGAGCTACTCCTTTGATGTAATCGACCTCTGGTTTTTCCATTCTGCCGAGGAACTGACGAGCGTACGAGCTCAAACTCTCCACGTACTTTCGCTGACCTTCAGCAAACAATGTATCAAATGCCAATGAAGATTTACCCGAGCCGGAAAGTCCAGTTATCACCACCAGTTTATCACGTGGAATGGCCACATCAAGGTTCTTCAAGTTATTGACACGAGCACCTTTGATGATGATAAATTCTTTCGGATCGTATGAGTCGATGGTTTTGGCCATTGGATGTGTAATTGGAGTACTTTAGGCAGTAAACTAATTGGAAACTAAAAGAGTTGCGAATTTACTGAGAGGAGTTCTATTTGTTCAATTTGATAGCGCATAAAAAAGCACTCCCCAAATGAAAGAGTGCTTTGTATATCCAGGTGTATAATGGTTATTTTATTTCTTAATGCTAATAACTTTGAATGATCTCGCTGGTAATTCGTAATCTGTCAAATCACCAACTTTAATAGTGGATTCCGTTGGCTTAATTGCTTCTGGAGTTTCCAATGAATTACGCAGACTCCATTCATCTCCCTGTAAGGTAATGACTTGTGCTTCCATTTCAGCGTTAAACCCTTCAATAAATACATTGGATTTTACTGGTTTTTCTCCTGCGTTGACCAACTTGATGATCAACTCATTTTCGGATTCATCTTTTACTACAGAGGCTGAAACTGGTTTCGGTAACGCAGGGATTTCAAACAGTAATTCACCGTCCAGATAGCAATATGCGATAGTTTGATTTACTTCAATCTTAATATCATACCATTTATTGGTCTCTATCGATCCTCTTTTATTGACCAATTCTGAAGCTGGGCCATTTTCATGAAATTGAATTGCATGACGGCTGTTGTTCCATCCTCCTAGATTGAGCCAATATAGGTTCTCATCTCCAGTAAAGGCGAAAGGTATCAAAAACCCTTCCCTGCCTTCCGTCTTTTTGGCTCTCAAAGTGTATGAATATGAATAAACATTTACCTCGGTTTGGAAAATACTGAGAGCTGGCTGATCCATGCTACTTTGTATATATGTGCCGTTTTCGGTGTTAAACTGTCCGTCTGATACTACCCAGCCTTTGGCTTCATCATCAAAAGTTTGTTCGAAAATAATCCCTTCTTCAGTCTCCACTTTGATGTCATCAAAAACTGCTTTGGTTGCCCAGGTTCCAACCCCAATTTTTCCATTAAACCGGCTCGTGTTTTGTTCGAAATTATCAGAATAGCTTAAAGTACTCGGTATATATTCATCACCTGTATATTGACTGTATAACTGCTGCACGTAGTAGCTAGCCGTTTTTACAACATTATCGTTATCAAATCGAATCAGGTCAGGATTCCACTGGTGGTGGTTTTCGTTACTCAATAGTGGAGCATAGCAAGTAAATTGGATTACATCTGCATTTTTTTCTACACCAGTAAGATAAGCTGCTTCTGCAATTGCATTTTTCAACCGATCATCGCGAGATGCATATTCTCCAATGAAAACTTTAGGGCCGTTTCTGTCAAAGTCATCATATCGATCCAGATTATTGAGCATCCATGAAGGATTTACATAATAGTGCTCATCTACGGCATCCAGTTTCTCCGCTCTGCTAAACTCCCACAACCCGTCATAATTGCGACCGCCAGCCGCAGTACCAGATGTTCCTATGACTTTTATCTCTGGGTAATACATTCTCAAAGAATCGGTAATCATTTTCATTCTCACTCGCACTTCTGGAATATCATCCTCTTCATTTCCCAGACATAAGTACTCCATTCCGAATGGCTCGGGATGGCCCATTTCTGCACGCACTTTACCCCATTCACTCTCTACACTTCCATTGGCAAACTCTACCAAATCCAGAGCATCATCTACCCAAAGCTGCATGTCTTCTATTGGAGCAATTTCACGGTCTCTAAACTGGCAGGAAACCCCAATTGGAACCACAGGCAAAGGAATAGCACCAATATCTTCACAATATTGAAAGTATTCATAAAAGCCAATGCCGTAAGTTTGATGATAACCCCAGAGATTATAGTTTGGAACTCGCTCGATTACAGGACCCACAGTTTCTTTCCATCTATATGCATTGTCCAGTCCACGCCCGTGAGATACACACCCGCCAGGAAATCTTAAAAACTGAGGATTTAAGTCAGCGATGGTTTCAGCAAGATCATTTCTCATTCCATTCTCACGGCCTTTGAACGTATTGGCAGGAAAAAGTGATATCATATCAAAGTACAGCTCACCTTTACTGCTAGTGGTTATTTCCAGATTGCAATTAGAGTGTGATGCTGATGGCATAAACTCTCCTTCAACCTTTTGCCAGTCATCAGTGATTCCTGAGAAAGTTAGACTCGCAAGTGATTTTCCTTCAGCATTCACAAGATTCACATTTAAATCCTTTTTGAATTTTTTCTTAGCACGTACGTACATTGAGAAATTATATTTTTCTCCGGCATTCAACGAAATCCCATCATAACCAAGGTTTTTAAACCCTGCTTTTTGTCCTTTTTTGAGAATGCTTAGGTGTAGATAATGAGTATTCACGGCATTTATAGGCTGCTGATCTTCCACACTTATTACGGCATTTTCTCCGATCAATTCCCAGGAATCTAGCGGTTGCATATCAACCCATCGTTCGACTTTGTAATATTCGAAAGACCTGTTTTGTATCAGTTCAGCATATAAGCCTCCATCAGCGGCATAGTTGATGTCTTCAAAAAACGCTCCAATCAAATGCGGACTCATAGATACACCTGATGTGTCAGGATTCACTTTGAGTGTGACTTGGGCTATTAAACCGCTACTCAAGCCAAGGAACATAATAATCATTAACTTCTTCATAATGGTGTTTTGTTTAGGGGAATTTCTGGTTTTAGTGTTTAAATAGTTTCAATTACTAAAAGCGCAAAAGGTGTAAAATAATACTCTAAACCCTAAATTTCTTGAATTAAATGTCAAATATACACTTAAGGTTGTCGATCGAAATATGATTAACTTCAATTGAATAAAATCATTAGTTATGAAGAGCGACTTATTAAAAGCACTGCAATACCCAATCGGTCAGTTCGTCAAACCAGATATAATAGATTTGAATACCATATCACTTTGGATCAATGATATTGAGCTTTTTCCATCTAAGCTTGTGTATTGCATGAGTGATCTCAACTCTCAGCATCTCAATCTATTGCACCGGCCTGATGGTTGGTCAATCAAGCAGATTGTGCATCACTGCGCAGATAGTCATATGAATGCCTTTATCAGATTCAAAATAGCATTGACTGAGGAGAACCCAACCATCAAGCCTTATTATGAAGACCGGTGGGCGAACCTTCCTGATAGCATGCTAGATGATGTGGAAACCTCACTTAGCTTGTTGACTTCTTTGCATCACAGGTGGTCAGTGCTGCTGAAAAACCTTACTGAAAAAGATCTGGAAAGAACCTTTGTTCATCCAGAACATGGACGGAAAATTTCTTTAGATGAAAATATAGGAATGTATGCATGGCATTGCAATCACCACCTGGCTCATGTGAAAAATGCTAAAATGTCCGAAGGAAATTTTTCTTAAGCCATTTAGGGGACAATAAATTTTCATTTGTCTTCTATTTGTGCAACAAAAATTTTTCACATACATTTGACAGCACGCGAGTAAAATTAATTAACACAATTCCAAGACCCTGACAATATGTAATAGACCTCTACGTTAACTAAATACGAATTTCAATGCGAAAGACTAAATTGACCGACGGCCAATTGCTGTCTCAGTACAAAAATGGTAACGAAGAGGCGTTCGCAGTTTTGCTCGACCGACACAAGGATAGGGTGTTTACCACGATATATTTGATTGTAAAAGATCGCTATCAGGCAGAAGACCTGATGCAGGAAGTTTTTATTAAGGCAATCAAGACGATTAAGTCAGGTAAATACAACGAAGAGGGGAAATTCCTACCATGGATACTGCGCATAGCGCATAATCTGGCGATTGATAATTTCAGGAAGTCGAAAAGAAATCCTGAGATCGTGATGGAGGATGGTAGTAATGTGTTTAACACGCTGGAGTTTGCCGAGTCAACGATTGAAGACGAACATATCAAGCAGGATACCTATAACCTGCTGAAGCAGTACATACAGGAGCTTCCTGAAGCTCAGAAAGAAGTGTTGGTGATGAGGCATTATATGCAGATGAGTTTTCAGGAAATTGCCGATGCTACAGGAGTGAGCATCAATACCGCTTTGGGCAGAATGAGGTATGCTTTGATCAACTTGCGAAAAAAGCTAGAAAATACACATATTGCCTATGATCAAAACTTTTACAAAAAATGACCTGGTAAGGTTTCTCTATGACGAATTAACAGCACAGGAAAGCAAAGAATTGGAGCAACTGCTCATCACAGACAGTGAGCTCCGATCAGAACTAGAAGAAATTAAGGCGGTACAAAAGGGACTTGATCAAGTCACTTACAGTCCGTCTAAGAAGTCTGTGGACAAAATCCTGGAGTTCTCCCGACAATATACCAAGCAGTCTGTATAGTTTTATGATCGGAAATATTTCTGATCACAAATACAGATAGCAGGTGTCGAAAAATTCTTCTAAGTCAGGTAATTCTTTGAATAAAAAAGAGCGATTCGAAGCATTCGTTCATTATTTCAAACATGCTTTTCCCGACCCACAAACGGAGCTGGAGTTCAACAATCCATTTGAACTGTTGGTGGCAGTAGTCTTGAGTGCACAATGTACAGATGTGCGCATCAATAAAGTTACGCCCGGACTGTTCAAGGCATTCCCAACTCCAGAGCACATGGCTGCCGGGACTTTCGATGAAATCTTCGAACTTATCCGCAGTGTGACTTATCCAAATAACAAGGCTAAGCACCTGATGGGACTGAGCAAGATGATCATGGAAGACTATGGTGGAGAAGTCCCGGAAAAACATGAAGAACTTCAAAAGTTACCTGGTGTAGGTAGAAAGACCGCCAATGTGGTAGTGTCGGTGCTTTATAATCAGCCAGCTATGGCTGTAGATACGCATGTATTCCGAGTTTCGAAAAGGTTAGGCTTGGTTACACAAACAGCCAAGACTCCTCTGGAAGTAGAAAAGCAACTCGTTCGTCACATTCCCGATGAATACATCCACAAAGCACATCACTGGCTGATTCTTCATGGGCGCTACGTTTGCTTGGCTCGCAACCCAAAATGTAGCGAATGCAAAATCACCCATTTCTGCAGGTATTGGGAGAAGCTAGATATGGATTAGAATCTTAAATCGGTCTATTTTACTTCAATTGTCGCCGCTTTTGCTCTGTCACTGATCATAGAATTGAGATAGGGGCTACTGCTATACTTCTTACGGTATGCTTCGTCAATTCTAGCATTCAAATCACCGTCAGATATTGGCACAAACGATACCATTCGTTCCAAACCTGCTCCGGTAATTTTGCCGGCTGTCTGACTGATGGCTGATTGATACCACCTTCCTTTCACACCATTATATGCCCTGACGAAAAGCCTGTCTTCCACAGATACAGACCAGATCCAGGTTAGTGTTCCAAAGGTCTTTCCGTCTGCACGATATGGCGCAATTTTGAAGTCGTCTTTGTCAACAATTTTTGCTATTTCTTCTTTAGATAGGCTATTCATTACTGCTTTTTGTATTGTTGGTCAGAAACTTTTTCGAGCCAGATTACCGCTTCGCCATTGACTGCTTCCTGGACGGCAATGTGACTCATAGCCCTGTTACGAGAAGCCCCATGCCAGTGTTTTTCTTCTGGTTCGAACCAGATTACGTCACCGGGATTGATTTCTTCAATTGGGCCACCTTCGCGCTGAACCCACCCTAACCCGGATGTGACTATCAGCGTCTGGCCTGCGGGATGAGTATGCCAGGCAGTTCGTGCTCCTGGTTCAAATGTTACAAGTGCTCCTGACCCTCTGGTAGAATTGGTATTTTGAAACAAGCCATCTATTCTCACTGAACCGGTAAACCAATCTTCAGGTCCCCGCATAGAGGGGACCTGTCCGTTCTTAATGATTTTCATATCCTAAAATTGTTTTGTTTGGCTTATTGGTACACAGGAAACATACTTGCTTCACCGTAATCCTTAATTTGCTCCATATTTTTGAGGGTTTCTATATCTTCTGCGGATATTTCAAAATCAAGGGCCGCATTGTTTTCCATGTGTGCTGGGTTAGCAGTTTTTGGCAATGGTAGCAAGCCAAGTTCAAGGCAATAGCGTATTGATAATTGTGGAACAGATACATTGTATTTTTCTGCCATCTTAGCAATTTGCTCATTTTTGAAAAGCTCTCCGTGACCTATCGGTGAATAGGCCTCTATCAAAATCTCCTGTTGCTCACAATACTCGATCAAATCGAAAGGCGTGTTGGAAATATGTGCTAAGACCTGATTGATCATTGGCTTTACGGTAGCTACTTCGAGGATGTTATCTAAATCCTCTTTCAAAAAATTAGAAACTCCAATTGCCTTGAGTTTGCCCGCTTTATACGCATCTTCCAGTGCTCTCCACGCTTCACGATTTCCTTCGAAATACCTATCCTCCTCACCATATTCCATCCATGGTTTAGGGCTATGGATGATCATGAGATCTAGATATTCCAGCCCCATTACTTTAAGAGAGCTGTCGATTGAAGCCACAGCCTCGTCGTAGGATTTTACTTCTGCTGCAAGCTTTGTAGTAATGAAAAGCTCATCGCGATTCACACCGCAAGCTTTTATTCCTTCTCCTACTCCTGCTTCATTTTGATAAGCCTGCGCCGTATCAATGTGTCGGTAGCCAAGTTTCACAGCTTCTTTCACTGCCTCTACTACGTCATCATTACTGATGAACCAAGTTCCTAATCCTATTTTTGGGATTTCTACTCCATTGTTGAGTTTGAAGGTGTCTTGTAATATCATTTTCACGTTTTTAATAAATACTATAAAATACTAACTGTAGTCAAAATACGACTGACTGTCATCTAACTAATAAACAGTCAATTACCGCTCAAGGTTATTATGAAATTCGAACCAATAATTACGGAAATCAAACTTTCTTTCGCCTTTTTATTGACAAAATCAGAGAGGCATCTAGTTGAGGCAGACCTCCTTTATTTGAATGATTTTGGGAAGATTTGTATGGCAGTACTGTCAATTCGGCTTGAACATAGTGTTTTTCAAAAAAACAAATTGAGGAATAGGACTTTAAGCAATAGATGTTCGACTTTATTCAGCAGTTTATAGCATAGACACTTATGGGAAGCTTTCAAAACTCTTATGCTCTAAATGTAATGAGTCATGTACCTAATGAATTCAGAAACAAGGTCAATTGATTTATAAAAAATGGCAATTTATCTCGATATATTACTTGCATCAAACCTAACTACCAGACCTAATTCTACAAACCAATACGATACATGAGTCCACTATCGGTAATGGCATAAAGAGCTCCATCTGTTCCCTCTAACAAGTCACGAAATCTTTGATTTTCACCTTCGAGCAACCGCTCCTCAGCCACTACCCGATTATCTTCGATCACTAGCCGAACAATGTGCTGAGCACTCAAAGCCCCCAAAAACAAATTATTGGTCCACTCAGTAATCATCTTTCCGCTATAAAAGGTGATGCCGCTGGCAGAAACTACAGGATCCCAATAATAAACTGGTTGCTCCATGCCCTCCTTCTGGGTGATTCCTGCACCTATTTTCCCTCCTGAATATTCAATTCCGTATGAAATAGTAGGCCAGCCGTAATCTTTTCCTGGCTCGATCAGATTAATTTCATCTCCGCCTCTAGGGCCAAACTCACCTTCCCACAAGTCGCCACTAACAGGGTGTATTGCTAAACCTTGAGGGTTTCTATGTCCATAGGAGTAGATTTCCGGTAATATATCTGACTGACCCATAAATGGGTTGCCTGGTGCCGGATCCCCATCCTTTGTAATTCTTAGTATTTTGCCCAGAGCGGCATCCAGGTGCTGAGCTTCTGGTCTGGATTCCTTGTTGGACCTTTCTCCAGTGCTCACAAACAGGTTTCCTTCACCGTCCCATTCCAATCGTGAGCCATAATGCAGCGTACTGTTGTATTCTGGTAGGGCTGTATAAATGACCTGTACATTTTCTATAGTTGATTCATTATCTGACAAGCGACCTTTGGCAATAGCTGTAGCAGTACCACCCTGACCATTCTGAGAGAATGACCAATAGACCATTCTATTGATGTCAAAATCAGGATCGATCGCTACATCCAGCAACCCTCCCTGCCCTGAACTGTTAACCGAAGGGATGCCAGTGATCGCTTCACTTATTTCTCCCGAATTGGAAACTATTCGCATTGTTCCGCCTTTTTCAGTGACCAATATTCGGCCATCTGGTAAGTTGGTCATACCCCATGGTCTCGATAACCCCGATGCAAATTCGCTAACCTGATAATTAGTTTTCGTTGCAATTCCCGGGGCACGTGTCTGACCTTCGAAAGCGGCAGAGTAATCCGTATTTGGTTCTTGAGTTTCTACAGGAGGCAATAGTGTATCTGACTTTGATGCTGAACTATCAGACTCGATAGTTGAAGAAGAGGTTGCTGAGCTATTATCGCAGGAGATACCTACAAAACCTAAAATAATAACAAGTAATAGAGATGTGAAAGAAAGTTGATTCATTATGTCTTCTCGTTTGTGTTCAAAACCGTAACAAGCCAAAAATGTTCGGTCAATTAATTTGGAATCCGAGAGCCTTGGAGTCGATAGTTTATTTTCTAATCCACATTATTTATTCCGTCAACTGAAAAGTGACCGGTTGATTGCCGACATTCTTGAGTAGCTCTATTCCATTATCATCAATTTTACCAATGCTTATCAGCCCGGAGGCAAAACTAAAGTCTTTGTAAAAGATAGCTACGTCGCCCCACGGTGCGTAATAGGTAATATCTCCGGCGGAAGGCTGATATCCTGAAGGCGCTCCATCTTTTGTCAATTTCTGAGCGGGATAAAAGATCTTTTCATTTCCCGCATAATCTTCCAGCTCTGTGGTGAACGGAAGCTGATCAATTAGATCTCGGGTCGTAGGGTTATCATAAAGTGTGGCATTTAAGCTGGTCTGCCCAAAAGTGATTTTCAATTTCATTTCGTCTATAGTTTTTGGCTGAATTATATCTTCGTTTCCTCGCCCACAAAAACTTAAAATGAGCATTGTAACAAGTCCATAAACGTTCATTTTTCTCACATTACTAATAATTCTCTCGTTATGATTCACTCATTCGTTTTGAGGCAAACTTCCACAATTCAGGTGTGGTCTTAACCCTTATGGCCATGTATAAAGGATCATCAATGATGATTAATCACTGGTCTGATAAAAGGAAAATCAACATTCCAAAATTGACAAAATAACCGCGAATGCTGTTAAAAGAAATCAAATCAAAAAGTATAAAAAACAAACCTGGTTCAAAAAAAGGCTAAATAAGGGAATGAGACACTAAGCTATTTTATACCGGAAATTTTGTAAATGCATCTCTGACCATCTGAAATGATATGCTTGACACGCTCAACCTGAAATTCTTCTCCAATTAATTGTTTGAAATTCTTGAGCTCTGCTCTACAAAAACCCTGACACTCCGTAGCAGCAGCACATATAGGACAGTGATTTTCGATCAGAAAATATTCGCCATTTTCCTTTTTCCACTCAGCCATATAACCTTCTTCGGTACGAATATGAGAGAGTTTGTCCAATCTCTTTTCTAAAGTATCCCTGCCCACCAGAGCATTTTCGTACCTTTTATAGGTTCTCCGCTCTCGGTCAGCAATGAGCATGTCCAATGCATTCTCCCCTAAAAGACTTTTAACAGACCTGAGCAAATCCACAGTCACCTCGGCATGTGAGTCCGGAAATTTTTCCAATCCTTTTTCTGATAAAGAATAATAGGTAATAGGCCTTCCAACTCCTTCACTTACAGACTCACTTTTTACCAAATCCGATTTTTCCAATTTTAGCAAATGCTGTCTGGCGCCTTCCTTTGTAATACTCAGCTCCTCACCCAAACGAGCAGCAGTGATCCTGGCATTCATTTTAATAAAGATCAATATTCTTTCGGATGTGGATTTATTTTCCAATTTATTATTGGTTTTATTAGAATCATTAAAGTTAACAAGAAAATCCATATAGTGTTTTTAATGATGTTTATAAGATATACCGAAACTTTTTTCGATCAATCCAGTTAGGTATTTAAAACAAGTAATAATTTGTTTAATTATTTCTTTAATTACATTTGCAACACATTAAAAACATCAAAATCATGAGTTACACATTACCAGAATTACCATACGCATACGAAGCACTAGAGCCACACATCGATGCGGCAACAATGACCATCCACCATACTAAGCACCATCAGGCATACATTACCAAATTGAATGCAGCTATAGAAGGTACAGATGCGGAAAAAGAAGATTTGGAAAGCATAATTAAGAACATCAGCAAATTTGGCCCGGCTGTAAGAAATAATGGAGGCGGTCATTACAACCACTCTTTGTTTTGGGAAATCCTTTCTCCAAACCCTAAAGCGGCACCAGAAGGAAAGCTAGCAGAAGAAATCAACAAAGTTTTTGGAAGTTTGGATGCTTTCAAAGAGCAATTCAACCAGGCGGCGGCTACTCAGTTCGGTTCTGGCTGGGCATGGCTGTTTGTAAAATACAATGGCACCATCGGTGTTACTTCCACTCCAAACCAGGATAGCCCATTGATGGATACCTATGTGACCAATCAAGGTTTCCCAATTTTGGGTCTGGACGTTTGGGAACACGCTTATTATCTAAAATATCAAAACAAAAGACCTGATTACATCAGTGCGTTTTGGTCTGTAGTGGACTGGGCTGCCGTAGAGAAAAAATACGAAGAGGCACTTTCAAAAATCAAGTAATAAAGACAACTGATGACGAAATGGAGAGGAGATTAGCGGCTAAAGTGTCATCAGTCTTCTCACCCATTTCTATTATCAAACCCCACAGAGGCAAGAGGCTTAGGATCTTAATCAGCGACATCTGATTTGCTATAATATTTAGAAAATCAATCCTAAATCACCTCCTGCCTTTTTGATTTATACCCGAATGAAAAGTTTAAATACAGTAGAATCCAGCGGAATCATCACCGTTGATCTACTCGATTTTGCTCCTGCAGAAGAATGTGTTTTTCTGGATATTACAGATTATCTATATCAGGGTCTGATTTTGAAAGAAAAAGAATTCAAACAAGCCGTAGCAGATACAAATTGGAATGAATATGCGGATAAATCTGTAGCCATTGGGTGCTCTGCCGATGTGATCATTCCGCTTTGGGCCTATATGACTCTTGCCTGTCAGCTGGAGTCTGTGGCTACCAGATTTGATATTTGCAGCAAGAATGAGTTGATTCTTCAAATCTGGAACGACAACATCGCTTCAGAACAGTTTGAACATTTGGCAGACAAAAAGGTAGTGATAAGAGCGCGACCAGAAATTGATCCTGCATTATATTCATTGATATCAAAAAAACTCAAACCAATCGTAAAAACCTTGATGTACGGTGAGGCAGGTTTGCCGAAAGTCATTTGGAAAAATTAATCCTCCCAAAAAAGAAAGTTCGCATACTTAAACCGGTTGCCAGACCTTTCAACTAAATTTTCTCAGATGAGTTGACAATCTTAACTGGAAACTTCTAGTAATCTCACGGTTTTTGGAGTTGTGCCAGTTTGCCTTTTGAAGAAATTATTGAAGTAAGTTGGATACTCAAACCCAAGAGCATAACCAATTTCACTGATATTCCAGTCAGTATGTTGTAGTAGTGCTTTGGCCTCTGTGGTAATGCGATCAGCAATATGTGTAGAAGTTGGCTTACCAGTCACTTCTTTCACGGCCCTGTTGAGGTAGTTTACATGTACAGATAGATTATTGGCATAGTCCTGAGCCGTCCTCATTGTCAATGGTTTTTCTGAAGTCTCTATAGGAAACTGACGCTCCAGCAACTCCATAAAAACAGATGTCAGTCGGGAAGCAGCATTCTTCTGTTTGTCAAACTTTTCAGAAGGTTGCATCTTCATTGCCTCATGAAGAATCAGCTGGATATAATTGCGAATGAGGTCGTCCTTCATGGAATAATTTGATTGCTGCTCTTCAATCATTTTACTGAAAACACTATTGAGAAATAATCGCTGACTCTCAGATATTGACAAAACAGGCGTACCACCAATCTTGAATAGTGGCAACTGCTGAAGTCTATCTACTCTCTGTGATGCAGCGAAAAACTCCTCAGAAAATAGAATGGTATATCCTACATAGGTATTGGAAAGCGTCTCCCAACTGTAGGGAATATGCGGATTTCCGAAAAAAAGCACCGTGCCCTCATGCTCAAAACTCCGATCAGCATAATGAATCATACTTTTGCCTGTAGTCAGGCATATTTTATAAAAATCCTTTCTGCTGTAGGTTCTGGTGGATTCAGCATCTTGTTCTATTTGGAACACATTGAAGCCTTTGAGTTTCAATTCATTGTTAAATTCCGAAACAGTTCTCTCTATCTTTTTTGACATGATGCAAAATTATGATAATCAAACCTGTTAAAGTTAAAAAGGTTCAAATGATGCATTAGTTTATATGATTTTCAAGCCAAACCCGATTATATCAACATCATCAAAGACGCTAAAAAGGTAGTGGCGATAATGAACCATCGATAGTAGAGCTCCGGGATTTTTTTCACTATGGTGATCCCAAGAAAAGCCCCAACTGCCACAGCGGGCAGTCCGGTAAGATCCAGCAAAAAGCTATCAAGTGTAATCGTATGCCAGATGAAAATATGAAATGGAATCTTGAAGAGGTTGATCACCATGAAGAACCACGCAGCTGTCCCAATGTATTCGTTTTTCGGAAGCCGCATCGAGAGGAGGTACAGCGCCATCACTGATCCCGCCAGGTTACCAACCATGGTAGTGAAGCCACCGAGGATTCCCAGCACAGCCGCAAACCAAATGCTAGAAGGGATATTGGGGTTTTTATCTCGCTCTCGCCACACCATGATGATCAGGCTGGCAAAAATGACAACCGCCATGATCAATTTGAAAGTCTCATCATTGATCTCATTGCCAATGAAAGTTCCAATCAATACTCCCAGAGCTGCCCATGGTAAAAGCCTAAATAGATGGTGCCAGTTGGCATGTCGGTGATAATAAGTCACTGCGAAAACATCGGCCATGCACAAAATGGGGAGCATGATCCCGGAAGATTGTTTCCCGCCAAAAACAATGGCTAATAAAGGAACTGCAGCCATTCCCACACCACTTACACCAGTCTTGGCCATACCAACAAGCAAAGGCACTGAAAGGAAAAACAATAATTGAGCGGGAGTAAATTGAAAAGAAAAGAGTTCGATCAAATCAAATTATTAGAGTATGCAAATTTGATCAATCCAACGAGATTATTGGTGCCGGTTTTTCTAAATATGTTTTTTCGGTGAGTTTCTACGGTTCTCTCTGAAATGAAGAGCTCCTCGGCGATTTGCTTATTGGTCATTTCTCTGGAAATCAATTTGAGAATTTCTCGTTCACGATCTGTGAGTAATCGCTGTTCTTCCTGACCGTTAAGCCCTTTTATCAGGATTTTGTTGACATCAGAACTCAAATAGGTCTTGCCAGACTTAATGGTGTAGATGGCGTTGATCAATTCATTATGCGAGTCTTTTTTGATGAGATAACCCTCTATTCCTTCTTTGAGAATTTCCTTTACAAGATGAGCTTCATCGTGCATGCTCAGCACCAAAATCTTTGTTTTAGGATATTTCCTTCTTACTTTCCTGACCAATGTTAGGCCATCTTCGTCGGGTAGGTTGTAATCAGTGATGAGCAAATCCACCTTTGTTCTGGTGAGCTTATCCATTGTTTCACCCACAGAACCAGCACTCCCAACAACTTCTAATTCTGGTTCGGATTCAATGATCTTCATCAATCCGCCTATTAGCACAGCATGATCGTCTGTGAGAAACAATTTCATAGATTTACCGGCAGTTAGCTTTTTAGACAGGAAAGATAACAAATTCATGTGGCCAAATTACACTGACAAGCAATTTGTTGCTATACCGTGTTGCGGGTATTTAGGTCTCCGTTTTTCACTTATACTGACTTAATAAGTTTATATTTGATAGATCAGCTTTTGATATGAACTTCTGTCCAGCCAACAAATATTTTTTGATTATCATCATGTGCCTAACTTTAGTAGGGCACAGATCGATTGCCCAAACTACCCCTTTGGAATTAAGTCAGATTTCTGAATTCGCAGAACTATCAGAAGAATACGTCAACAAGCAACCTGATTCGGCCATCTATTTTGCCTCACGGGTAATAGAAAATGGTGCAAGAGTTCCTGATTCCATCTTAATTAGAGCACACAAGTCTTTGGCCAAAGCGAATTATGTCCTGAGCAATACCATCAAGAGCTATGAGCATTCTACAAAAGTCATAGAACTCGCCGATAGGCTGAATGATGAACAGGCAAAGCTTTTTGGGCAGGTACACCTTGGGCTTACCTACTTACTTCAAGACAAAATCAGGAAGTCAATAGAAGTGTTTGAAGAATACCTGGAATTGGCTTTGGAAATGAACGATTCGATTTCGGTTTCCAGAGCTTATTTGGACCTCAGTATTTGCTATGATGATTCTAAAAGCTATGATACAGCGCTGTACTACGCTAATAAGGGAATAGCTAACTCAAGGTCAATCGGTGAGACATATTATCTGGCCATGATCTATAATAGAAAGGGATATATCTTCAGCGGCAAAGAATCCGCAGACTCTGCTATTTTCTATCATCAGAAGGCTGTAGAGACAATGGCTTCAGATAATCAATGGGAGAAAGCATTTGCTTATGCAGGTCTTGCCAAAGCCTATGCATTGAAAGAAGATTTTGAAGAGAGCGTGGCGTATGGTGAAAAAGGCCTGAGTCTTGCCAAATCAATTAACTCGAAGTGGGAAATTAAGAATGTAAGCGAGATTTTGACAAATGCTTATACAAAGAAGGGTGACTACAAAAAAGCATTGGAGTACCATGTTCTATTCAAAGCTTACCATGACAGCATTTATACCGAAGAAAATGAACAAAAAATCAATGCACTGCAACTCAAAGAGGCGCAGTTTGAAAAAGAGGCTTTGATACAAGAGAATCAACTTAAAGACCAAATATTAAAGCAGAGAGAATCACTGATACTCCTGCTTGTTTTATTTGCTCTGGTTTTAACTGCTTTTGTAATCGGACTATTCGTTTCAATCAAGAAAAGAAAAAAATATCAGAATAGGATCGCAAAACAAAGAGATGAGTTAGATGAATTAAATCATTCCAAAGACCGTATTATTTCCATATTAGCACATGATATGAGAAGTCCGATTGGGTCTATTCTGAATTTGCTGGGATTGGTAAAAA
Source organism: Bacteroidia bacterium (assembly GCA_030425425.1). Lineage (GTDB taxonomy): Bacteria > Bacteroidota > Bacteroidia > Cytophagales > Cyclobacteriaceae > Marinoscillum. The sequence continues at coordinate 43,558 of JAUIAO010000037.1, read as the reverse complement.
GTAATCCTGAAATGGAGAAACAGGCAATGGAGATATTGGTTTCTGAAGTTTACGAAAGTACCGCTACAGTATCTAATACATTAGATCAATTGTTGGATTGGTCAATCAGTCAGTTTCAGCGAAGAAAAACTAACCCTCAGGTTGTAAATCCGGTGTTGCAGGTTGAAGAGCAACTAACTTTCTGGAAAAAAACTTTGAATGAAAAAGAAATAGGGATCATACATCATAAAGAACATGCTGCAGATTTATGGGCAGAAGTACAACATGTAAGTATTATTCTGAGGAATTTTTTATCCAATGCGATCAAGTTTAGTGAGCAGGGAGGCAAAATAGAAATCGGTTATCTCCAGAATAAAGGCATGGTAGGGCTCTATGTAAAAGATCATGGTGTAGGCATGGAAGAAGAGACCTTGCAAAACCTGTTTCAATCCAAGAAAATGACCAAGCCTGGTACAAATAAGGAAAAGGGCACAGGCATCGGACTATTTCTTTGTAATGAATATGCAGAAATGAATGGTGGTACTATCAAAGCATTAAGTAAGCTCAACGAAGGCAGCATGTTTGAGCTTTGGTTACCCAAAGCAGAATAATACCCACTCCTGGATGTCCCGGATGAAACTTACTATTTTCGAAAAAGCTTCTTGGCATTTCCATCCACAGTCAACTTTGACTAATCTTGTATTCTCAAAATTCTTCATGATAATATTCAGCATTACCCGGAATTGAAGGATTTATAACCAAAAACATAATACAATGCGAAAGAACATTGCGGCAGGAAACTGGAAAATGAACCTGGACCTGGAAGCCGGTAAAAAATTAGCTTCAGAAGTAGTCAATATGGTGAATGATGAAGTGAGTAATGATGCAGAGATCATCTTGATTCCTCCATTTATTCATTTGACAGCTGTCAATCAACTTATCGGATCAGCAAGTAATATTCAACTGGGCGCTCAGAACTGTCATCAGGAAAAAGGTGGTGCATATACTGGTGAGATTTCTCTGGAAATGCTCAAATCAGTAGGTGCAGAATATGTGGTAATCGGCCATAGCGAGAGAAGAGAATATTTTGGGGAAGACAATGCTTTATTGGCTGCTAAAACCAAAGCAGTTTTAGATAATGGCTTGAAGCCAATATACTGCTGCGGCGAAAAGCTGGATGTTCGAGAGGCAGATAAACACTTCGAACTTAACAAAGAGCAAATCGTTGAAGGACTGTTCGATTTGAGCAAAGACGAAATACTCAATGTGGTAATTGCTTACGAACCTGTCTGGGCCATTGGTACAGGAGTAACAGCTTCTAATGAACAAGCTCAGGAAATGCATGCATTTATTCGCGGGCTGATTGCTGATAAATATGATCAGGAAACTGCAGATAGTATATCTATTCTATATGGTGGTAGCGTAAAGCCAGGAAATGCCAAAGAGCTTTTCGAGCAGCCAGATGTAGATGGTGGACTAGTTGGGGGAGCCAGCCTGAAGTCCCGAGATTTTACAGATATCATTAAGTCATTCTAATGAGTTTCATATCACTTCACATCCAATGTGATGAAGAAAAAAGAGAGTTTCTGATTGCAGAGCTCTCTTTTTTGTCTTTCGATGCTTTCGAAGAAACCGAATCGGGATTACTTGCCTCCTGCGAAAAAGACCTATGGAATGCAGAAGAAGCCAAATCTATTCTCGAACGATACGGTGTTGAGTACACAGTGGAAGAAATTGAAAAAGTCAACTGGAATGAGGAGTGGGAGAAAAATTATGATCCGGTCATCGTTGGTGATCAATGTATCGTAAGAGCTACTTTTCATGAACCGAAACCGGAGTTTCCCTACCAAATCATCATTACTCCCAAAATGTCCTTTGGAACGGGACATCATGCTACTACCTATCAGGTGCTGAAATATCAACTCGGCTTAGATCATCGGGGTAAAAAGGTAATCGATGTGGGTTGCGGTACAGGGGCACTGGCGATCATGGCACATCTGCGAGGTGCTACAGACATCTCGGCGGTTGATATAGATGATTGGTGTATAAAAAACAGTACAGAGAATTTTGAATTGAATCATTGCCCAGAGATCAAGCTCCAGCTCGGAGGTATCGAAGTGATTCCAGAAACTGAAAAATTCGATCTGATGTTGGCGAATATTAATAAAAACGTACTCCTAGCTCAGATGCAGGACTATAGCAAGAGGCTAAATTCCGGAGCTCAACTTGTGCTGAGTGGTTTTTACACCGAGGATATTTCAGACTTATTGGCGGAAGCCGAAAAACATCAATTAACATTTGTTGAACAGTCAGAACGCAACAGATGGGCCATGTTGGCGTTGAGAAAAAGGTAATTGTATCGGTATAGGTTGCGGTGTTGGAGTTTCTTCTATCTGAACTAACAAATATCTCCACACCCCCAAGTCAATCAGGCAATTATCCCTAAATTTATCATCATGAAGCGTTTTGCCCTTTTAGTATTGTTGATTCCTTTCTTGTTTCTGAAAGCTCAGGACACGTTGGCTCAAAAATCTTATTCGGATGATGAAGACATTTTCTTCAATCAGGCACTACAGGGGCTGAACAGAATGGGCACTGAGCCTGCCAGAAAGGTTGCTTTTGATCTACGCAATGCCTGGATGGGTAAATTCAATAGCAAACACAAACAAAAAATCCATCAGATTGCCCTGAAGATGCAACGTAAGGGCTATGATTTTCAGCCATATTTCTGGTACTACTATAGTTATCTGGCCTTTTCGGTAGCTCAGGCAGACCTCAATGCCAATGAACTCACCGAACTCCTCGATATCAATGAACAAGTTCTGGAAACCATGAATAGGGAGGAATATGAAAACTTTTTGCTGGGTTTGAGCATGTTCATGGCCCGTCGAATTGTCACGTGGACCAACAACATTAAGAATATTACTGACGGAGGGACCTTTAACTTTAAGTTATTGGATGAATATGTAGAGGTCGATGATTATTCCTCCAATGAAGTCATAGATGAACCGGTGGTGGAAGAAGAAACTTTTGAGGAAGACACATCCGCTGATCCATGGGCCAATGATGATACCACCAATGATCCGTGGGCAGCACAAGATGATCCATGGAATAGCAATCAAAATGACCCTTGGGATGACAATCAATCTGATCCCTGGGCAGACAACAATGATGATCCGTGGGGGCAAAGTGCAGACCCATGGGACAACCAGAATCAAAATCAGGATTACAACGACAATTGGGTAGAATCCGATGACTCCTGGGGATATGATGATGTTGGGCAGGTATTCGAAGAAAAAAATCAGGGCAGGCAATTTGTAGAAGCCATTGAGCAAGACTACATCGCGGGGATAAAAGCGAAATATATTCATCCAGAACTGACAGGGCCGGCTATTCAATTGGAAAACAATGGCATGCTCATCGTAACACCTTACGACAGTATGCGCATCAAAGAAACAGATGGTACACTTCTCCTAAAAGAGCGCATTTATGCGGGAGACAATGCGGTAATCAATTGGCCTGCGGATAACAAAAATGCAAAAGGAGCTGTGGTCAATCTTGGTCAATTTTTTATACGCACAGACAGGTCAGATTTTTGGTCACCAAATGCCTCAATGACTTTTCCGGATAGAATCAGTGGGAAAGTGGACGGAGTTTTTGAGTTCAAAAGCCAGAGAAGAAAAGTTAATACTTTGAGTGATTATCCGATTTTCACGTCTATGGAAGCCAATATCAATGTAGATCTAAAAGACCCTAACCTAAAATACAGAGGAGGTATACAGATCAAAGGGAATAAATATTTTGGAACTTCCATTTCGCGCAAAGATGGAGTGCTTACGATCCTTGATGGGAATGGTAATCAGGCCATTTTCAGATCACCGTGGTTTGAGTTTAGGGAGGATAGTACCATATATGCAAAGCAAGCCAGCCTCACTATCAAGCATCAGGGCGACTCCTTGTTTCACCCGGCGGTAGAAATGTGGTATAAAAGCCAGGAAAGAGAATTGATTGCTTTGAGAACAGAAGAGTATCAGGTCACGCCTTTTGTAAGCACTTATTTTGAGGTAGATATCAATGCCGAAATATTAAAGTGGAACATGAATCAGGATTCTATTCGGTTTTCGATTGTCATGGGCAAGGATCTCGTTCCTGTCACTATCGAATCCAAAGATTTTTTCAATGATGCCCGCTTCGGTAGGTTGAGTGGAGGTATGGTATTTCACCCTGTGGTCACCAGCGTCTATTATGCAAGAATGTACAATACCAGACAATTTGCTGATTTGGAGCTTTCTGAGCATTTCAAAACACCCATTAAGCAAATTCGTGCCGGAATGAAAGTATTGAAAGAATATGGTTTTGGTACTTATGACAGGGAAACTGGCCTGGTTACGCTCAATGACAAAGCATTCAGATATGCCGATGCATCAGGGAACAAAATAGATTATGACAATATCATGATTCCTTCGGTGGCTCCCGATGTGGACAATGCCATCTGGAGGTTAGACTCTGGCGATATGATAGTAAATGGAGTGGAGCGTTTTTTCTTTACTTCAGATTTTAAAGTATATGCAGAACCTGATAGTTCTCAGATTACCTTGCTCAAAAACAGAAATATTAAAATGAATGGCATGGTCAATGCCGGAGATTTTCAATATCGTGGAAAAGACTATTTATTCGATTATGATGCGTTTTTAGTTCAACTTACACAGGTAGATTCCATCAGGATTCAATTGAACCAGGACACTACACAAACTGCTACCGGCGAGCAAACCGCATTGAACAACCACCTGAACGAAACTTCAGGAACACTCTATCTGGATGATCCTTCCAATAAGTCTGGATTGAAAAAATCGCTGGCCTATCCGGATTTTATTTCAGAGTCCAGTTCTGTGGTGTATTTTGATGGCCCTGAGGTATTGAATGGAGCTTATGACAAATCTGTGAAATTCGTAATTCCTCCTCATGAGGATGATTCTCTTTCCATTGATGAGGCATTGTCTTTCTCCGGCACCTTCAACTCCGGCGGAATATTCCCTGATTTTCAAGAGACTTTAAAACTTCAGCCAGATAAGTCGTTAGGGTTCATTCACAAAATTCCAGATGAAGGGTACAACTTGTATGGTACGTCAGCAAAAACCTATGAAAACATCAGGCTGAGTAATTCAGGAATGCGGGGAACGGGTAAAATTGACTTCATTACCTCCACTATTTATTCTGATGACTTTGTTTATTATCCGGATTCTGTGGCTGCTTACGGTACTGGAGGAGTGATTCGGCCAGGAGACGCCAATGGCTCAAGCTATCCGGAAGCGGTGCTGGGGCCATATCGAATGCACTGGGAACCGAGAATTGATAGTATGTATTTGAAGAACATACGTAAACCTTTCAAGTTTTATAATGCTACGGCCGAATTGGATGGTGCGGTGGATATCACTACCAGAGGGGTATATGGGTCTGGAACCATGTTTACCAGGGGCTCGAAAGCGAAATCTCAGGAATTGGAATTTAAAGAATATTCCTACGGAGCCCGCCATGCAGCTTTTGAAGTATTGACAGACAATCCACAAAAACCCGCCCTGCAAGGAAAAGATATCCGACTGAATTTTGACCTGGTGAAAAACTCTGCGGTGATTTCTCCTGAGAAAGCCGGAGTTGCTGCCTTGGAGTTTCCTTATGCTCAGATGCGTACGTCTATTACCAAAGCTGTCTGGGATTTGGAAGACTCCACTGTAACGATGACCAAGCCTGCAAATGTGCCGATTGAGAATTCCTATTTCTATACCACAAGAGAAGAACTGGATTCATTGGCTTTTAATGCGGAAGAAGCTACTTATGACTTCAACTCCAAAGAACTCTTCGTTAAAGGAATCCCATACATCACTGTGGCGGATGCGGAGATCATTCCTGAAAACAATGAAACTACAATTCTTGAAAACTTCGAGTTGCAGGAATTCAAAAATGCACGAATCAAAATTGACACGCTACATGAATATCACTACCTCACTCAGGGCGAGATCAAGATCCTGTCAAGAAACAGATTTATTGGCTCAGCTGTGTATGAGCTGGTTACTGGTGTAGATACATTTGATATTCGGTTTGATCATTTTGACTTGCTGGATGTTCCTCTAAAGGATGGTGGCGTTCGCAAAATGACGGTATCAGATGGAGAAGTACTGGCTAAAGATAACCTGATCATCAATCCTGGATTTTTTTACAAAGGAAAAGTAAGAATGTATGCGGATCAGCCACAGCTGATTCTTGATGGATCGGTAAAGTTGATTTTAAGAGATCCAAGTTATGATTACTGGGTGCAGTTCAAACGTGAAAGAGGAGAAACTGGTGTTGCTTTTCAGTTCGAAAACGCATTCCTGAGTGATGAGAGCCAGGCAATTGCCGGAATACACTTTGACTTGCGAGGAGGTATCTATCCTACTTTTGTGGAAAAAAGAGAAAATGAATCTGACGAGGATTTATTCATGGCCAAGGGACTTTTCCAATATGATGAGGAGAATAAAGTATACAAAATTGAAAACCCCGATAAAACCGATGGTGTGAGTTTTGAAGGTCATACGATGATTTACAATGACAGCACTCAAGATATCGTAATTGAGGGACAGGCACAGTTTTTCAGTAAGTTCAATGAAACCGTCACTATAGATGCCGCTGTGATGGGTAATGGTAATATGGAAACCAACGAGTTTGACTTGGATGCATTTCTAGCTATCAATCTGGCAAACTCAGATGACTTCATGGAGCTCATGGCGGACGATCTGATCGATATCATAGAAAGACTTGGCCCTCCATTGGCCAATGAAAACGAGCTGGAATTGCTCTATAAATTAGCCAATATGACTTCTGACAAGGTGGCAAAGGATTACGAAAAGGCGAGTTTGAAAGATTATAAGCCGATGGTAGATATGGACGAATCGCTGGAAAAATCCATTGTGGTTTCTGGTGTAAAACTGAAGTGGTCCAACACCGAGCGCGCTTTTTACAACACGACCAAACTGGCTATCTCGAATATTGGAGATGAAGACATCAATGCCAAACTGGATGGATTCATAGAAATGAAAAAAGATCAGTCCAACAATGATGTTTTGAATCTCTTCATACAAGCAGCTCCTGGTACCTGGTATTACATCAGCTATGCTTCTAACAATCTGTACCTCTACAGTTCTAATTCAAAATTTAATGATGAGGTTACAGCTAAATCGAATTTTGGAAGTGCCAAACCGGGAGAACTAACAATCGTCTTGGGAGAAGAAAATGAGACTTTGAAATTCATCAATGAATTCAGAGAAAACTACTTTGGAATCACTGAGCCTTATGATTTAGTATCTCCTGATGACGTCATCCTGGAAGATGAAAACTTCGACACAATCGAAGAAGACGAAGATGATGGTTTCGGTTTCTGAGGAAACTTCACGTTCTGACAAGAGAGGAAACAAAGATCACTTTTAGGTTTATAGCCAACTTGTATATTTGCCTCCGAATAAAACGACATTTCCATGGAAGCAATCCAACATTTTGAATCGAACAAGGAAAATTACCTATCCGAGTTATTAGAATTACTAAAAATACCATCTGTGAGTGCAGACTCAAAGTTTGCAGGAGATGTGCGAAAAGCTGCCGAATATATCAAGGAAAAATTTGAAGCGGCAGGTGTAGATAAAGTGGAGTTAGTAGAAACTCCCGGACACCCAATTGTCTATGCAGAGAAGATCATCGATCCTTCATATCCTACCGTATTGGTATATGGTCACTATGACGTGCAGCCAGCGGACCCATATGAGCTATGGGACTCCCCACCCTTCGAGCCAGTGATCAAAAACGACAGAATCTACGCTCGTGGTGCCTGTGATGACAAAGGTCAGATGTACATGCACATCAAGGCATTTGAGTCATTGATGAAAACCAATTCATTGACATGTAATGCCAAGTTTATGATCGAAGGAGAGGAGGAAGTTGGTTCTTCTCATCTGGAAACTTTCGTGAAAGAAAACCGTGAAATGCTCGCTTCAGATGTCATTTTGATTTCTGACACGTCAATAATCAGCAACGATACGCCTTCTATTTGTGTTGGCCTTAGAGGTCTTAGCTATGTAGAAGTAGAAGTTACCGGTCCTAACAGAGACTTACACTCTGGAGTGTATGGAGGAGCAGTGGCTAACCCAATCAATGTACTGAGTAAAATGATTGCGAGCCTGCAGGATGAAAATGGTCACATTACCATTCCTGGATTTTACGACAAAGTGGAAGTACTCAGCGATGAGCAAAGAGCAGAAATGGCCAAAGCACCTTTTGATCTGGAAGAATTTAAGAATGACCTTGACATTGCGGCTGAGCAGGGAGAAGCAGGTTTTTCTACCATGGAAAGAACTGGTATACGACCTACATTGGATGTGAATGGAATCTGGGGTGGATATATAGGTGAAGGAGCCAAGACGGTGTTGCCATCTAAAGCACATGCCAAAATATCTATGAGATTGGTGCCGCATCAGGATAGTGATGAGATCACCGAAATGTTTGTAAACCACTTCAAGTCAATTGCACCGAAATCAGTGAAAGTGACCGTAAAACCACACCATGGTGGTGAAGCTGCAGTGGTTTCTACAGAATCTGCCGCTTATCAGGCAGCAAGTCGGGCTTTTGAAGAAGCATGGGGCAAAACACCAATCCCTACCAGGGATGGTGGAAGTATTCCGATTGTAGCTTTATTCCAGAAGGAATTGAAGGTAGATCCTATCCTTATGGGATTTGGTTTAGACTCAGATGCCATCCATTCACCCAACGAAAGTTACGGTTTGTTTAACTATTACAAGGGTATAGAAACGATTTTGCATTTTTATCGGTTCTTCAGTGAGTTAGAGCGATAATCACAAAACGAATAGATTGAATAGATGAAAAAGTTATTTTTCCTGGCTGGCATATTGATGATATTCAATCTGTCAGCTCAGGTTTTGCATCCGGCGAAATGGGAGGTTTCTCTCTCAGAAAAAGCCCCGAAAAAAGGTGAGGAAGTCAATGTCATTTTTGATGTAAAAATTGATGATGACTGGTATCTGTACTCTTCAGATTTCGACCCTGATCTGGGACCAATGGTAACAGAGTTCACATTTGAAGAGGATCCGTCTTATGAACTGATTGGAGAAGTAAAACCAATCAACCCTTCCAAAAAATATGATTCGCTCATCTGGGGAGGTGAATACACCTATTTCAAGCATACAGGTCAGTTTATACAGAAAGTGAAAATACTGGATGCTAAGTATCAGATCAAGGGAAGCTATACCTATCAGGTTTGCTCCGATGTAGATGGCAAGTGTATTCCATTTGATGAAGATTTTGAATTGACATCTGGTGGAAGCAAGTCTGGAGCTACTGATTTACCAATCACTAATACGGAAGACAAAGGTCTGCTCAAGCAGAGAGATAGTAATAGTCCATATTCTTTGCTTTCATTTATGTTGGTTGCTTTTTTGGCAGGATTGGCGGCATTGCTTACACCCTGTGTATTTCCAATGATACCCATGACAGTAACGTACTTTACCGGGAAGGACAAAAACAAAAAAGGTCGGTATGTCAATAGTCTCTTTTATGGGTTTTCGATCGTATTAATTTACTCTTTGATTGGTGCAGTATTGGCTCCCTTTATGGGGCCTGAGATGGCCAATGACTTAGCAACAGGTTGGCTTCCCAACCTGATTTTTTTTGTGGTGTTCCTGGTTTTTGCGCTTTCCTTTTTTGGTCTATTTGAGATCACACTTCCGCACAAGTTTGTCAATAATGTGGATGCGATGGGAGATAAAGGCGGGCTGATTGGAGTCTTTTTCATGGCCTTGACATTAGTGTTGGTTTCTTTTTCTTGTACCGGACCTATCGTAGGAAGTATTTTGGTAGAGTCAGCAGGTGGTCTTGCGCTTAAGCCTGTTCTAGGAATGTTGGCCTTTTCTGCGGCTTTCGCGATTCCATTTACGCTGTTTGCGCTGTTTCCGAATTGGCTCAATTCATTACCAAAATCTGGTGGCTGGCTCAATTCCGTGAAAGTTGTTCTCGGTTTTGTAGAATTAGCCCTTGCCCTGAAATTCCTGAGCATCGCAGATCAGGCATATCATTGGCACCTGTTAGATAGAGAAATCTATTTGGCTTTTTGGATTGTGATTTTCACTTTGATGGGATTCTATCTTCTTGGAAAAATCAAGCTCCCTGGTGATAGCGAACTCAAGCAGGTATCTGTATCAAGGCTAATTCTTTCCATCATTACATTCACATTTGTAGTTTATTTGATTCCGGGGATGTTTGGCGCTCCTCTGAAAGCAATGGCTGGTTATCTGCCTCCAATGTCCACACATGATTTTGATATTCCCGGACATATCCGAACTTCTGGTGGATCCGCTAATGCCGTGTCTTTGATAGAAACTTGCGAAGAACCATTGTATGATAGATTTCTAGAATGGCCACATGGCCTGGAAGGTTATTTTGATTACGAACAGGCATTGGCATGTGCCAAAAGTGTTGGAAAACCAATCTTTGTGGACTTTACGGGACATGGATGTGTGAACTGTCGAGAAATGGAAGCACGTGTATGGTCTGAACCTGAAGTTCTGAAAAGACTCAATAATGACTTTGTCTTATTGGCACTTTACGTAGATGATAAGACGGAATTACCAGAAAATAAGTGGTACACTTCTTCCTACGATCAGAAAGTGAAAAAGACTATTGGAAAGCAAAATGCCGATTTCCAGATCACCCGATTTCAAAACAATGCTCAGCCTTTTTATGTGGTTCTTTCACCAGAAGGAGAATTGTTAGTAGAACCACAGGCCTATGACCTGAATGTCAATAACTTTGTAGCGTTTTTAGAAAAAGGCAAGCAAGCTTACAATTAATCATTTATATGCGATTTACCCGGTTTCTGGTACTCACTTTGGTAGTAGCTAGTGTTTCACAATCTTGTCAATTTAGCAAGAAAGAACAGCTGGCACTTGAAATGGATACAGTGCAAGTCGTAGTTCCTGAGCCAACGTTGCTTTATGGTATTCCTATTGATTCTTTCGATGTATTCGAGGGAAAGATCAAATGGGGACAAAGCTTGTCAGAAATTTTGGAAGACTTTGCCATCACCAATGAACAGATTTACGCTTTGGCCAATTCTGCAAAAGGAATTTTTGATGTACGATTGCTCAAAGCTGGTTATAAATACACGATCATTCATAACAGAGACAGCCTGAAAACTGCCCGGCAATTCATTTTCGAACCAGACAAAACAGAATATGTGGTATTTAATCTCGCAGATAGCATTTACGTGAATCTGATCAAGCGCCCCAAGCTCTTTGAAGAGAAAACGATTTCGGCTAAGGTAGAATCAAGCGTTTATGAATCAGTGCTTGCAGCAGGTGCATCCCCACTGCTCGTGGATAAACTGGTAGATGTGTTTGCATGGCAAGTGGACTTTTTCAGGATTCAGAAGGGCGATGAGTTTAAAGTGATTTACGAGCAGGAAAGTGTGGAAGGAGAAGTCGTGAGCGTTGGTCGCATTTTAGGTGCCTATTTCAAACACTTCGGTCATGAATACTATGCTGTTTATTTTGATCAGGGTAGCAATGCAGATTATTTTGACGAAGAGGGGAATAGTATGAGAAAAGCCTTTTTGAAGGCACCGTTGAATTATTCCAGGATTAGCTCCCGGTATAGTCCACGAAGATTTCATCCGGTACAAAAACGATATAAGGCACATTTGGGAACAGACTATGCAGCACCAACGGGCACACCGATTCGTACAGTTGGTGATGGGGTAATTGTAGAAGCAAGGTATGGCAAATACAATGGGAACTATGTGAAAGTGCGTCACAATAGCACCTACACAACACAGTACCTTCACATGTCCAAAATAGCTAAGGGAATTCGCCCGGGAGTCACAGTAAAGCAAGGCCAGACCATCGGTTTTGTAGGTAGTACTGGTTTAGCAACGGGCCCGCACCTTTGCTTTAGATTCTGGAAAAATAAAAAGCAAGTAGATGCATTGAAAGTGGATTTGCCTTCTATCGAACCAATTAACCCAGCGCGTTTAAATGACTATTTACACACTAAAAATGTCATCATCAACAAACTCCGGCACATAGAGTAAAAAAAATTACTCTGGTAATTGTATCGATTCCTCTCGTTAGGAATTAGACTGATCGAATAGATTTTTAGAATTTGGTTTAAAATGCCTTAAATTCGTTTTAAATCAAATCAATCGAAATGCGCCTCCAATTCTTTAGTGTGCTATTAATGCTCACATGCATCATCGCTTATGGCCAAAATGATACTTATGTAAGGCTGACCGGGAAGGTACTCAGTGCCAGGGATTCTACACCTGTCTCTGCCTCAATGCTTTATGAAAAGCTTCCATACTATGATGACATGGGAGTGTCCAAAAGTAACGGAGAAGGAGGATATGAGTTTTACCTTATCAATGGACTCAATTACAACTTTAAATTAACTGCAGCTGGGTTTTTAGAGCTTACCGAGGAAATTTCCGTCACCAACGAGAATGGTGATGGCAGCATGAACAAGATCTTCTACATAGCGCCTGAGGAGGAACCAGAACTGCTCACACTGGACAACCTGATATTTGCAAGAGGTAGTGATCGAATTACCGAAAGTTCCTTTGAAGGTTTAGATGAGCTGGTGGCATTTTTGGAAGATCGCCCTAGTCTGGTCATCCAGTTGGAAGGACATACAGACTTTGCGGGTAATGCAGATGCCAACATGAGACTTTCGGAAGCTCGTGTACTTGCCGTAAAGGACTACCTCGTAAAACAAGGAGTGAAAAAATCCCGGGTACTCACCAAAGCATTTGGAGGAACACAACCGCTATTCACTGAAAGAACGGATGAGGCTAAGACCAAGAATCGCCGTGTGGAGGTAAGAATCATCAAACGATAATCAGACAATCACCATCCTGAATATGAAAAGAATCACCACTTACATAATTGCCATTTGCTTTTCTTCTTTGCTGATGGCTCAAGAGACAGTCATCTGGGGATCGGATGTAGTAGATGTCTCTAGCGAATATTCTCCCCTGGAATACTCGGCTGTACAGTCACTTCACAAACCGAACGTACTCCCAACAGGTGGAGATAATCCGAATGCCTGGCGACCAAAGACAGACAATAAGGAAGACTACATCATGGTCTCCTTTGACAAGCCGATCAAAGCCAAGCAGGTGGCGATAGCCGAGTCTGAAAACCCTGGTGCTGTGACCAAAGTATACGCTTATGACCAAGAGTATAATGAGTACGAACTTTTCACACTCTCACCGAGAGCATTACCTATAGAAAGCCGACTGCTCAACTTGTTTTTTGATCCTACTCCTTATGAGATTTATGCAATCAAAGTATTTATAGACGGTGAAGCAGTGCCAGGATACAATGCCATAGATGCGATAGGTATATCTGCTTCGAACTTGCCTATTTCGGTTTTGATCAATCTAGTGCCGGGAATGGAACAAAACCTAAGGGCCGATAGACTAGGTAAAAATGTCAATAGTAAGTGGATTGAACATAGCCCGATTATTTCTCCTGATGGTCAGCATCTGTATTTTAGTAGAAGATATCATCCGGACAATGTAGGTGGTGTAGAGGATGTGGAAGATATCTGGGTATCTGACCTTGATCCTGAGACAGGGGATTGGCTTCCTGCCAGAAACGTTGGTCCTCCACTAAACACCGAAGGTCCGAATTTCATTTCCTCTATTACCGTGGTGGAGGGTGAAGAAGTCCTGATACTTGGAAACAGATACGGCAAGAAAGGACTGATGTACACCGGAGTATCAATGTCAAAACGCAAAGGAGATTCATTTGAGAAACCTACCAATCTGGAAGTGGAGAATGAATACAACTACAATCCTAAAACTGACTACTTCCTTGCAAATAGTGGTGATGTAATGCTGACTTCAGTAGAACGCGATGATTCTTACGGAGGAAGGGATTTGTACGTGTCATTCAAGCAAGGGAAAACATGGTCAGAGCCTAAAAATATCGGTAATGACATCAACACGGCGGCAGATGACTTTTCGCCATGGCTGGGAGAAGACAATAAGACACTTTATTATTCTACATCAGGAATCAGTGGGTATGGCGGTGCTGATATCTATGTGACTATTAGGCTGGATGATACCTGGGAGCGCTGGTCTGAGCCGGAAAACCTAGGGTCGAGTGTAAACTCAAAGGAAGATGATAGCTATTTCAGTATTCCTTCTTCTGGAAAGCATATCTATTTTGCTCGTGGTACTATAGATGATGATACGGATATTTTCCGTTTCAAAGCAGATGATATATTTCTTGATAAGGATAGCCCACTTATGGCATCAGTTGGCCATCTGACTTCCAAGAAGCCAGATCAGTATTTTGCAACTCTTGTGGGTAGAACAATTGATATCAAAACCGAGGAAATCATACCTAATGTACATGTGGTTGTTGAGCGCCTACCTGATGGTTTTGATGTAGGTCAGGCAGCTTCCGATTCACTTGGTGAATTCATGATGAGTGTAAGGGGAGGAGCGAGATATGGACTGCTAGCCAAGCATCCAGGTTATTTATCAGCCGATGAAAACTTTGATTTCAACAAATTGGAAGTTAATGATACTGTTCATGTGGATTTAAAACTTGCCAAAATCGAAGTGGGTGCCAAAATTGTCATCAAAAACGTATTCTTTGACTTTGACAAAGCTGAGCTTAAAACTTCTTCTTACCCAGTACTCAACAGATTATTGGAGTATATGCTGAGCGGAGAAATACAGAAAGTAGAAATATCCGGTCATACAGACTCTTATGGTAAGGATGATTACAACCAAAAACTCTCTCAGCGCAGGGTGAATTCTGTGAAAGCATTCTTACGACAAAATGGAATCACTGAGGACCGCATGATCGCTAAGGGATATGGAGAAAGTCAGCCGGCCGTCTCTAATGACACTCCGGAAAACCGTGCTAAAAACAGACGAGTTGAGTTTAAGATTCTGGAATAACCGAAAAACATTTTAGTAAATGAACTCCTGTTTCTTTCCAGAGGCAGGAGTTTATTTTTTGACCACTACCATGGGCATTGTAGAGTTAATGTAATTTCTGGTATCTATAATGCGCTCGCTTGGATGGAGCACGACAGCTTTGTCTATGTATTTCTTACTTTCAAATAACAAACCTTCATTATAGGATGCAATGGCCAGATTGTAATATTGCAAACCCACAAGCTCTCTCAAAGTAATCTGTAAGTTCACTTCACTTCCGTGTGTCACTGTGGCATGGTTCCCGATGACTGTTCTTTTGCCGGATTGATTTGCACCTGGAGTTAAAAACTGATTTAGATGACGAGCAACATCTTCCTGTTCAGTCTTAAACCCATAATCTCTATCTGTTGACTCCAATATGATATCCTTGCTCGGTAGGTGTACGATTGTTAATACGTGAAAATCAAATTCCTGAATGGTGTATGGAATTTTCAACTCATCAAGAATCAAAGCATATAGTGCCGTACCGGTGAGGCAGTCGTATTCTCCATACTCCAGGAGTTGATTGAGTGTGACATAATTGTCATACCACTTCAGATTCTTTCGATGAATTTTGTAGAACAATTTTTCCAATACAAATTCATCGCCCCATTTTGATCTTTTGGCCTGAAATAATGCTGCCAACTCCTCAATATATTTTTTGTGCTTTGCAATGTCAGAACTGTCAACCTCCGGGTCAATGGCTAATAGTAACTTGAAATTGTCTTTTTCTTTGAAGGCCTCATATTCAAAATCAGTATCAAAGACCAACACATGATTGGATGGTTGACTGTATGAAACCAGAGTACTGGTAAATATTAAAATCCATGTGCAGATAGTCTTTTTCATATCGGAAACTTAATAGCAGAGCACGAGGGAAGAAGTAAATGTTAATTCAAAGTTAATTAAATGTTACTATGTTAACAA
This sequence comes from Bacteroidia bacterium, assembly GCA_030425425.1. GTDB lineage: Bacteria > Bacteroidota > Bacteroidia > Cytophagales > Cyclobacteriaceae > Marinoscillum. Next base: position 27,627 of record JAUIAO010000037.1, on the reverse strand, counting down.
ATTGTTACGTGATGTGAACAGGGGAGGTTGCATAAGAGTGACTTGAAAATACGACTCTTTTAGTCCTATAAATTAAGTGAATGACCATTTTGGAACGGTCATAGACTTATATGTTTAGATTTTGACTTAGGATTATTTGTATTTCGGAATGTTAACGGAATATTATCAAGGCTACTCACTTATTGACTTACGGCCAATTACCATCTCCTTTTTACCCATTGCGCCTTTGAGGGTTTCCATGGCAAAGCCGGCGGCTTTTAGGTTGCGCTTGAATTGACCTTGGGCACAGTAAGTGCTGAGAATTCCATCCTCGGCACAGATATCGTAGCATTTCTGGATGTTGTCAATACTCCATACCTCAGCCTGTTTGCTTGGTGCAAAAGCATCGAAAAAGATGCAGTTAAAGCCTTCAGTTGCTGAGAAAGCTTCCAATGTAGTTTCGTATTTGATAATTGAAAAAAATGAGTGGATTTCAATCAGCGTTTCCCACTCGGCATCATGGATTTTTTGGAGGAGGTCTTTTTGTTCAGCAGATTGACCGTAGTTAAACTGACTATAAATCCCTTTCGGCACAGGAATGGGCTCGACGGTGTGAAATTCTACTTTCAACTGATGCTGTTGACTGTAAATAGCCGCCAGCCAGGCATTCAATCCTGTTCCAAAACCCACTTCGAAAATTTTCACTGGCTCTCCTGGATTAGCTTTTACCCACGGATCCAGACATTGCTCTATGAACACATAGACCGATTCTCCCATTGCTCCATGAAAAGAATGATACGTTTCATTGAGGTCTTCGCGCAGTAAGCTGTGTGAGCCGTCCTGTGTAGTGATTAGTTTGAGAGATGGTTTGGACATTCTGTAATCAGTTACTCTAAGATCTCCACATCCGTAACGAAGTATTTGGTGTCTCCCTTCCAGAAGAATTTCACGTATTTCTCGTCATAGGAAAGCTTGACCCGCTTACCTGTTTTGATGGCTTCCTCAATGTCTATTCTGACCTGCTCATTATCAGTAGGGATAGAAAATGCCCAAGTAGTAGGGATGGCACCTTGCCCGCTGTTCGTAAGACCACCAATATTAAGCTCGCCTTCCCAGGTTTTGAACAGCACACCTTTATGGCTCACTTTGATCGGCACACCTGCTCTGTATCCAGAACTGAAGTTGGCCATATTCAAAATCACAAACGTGATGATTGCCAACATTACAACTACAACGCCAATTTTTATCAGGGTCTTTTTCATAAGAGTTGATTTATTAATGTGTAAAGCTAATCAGAATTGGGTTCCACCATCATTGTACTAATGAAATGCTTTCAAGGTTACTTCAAACTGAAAACATCTTTTTTGCCATTTTCACAGGCCATTTTCATGGCGTTTTGATTGTCCATGATTTTGCCTCCCACAATATCAAAATCCCAAAAATTTGGATGCTGAAACCAGTTTTCTAAATTCATTACGATTGTAAGCTCAGCGGAATCAGAAAAGTCAACGTCATCAAGCGGTAGTTCCACCTCAAACCAATTTTGAATGAAATCACTTGTTTCATCTGCTTTTTTCACCTGACCTACACCCAGATGAAAATTGAATGGAACTCGGGTTTCTGTACTGTCTCGCCAAAACCCATTCAACTTCATATAGTGATAGCCTCCATGTTCTCCTCCCATATGCATGGGCCAGATCATGTTCACCTCTGGTGGGTTCGCAAAGCGACCAATGGTATTTTCCGCTCCTTTGATCCCAAATACAATTTGAATCTTCGAAGGGTTTTCTGGAAGGTTTTCAATTGCATTATTCCAACTCAGAGTACCGGGAATATTGGTATCTATATAGTGGACGTTTTCCTCAGCAATGGACTGTCCATCGATGCTCACATCAGATATGAACCACTGCACTTCCGTAATTTCTATAGTGTTTCCTGCTGCATTTTGATATTTGAGCTGATCGAAATCCACAGGAGCTCCGCCAAAACGATGCTCAAAATTGATTGTCAGAGTTTGCTCATCTGTAGCTTTTGGACCTGAGCAATCCATCAAAAACAAAGCAATGAATATCCAGGTAGTTGTTTTAATAAAATGTATCATCATAATATCAGTTCGGCACAAAATATATTCTATCCTAACTGAGTGGTTGTGCACGTAAGGTATGCTGATTCTCTAATCCAAGAAATGACTTTTGTTACCTACATCCGCCCTGGGTTGTGACTCCATATGGCATTGATAGTTATAATTAGTGTGGACACTAATCGAGGCGAAGAATATTATTTAAGAACCAATTTGTGAGTTTTCATCAGCTCTCCATCAGCATAAACCTGTAAAAAATAAAAGCCGTTTTGCTGGTTGGAGAGGTTCAGTTGATTGTCTGACTGATTCAGCCAAACTTCCGGCAATATCTCTTTTCCTGCAAAGTCCAACACACGAATGCATATCCTTTGACTTGTATTAGGAATGTCTATTGTAACCGTGCCAATAGTCGGGTTGGGATAAATATTTAAAGTTTTATTCATTGGTGCAGAAACTGCCCCGATATCTACCGCTTCTCCGTCATTGGCCGCTCCAGGAGTTTGATTCATATGCTGCAAGGCGCCTGTACCATCTGTGAACCGGCCGTAACTGAACCCTTTAGGAAGATCATCTATTTCCACTTTATCCACTTCCAGAAAGTCTGTGCTCACCATTTGATATAAATACACTTCATCTCCATCTTCATTCAATTCAAAATTGGTGTGGTTTGGCCCTTGTAAAGTATTGCCATCTGTGTAAAAAAGCAGGAAGCCTTTGGCTGGTATCACCGTAGAATCCGGAATGGAAAATCGCTGATAATTGTCATCATCATCCGATAAGAAAAATCCATACAGCACAGCATCAACATCGGAAGGGTTATAAAGCTCGATGTAGCCTGTATCCTCACCATACTCATCTGTCAGCTCTTTGCCTTCAGAGGCAATTTCATTGATATAAATCCCATTCAATCCTGCGGTGGATTTAAAAACAGGCACAATTCCCAAATCAGAACTATTGGCAAAAGCCAATACACGGGAAGTTCCAAGTTCAGTGGATTCCGCATCATGAGTGATGCTATAGCTCATATTCAGATCAAAACTCACATCGCTGCTGGTCCCACTAGCCTGATGCACTTCTACAGCAATTACATTTTCACCTTCTACCAAGACTGAAGCATCCAGATCGGTGGAAACCACACTGTTTTCTCCTCTAACTGTACCTGCGGCATAGTCGCTAAATGAAGCAGTAACACTGTTCATATTGTTTCGAAACACTTCCTGTCCATTGATATAGACTATGCCTCCATCGTCAGCGACCAATCCAAGCTGGAGATTCTCCAACTGATCCACATCCGTAATGTTGATCGTTTTTCTGAATAGATAAGTAGGAATTTTAGAAGAGCCATTACCTCCGTAAGAAATCACCGTATTTTCATCTCCGTCTCCATAGCCAAGCTGTGCCTGCCCTGATGACCAGCTGCTATCATCAAAAGTGGTCTGATTCCAATTAGACGGATATGCCGTAGCACCATCGAGATATTTCCATGTGTCACCGAGCGGCAGTACCTGAACGTACTCGGTATATCCGGTACTTTCCCAATGATCAAATTCATAACCTTTCTCGGGAATCGCCTCTATTTCTGCGGAAAGAGATTGATCAGTAGTCACACTGACCGGGTAATTCTGGATTGTCACGCCATTCAGCTTTACTTTCCCCTGCTGAGGACTATCATTATCAATCGTAATGTTCACTGGATTGGAGAGGTTTAAAGTGCCCGGCACTTCAGAGAGCATGAACCTATATCGGTCATGAGTCTGCTTACGCAAAATCTCCAGCTGATCCAGCCAGTTCTGATAGGTTCTTCCAAATTCTGCCTGGTTGTATCGGATTTCCTGATCGATGACCGATGACATACTATCCAGGATCAGGTCGCAATTGTCTGGAGAAAAGACGGTATGCATAAGTGTGACGATTCTTTTTTGGAATGCTTCCTCAAAATCAGGGTTTTCCATTAATCGGTTGAAAAGTGAGACTGAATAATCTCCCCTTCCACTCATGGCATCAAAAAGACCTACGTCTGGAGCAGTTCTCCGAAACCCAAAGCCATAATCCGTATCAAAAAGTATCCATCGCCATTTTCCGTAGTTTTTCGGTTTCCAAAATTTGAGGTTGTTACCTGGCCAATCTGTATTTCCCATATACAACTCAATCGCAAAATAATCGATGAAAGAATTGATGTCGATTTCTTCTGACACTTGCTTATATACCTCATCACTTGCAATGTCATTACCCTCCGCAAAGCTCAGAAGATTCGTTGCAGCATCTGCCGAACCTCTGATGATCATCAGGTTTCTTTCCAGAAAATCTACTTCACTACTCTTGATGTGATAGTTCGCATCGAAATAGTCTTCATCAAGCTTCTCCCGAAGGTTCATCACACCATGATAATCTCCATTCAGGTAAACCGCTGTAGGTTGATATGACTGACAGTCTATATCTACAGCATATCTGACAAGCTCTTGAATGAATGCATCGCGCAGCAATGTCAGGTCCTGATCATTGCCGGAGTTTCTGAGAAGCAGGGAGCTTTCATGATTGATATATGGTTTATGAGCAAAGAATTTGTAATCAAAATCACCATCTCCATACTTGTCTCTGGCATACAGTGATAGTGATTTTTGATCCCTGCCCCGGGTACAACCGCCTCCAATTTTAATACCTATTGACTGAGAAATCTGTTTTTCACCATTTGCATCGAAGTATTCTAAAAAGGCTGCTCTTTCCCAGTTCTGATTCCAGTTAGCCACACTACCACAGTTACCTGTAGAGCCATTTGTACCTTCCACATGTATGCCAATCACTGGATCATAGAAATACTCTGGATTGAAAGAAAGTGATATTACCGGAAGAGTAAATTCATGTTCATTAATAAAATAAGTGTTTGCAGTGGTTTTTGACGGTAGCTTATCTGAGTCAAAAGACTTGGTTTTTATCACTTTAGTGGAAGAAACAGTGATTGCTTCACTGTAAGTGGCAGACTCAGAAGTAGGCTCACTACCATCCAGTGTATATCTGATATCTTCACCAGATAGATTGATAGTCGCAGTAGAGGAATAAGCGCCTGCATCCACATCAAATTTCACTTTTTTTGCCTGACCATCTCCAGAAAGTTCATCATTGGCTTTTCCAGGAGTAGGATTGATACAATAGACCCATTCATCTTCAGCATTGCGTCCGTAAGAAATGTCTGTGTATTGCTCTTTGAATTTGACCTTATCCAGAACGTTTCCAGCACCATCAGACAGATATAAAGTTTCTCCTTCTGAACTAATCCCAAAATTGGCGTGCCCGACAGAAGATTCTTTATCACAATAAATCAGATAGTACTGCCCGGGTTCTAGACTAACAACAGGAAGTCTCGAATTTTTCAAGTTTGACTCATCATCTGACAAAAAGCAATTGGAAAGTAGAATAGCGCTATCACTGTCATTGTAAACCTCCACCCAATCTGAGAAATTATAATACTGAGGATCATAAAGCGTATTGGCATTGGAGGCCATTAGTTCTGTAATGATCAGTCCCTCTACCGCTACGGGATCTGATTGTTCCTGCCAGGAGTCATCCAGTTCCGGGTCATAGCTGGCATTCATCGTAACGATGATATGATCTATCAAAGCATCCGGCTCACGCTGGATGATGTCCAGTGTATAGGTGCCTGCTGAGCTGATCGTGACCTCCTGATTGCCCGGCTCCCAGACCCATTGGTCATACGTGGCTCCATCTAGACGATCAATGATGTCACCATTGATACCATAAAAGAAAGAATCTGAGCTACCGTCAAAAAACATGATTCTTGCCCAGAGATAATATGTGCCTGCCTGCTCAAAATCAATGTTGTAAGTGATGCGTGCGCTATACTGCTCAGCACTATTGGTGTCTCCATCACCTTGATTCATATCCGCACGCATGAATCCATCTCCTACATAATTGGCTATGTCATTGGCCAGAACCCACTTGTCTCCAGCTTTGCTTCCGCTACCAGCTGTGATCTCATCATAGTCTTCAGCTCCTTTCATGAACACATTCTCATCCTGTGCAGAAACAGTAGAGATCATTCCAAAGCAAAACAAGGTGATAAACAGATAATTTTTTCTGGAGATGAGAAAGGAGTTTCGGACGTAAAAGGCCATGAAATGCATTTTGTAAAAAGCTGAAAATGAATGGGTTGACATTTTAAGAAATGAACCTAATAGTAAGGAAATACATAAGGGGGGAAAACAGAAACTATTGAAATCAAAAGAAAGGGAAGTACGATTTTAGGACACCAAAAAGAATGAATTGGCTACCCGAATCAGCAACCAGACACTTGCTTGCTTCGATTAGCGTCCTCACTAATCGAAACAATTAATGGATTGTGGGGACACAATCCATCGCAGACAAAGAATGAATTGCTACCTGTTGGGTCTTTTAGTTCCGTTTATAAAGAATTATCGTAATGCTCAGTATTGATTGAATTGTCTTTGCACACAATCAATTATCTTGGGATTTTGAATCCCACTAGAGGGTTCTTTGTCTCGATTAGTGTCCTCACTAATCGAAACAATTACTGGATTGTGGAGACACAATCCTTGGCAGGAAAACACAAACTATAGTAGAGAAAACACAAACACTCAAGTCAACCCATGAAGAACCGCAAATTGCTTTCACCCCACACCATTATTTTTTTGGTACTCATATTGGCTGCCATTGGCACCTGGATACTTCCGGCTGGAAAGTATGACGCTATCAGCTACAGTGATGGAAAGTTTCTAATCGAAGGGCCTAAAAACACAGAAACGAAACCAGCGACTCAAGAGACGCTGGACGAATTGGGAATCAGAATTGAGCTGTCAAAATTCACCAATGGTGACATATTCAAGCCAGTGACCGTTCCGAATACTTATCAGCGAATGGAGAAAAAACCGCAAGGACTCATCGCCATATTCCTTGCTCCAATCAAAGGAATGATCGAAGCTGCTGACATCATTATACTGGTTCTGATCATTGGAGGGTTCATTGCCGTTTTTAATGAATCTGGTGTTTTGGAGATAGGGATTGCATCACTCACCCAAAAGCTTCAAGGAAAAGAAAGTGTACTGATTGTCTTACTGCTCATTTTGATGGCTGCCGGAGGCACATCCTTCGGGATGTCCGAAGAGACCATAGCATTTTATCCGGTTTTAGTGCCTGCCTTTCTGATTGCAGGGTATGACCTGTTGATCCCGATTGCCGTGGTGTTTGTGGGTGTACACATTGGTCAAATGGCATCTACTACCAACCCTTTTGCGTCCATTATTGCTTCAGATACTGCTGGTGTTTCCTGGACCACTGGCATTATCGTCAGATTCATAGCCCTGGGTACTACACTGATTCTCAGCGGTATTTATATCATCCGCTATGGCAGCAAAGTGAAGAAAAATCCTGAACTATCTCTGGTGACCAAACTACAGGGTAAGACAGCATCTCCCTTCAAAATGGAACATAAGGAGGGTGTAAATCTTGACTTTAAAAACTCCTTATTACTGATCATATTCCTCTCTACATTCATCATCATGGTGATCGGGGTGTCAAAGTACGGCTGGTGGATGGAGGAGATGTCAGCCATCTTTCTGGCTTCCAGCATTCTGTCTGCTTTTATCATGCGCATCAAGGAATCTGATTTCATCAAAACATTTATCCAGGGTGCGGCTGACCTGATAGGCGTTTCACTGATCATCGGTATTGCCCGAGGAGTAACCATCATTATGAATGATGGTCTCATTATAGACACCATCCTCCACAGTGCTTCAGGGTGGGTAGAGGGAATGCCTCCTTTCCTCTTTGTGGTATCATTGATGTTGGTATTTTTTGTGCTGACATTCTTTATCTCTTCTTCCAGTGGACTAGCGGTGGTATCTATGCCGATCATGTCAGGATTGGGCGTAATCGCCAATGTGCCGGCAGAAACTATCGTGACAGCTTACCTGTTTGGAACCGGAATGATGTTTATGATTGCTCCTACCGGAATGATATTGCCTTCTCTGGCGATGGTCAATGTGACCTATTCTACCTGGATTAAGTTTCTATGGCCTTTGCTGGCCATGCTGGCGGTGATGAGTGCAATTTTGCTTTACGCAGACCTTTACCTGATTTAAATTCCCACCATGCGTAAAAAGTTTCTCTTTTGGTTTTCGGGGATTTTGATACTGCTGTATATAGGTATCAGCTATATCTTTTCCTCCATGATCATTGGAACATGGCATAGGGGCCTGGAGGATCCTTCGGTGCTTGGAGAACGATATGGAGAAATGAAAGAAGTTAATTTCCAGACGGATGATGGCCTGATGCTAAAGGGATGGCTTTTTGAAAACCCTAATGACTCGGTAGACTGTGGCGTGATCCTCACTCATGGACATAACAACAACAGATACAGTATGCGTTTTTGGATGCCTTACTTTTGGGTGCGAGGATGCGATGTAATGATGTATGATCACCGTGCTCATGGCGAGAGTGAGGGCAAATACGGCACCTTTGGAGTATTGGAATCGGGCGATTTGTTGAAAGCACATGAGCTTTTTCGTCAGATTACTGATCTGAAAAATGAAGAAATTGGCTGGGTGGGTGCTTCCTGGGGTGCGGCTACTGTTTTGCAGGCAGGAGCACAGATAGACGATTTGGCATTTATCCTTGCTGATTCTCCTTTCAAAGACCTGGACGCTGCTGCCATGGAACGAGGCGAGCGGCAATTCGGCTCATGGATACGCGTATTCACGCCGATGATATACTGGCTGGTAGAATGGCGTGCGGATTTTGAAGTTTCTGAAACGAGTAGCCTGGAAAAAGCCAGGGACATTCAGGTACCTGTACTTTTGATCCACTCGCAAACAGACCAGGCCACCTCCTCACGGCAATCTGTAGAAATAGCCGCTGCGATGAACCCTGATATTCTCACTTTTCACCATACGAGCTGGGGTTCACTCCACTGTGCAGATGTACAGGATTTTCCAGACCGGTACGGATGGTTGATTGATGAATTTTTGAAGGAGTATGAGGTGAAAGCTTTTATAATTCAGTCACCACATTAAAGTTTTGATTGTTATTTTGTATTCGGCAAAAACCGCTCATCCAGACTAAACTTCTCCGGGAATTTCGGATGGGTTTTACTGTAAAACTCCATGATGTGTTCCATGTCTTTTTGAAGATCTCCAGTGGGCATGAAGCAGGTACCAATCCCCGTTATTTTGTTTTTATAGTCCATAAACGAGAGACAAATCGGAACTTTGGCGTTCAACGCGGCATAGTAAAAGCCGGTTTTCCATTTTTTTGCCGGCGATCTGGTTCCTTCTGGTGTCACCACCACGGTGAGTGGCTCTTCACAATCCCGAAAGAGCGACACCATGAAATCGGTCATTCCACCTTTTTTAGTAGCGCTTCGGTCTATCCAAATCGCACCCAGATTTCTGATCATGTTGCCTAACGGTGGCACATTGAACTCCTTTTTAATAGTAAACCGTGGATTCAAACCGAGCTGATCCATGGCACTAATAGCATACACAAAATCCCAGTTGCTGGTATGCGGAGCAGCAACCATCACACAGTTGTATGATTGCTCAGGAGTAGGTTGGTGAAGCTTCCAGCCACCAAGTTTGAAAAGTACTTTGAAGAGAGTTTTGAGCACTGGCTGTTGATTTGATCTGCCAACAATAATAACAGAATTAACCTGCATTATTAATTAGAAATGTATATCGTTTGCTTCAAGTGATTGATTTTCAGTGATCAATGAGAAGAAATTGCAAAAATTGATAGCTCAAATTAGGGCTATTTTATTTTTGGTATTTCGAATCAATCACTCTGTAAGTCAAGGTGTTACTGTTTTTCAATTACTTTTTCCCGAATTTTTCGGGTTATGAGAGATTTCTATCTATTGATCACAAACGCGCTGTTCAGCACAATTCTGACTGTTTTTCACTGAAAGATCATTTGCTTCAAATTAGTAGGATTATTTGATTATATTGACTGATTGTCAAGCCATTAATTGAATATAGAATCGCCGCTAAGCAATGCTATTCCTCCTCAGAAACATCCGCCGCAAACTGCTCTCACAAGACAATAAAGTAATTTCCTATTTGCTCTATGCTGTTGGAGAGATCATTCTGGTGGTAGTGGGAATATTGATCGCGGTACAGATTGATGATTGGAATCAGGAAAGGAAAAAGAAACAGGATGGCATAGAGTATAGAGCCAGATTAATTTCTGATTTACAGACGGATCAGAATAATCTGACTAAGAGAATCGAGTTTTTTGATATCATCTACGAATATGGCTTAGAAGCAGAATCACACCTGCATCAGGAGGTTACTTCTGATTTCAATGACCAATGGGAATTTGTATATAAGGTATTTCAGACCAGTCAAATCTGGCCCTTTCGCGCTACAGTCACCACTTATAACGAACTTCAAAATAACAGTGTGATCCAATATGTAGCGAAGGACTCAGTCTTGCAACAAGTATCTACCTATTATATCGACAACCCAGAGCAACTGGAACATCTTACGGGAGGAACCACAGCTTATCGTGATTTTGTAAGAGGTATTATTCCTATCAGCGTCCAAACCCACATCTGGGAAACCTGTGTCAACTCCAGCAGTATAGATCAGCAGTCTTTCACAGCTTGTGATCCCCCATATGAGTTGCAATCAGTAATTGAAGAAGTTTATGTGAATTTTCGACATAGTGATGACTTTAATAAAGTGCTCACTAGAAGACTTGCAACTCTGCAAATCAGGGATATCATGCTCAGAAACATCCTGAATGACAATCAGAAGTTACAAAGAAATTTAAACACTCAATAGATGCTCTTCCTTCTCAGAAATATCCGTCGAAAACTCATTTCTAAAGACAATAAGGTCATTTCTTATTTGCTTTATGCAATTGGCGAAATCGTGTTGGTCGTGGTTGGAATTTTGATCGCCGTACAAATTGATGATTGGAATGAAAATAGAAAGAAATCCAGGTTAGAACGAAAGATATTGACTGAAATCAAAGCAGATCTCCAAAATGACTTATATGAAATACATGATGAAATGGTAGGATATGATGTTATTCAGAAGGCCGACTCAGCATTACAGGCTTTTTTCTATTCTGACGAAACCTTCACCGATTCTTTAGGCACATTTGTCTATTTGATGGAACTAAACCCACATTTCAACCCAATCAAAGGTGGATATCAACTATTACAATCCAAAGGGATTGATCTGATTTCCAACGACTCTCTTAGGTCAAGTATCAATAGGTATTATGAACAGTCTATCCCATACTATGAAAAATATGGGAATGAGCGTTTGGGAGTAGTGCTTCAGGAATTCATCTCATTCAACTATCAAAATTTTTATCTTGTTTCGGTTCCTTATTTCCCGGGCAAATCGAGAATGCCTATAGACTTCAAAATCCTAAAAGACATGAAGTGGCTCTCCATGATACAAAGTAGTGCCAGACTGGCAGAAGTCCAATCTGAAATTGCTTCTGGTCTTGAAGAAGAAATCATTGAATTGAAAAACCACATCTCACAGGAATTAAAATCGCAGAAATAACTCATCCTTCACCTCCTCAGAAATATTCGCCGAAAACTTCTCTCACAAGACAAGACAAACCACTCTAATCTGTAATTAAGACAATATGAAAAGACTCTTCATCACCCTTTCCCAAAAATGGCCGGAATTGCTCTTGGAAGGTGTGGTCATCGTCGGAAGTATTTTGTTGGCCATCTGGCTCGAAAACCTTAACGATGACAGAAAAGACAATTTGAAAGAGCAAAAGATTCTTAAAGAGCTTAAAAGTGAATATCTGGCTAATCTTGACCAACTGGATGAAAAAACATCTATGAGGAATGATATGATAGCATCTGCTCACAGAATACTCCATTTTATGGATTATCCAGTCGAAGCGAACCGAGATAGCCTATTAATGTTAATTTCTTCAATATTACGTGATCCGACTTTTGATCCTATTCAGAATGACCTGATCTCCTCAGGCAATATCAGATTGTTGCGAAATGATAGTTTAAGGCGAATGCTGTCCAATTGGACTACAGATGTGTATCAGCTGCAGGAGATAGAATTGAATTGGCAAAAAATAAGAACAGATATTGGGGCCAATATGGGAATCAACCTGGGTATTGCCCGTGATTTCACCGACATGCTCTGGAAGGATGGCTATACGCCAGTGGAGGCATTAGACCAGACGCTCAGAATCAAACGGAAAATCAGGCCCTCTAAAGCACCAGTATCACTTGACGCCTTATTGAATAGCAGAGAGTTGGAAGGATATGCTGCATATGTAATTACCTGGAATCAGATTGCCAATATCCAGGGCTATGCACTTCGAAAAAGAATTGAGGCTATATTATCACAGATTGACAAAAGAATTATACAATGATCCATTGAACAGATCCATTTTCTTTAATCAGGACCTAAACACTCAACCGCATTTGAAATTAAGATGAAAGAACTAACGGAAAATCTCAGGCAAAATTGGCCAACCTATTTTTTCGAAATTCTGGTTTTGATCATTGGTATCTATGGGGCATTTGCTCTTGAAAACTGGAATGAAGAGAGGAAACAAAAAAAAGAAGAACAGGCACTGTACAGACAGTTGATCCTTGATTATGAAGCAAACCTTATGCAGCTTAATCAAAAAATTGAATTGCACCGGACTTGTGTCAATTCGTCATTTTTTATTCTTGATGCGATGGATAATCAAACAGCTGATCTGGACAGTTTATTGATTCATATTTCTGTTTTGGGTATAGATGTGACCTTTGACCCAATCAAAAATAATCTGAGCAATTCCGGTAAGATTAACCTGATAAAAAACCCGGAGCTGAATCGCATGATAACCAATTGGTCTTCTGAACTAGCAGCGCTACGTGAGATTGAAATCATGTGGCAAGGGAGAGTATATGGACAGTTTCTGGATATGTGCCTGGATATGGGCATAGAGCGCGATAGTCAAAGTAAGTTTTGGGAGATAGAGGGTATTCATGCGGATTGGTTACTGGATAAAGAAAAAGAAGAATCCCGGTCTGTAACCAGATCGAAGAATTCTCCTAACCTTCGTGACATTTTGCAGAATAAGCATCTAGAAGGCATTGTGGCGCATGGAATTGGAATGAATCAGGGGGCGATTGAGCAAAGTCTGGCGTTGCGCAAGAGAATAGAAAAAACACTGAAGTTATTGCATAAAGAGCTAATAAAATAAAACGACTAGACAGACTCCAAATATTCCATCGTATCACCATGAAAAAATTAACTGAAAATCTCCGTCAAAACTGGCCGACTTATTTCTTCGAAATCCTGGTACTGATCATCGGTATTTATGGGGCTTTTGCGCTGGAGAGTTGGAATGAGGACCGAAAGGACAACAAACAAAAAAATGTGTACCTCACCCATATCCTTGCTAACCTGGCTGACGACAGAACTCAGCTGGATTCATTGATCGTCCAAACCGAGGATGTAGTAAGAAGAACTCACCTTCTGATCGAAAGTTATCAGGCACAATCTGTGGATCCGGACCTGGCCACCCAGAGCTCAGGCGTGATCGCGGTAGAAAAACATTTCAATGGTTTCAGGAGTGGAATGGATGCACTACTAAACTCCGGCAAGCTCGACCTGATACCTGACCAACTCAGCCTCAATCTTCAGCTTTACTATGAAAAATCAGAAGATGTAGTCACCAGAGAGGCTATGTCTAATGAGTATATCAGGGACTTTTATGAGCCGCATGTTTTTGAAAACTATGTGGATGCCTTTGTGCAAATGGATGTCTTTGATATAAGGCAGATGTATCTCAATGACACCCGAAAATCTGAATTGATCAACCCGGATAGGTTTTTAAATGATCGGTTATTGGAAACGCACATCATCATCAGGAATATTCATGCAAAAGTGGAGGTAGAGCTGTACCAAAAACTGATTGATCAAAATGAACGGCTACAGCAAAAAATCAAAGCTCAATTGAAGACCAAATGAAGAAACTAACCGAAAATCTCAGGCAAAATTGGCCAACTTATTTCTTCGAGATATTGGTACTCATCATCGGTATCTATGGGGCGTTTGCTCTGGAGAGTTGGAATGATCAAAGAAAACAGAAGAAAGAAGAGCGAATCATTTTGATGGATATACGAGCCAATCTGGAAAAAACACTACAGGATTTGTCACAAGACACCCTCGAAATCCAGGCAAACTTGCTCCAATACAAGCTCATCAAGCGGGTAACGGATAATGATGAACCATATTTCCCTGCTTTGGATACCGCTTTTGGAAAGCTCACCCGATGGAGCAGTCCTTACATTACCTCCACAGCATATCAGGCTCTGAAGTCCAAAGGCACAGATATTATTAGCAACAGAGTACTTCAAAACACCATTGTAAACCTGTTCGAGGGAGAATTTACAGTCATTATTGGTGACTATAGAGATTCTGAAAATGTATTTTACCAAACCATTAATATTCCTTACTTCTCTAAGAACTTTCGGAGAACAGACCCTGAAAACAATCATAATGCCAGGCCAAATGATTTTGAATCATTGAAAAAAGATGAGGAATTTAAAAACATTTTGAGCATGATCATCCGATATCGATATGTAGGACTACAGTATTATAAACGAGCGATTATGGCCACAAATACGGTGATTACCGAAATAGACAAAGAGCTGAAAAAATGAAAAAACTAATAGAACATCTAAAGCTAGAATGGTACAAGTATTTTCTGGAAATTCTGGTCCTCATCATTGGTATCTATGGCGCTTTTGCTCTGGAAGAGTGGAAGGAAAACAGAAGCAATCATAAAAATGAGGTATCCATTTTAGAAAAACTGTATAGCAACTTACAGTCAGACACGGCCAACTTTAATTTAATGCTTAGGATAGTAGATGTCCGTAGGGCAGATACCCACACCATCATTTCAGAAATGAACAATGATGAGCTGGAGGATTTTTCTGTTTCTGTGGCTGGCACCATGATCACCACCTTTCCGATAGCCTTATCAAAATCAGCCTGGAATACGATGCTGGCAAGTGACAAAATCTTGAGTGAGTTTAGTAACAAAGAAATCATCGATTCCCTGAATAATTATTACAACTTATTTGATGTTCACACGCAAAATTGGATCAACGCAAACAATGAATATACTCGCAATGTCGTTGGGCCATATCTGTTTGCCTTTGATCGCATGGGGTTAGGATCTGGCTCTGTTCCGGATAGTGTTTTGAGTCAGCTTGATTTACCTGGAAAACGACCAGCCGCGTATCGAAGGGATGTCAAAGTGCTAAATTTCATCGAATTCAGACTCGAAACCTTGGGGAGTATAGAGCGACGCTATTTGCTGGATAGAGCCCGTGCTGAAAATTTGCTAACTATGATACGAAATGAGCTGGATCGTAAATAGCAATCGATTAATGTATGTAAGATTACCGGCGATTAAGTTTCAAGACTCAAAAAAGAATCGAAGTTGGAAACTCAGCGCTAATTCAAATTGATAATTTTATCTAAAGCACCATACCAATGAAACTTCTTCAACTGACCATCTTCACTCTTTTCATTTCATTAATGTGGAGCTGTAGCAGTGACCCTTCAGAAAAAGCCAAGGGTCAACTACCCGATCCGCTGGAAGCTGGATGGGAGGGTGAGTCTGTCTGTGAAGTAGTAGAGGAAAACGAAAAAATAAGAATCCTGAAATGTACCTTTCCTCCGGGTGTAGGCCATGAAAAGCATTATCATGATCCACATGTGGGCTATACTTTAGCTGGTGGTAAGTTCAGAATCACCACTGACAATGGCACAAAGGAAGTGAACGTGCCAGGCGGAAACACCTTCTCGAATGATGTAGTCACCACGCATGAGGTGCTCAACATTGGAGAAACCACCGCTCAGTTTTTAATCATTGAGTATAAATAAGGTTTCCTTCTGGCCTTTAGTTCCAATGGTGATTTTGGCCTTGGGTGGAGTCCTCACCGTCCAAGAGCACGGAGAAAAATTCTGATCACAAGTTCAAATAATTCCTTCTGGTTCTCAGTACAAAATGTGATTTCTGTATTTTTAGTTTTCATTCTGAAGCTATGAAAGCATTCTTTTTCAAAATCGTCGGTGTGGCATTTGCTGTTTTAGGCAGTTTGATGCTGCTAAGCACACTGCTCAACCTTGAAATGATTCCAGACGAGCTGAATAAATGGCTCGGTATGCTTTTTATCATGTCACTACTACCACTCGGAATTGGAGTGCTGTTGATGCGAAAAGGACAACAGATCAGCAAAGACAAAACCTATCGGGACTATGAAGCCAAAATCATAGCCATCGCTCAGAATCAATCCGGTAAAATCACCATCGCAGATGTGGCGGTTCATTCTTCCATGACCTTCAAAGAAGCCGAAGAATATCTCAAAGAAATGTACCTCAATGGCCTCTTTGATATGGACAGCAATGAAAAAGGCCAGATAGAGTATTATTTGAGGAGTTAAACAATACTAAAATATGAAAGTAGCAATATCCTTCTTGTTCATTTTGCTAATAGTTGAAGTTCATTCTCAGGAATTGAAAAGCCTTCAACCTTCAGAAATCAGACGTTTAGATTTTAGTGATAATGCAAAGGCCAAATGGGCTAAGCGAGATCTGTTAATGGAAGAAATCTACGATGGTAAAAAAGAATGGAATACCCTTTCTGAAGAAGACAAAGAGATTATGATGGAATATGGAGAAGTGTTTGAGGATATTTGGGATGTAGTCGGTGGGGGATGCAGCTGGTATTGCGGAGGAAATATTGGCAATATCACGGCATCTTCATATCTCAAATCTCAAGGAACAAATACTTATGAACCTGCGAATATTCATGACCTGAGTTATCAAACTGCGTGGGTAGAAGGAGTGGCAGGTTACGGAATCGGAGAATATATCTCATATGAATTACCACCAGAAAACCCAAGAATCACTGAAATCCGAATTGTTAATGGGTATGTGAAAAGTCCGAATGCGTATCATAGTAATTCTAGAGTCAGGAAACTAAAGATGTACTTGAATGATCAGCCCTATGCTATTCTTAATTTAAAAGATGAGGTTTCTGAACAGGTTTTCAAAGTAAATCCCATTGGTCATGGAGAAAGGAGTGATTATTCCCAATTAAAACTCAAATCACCTATAAAGTTGAGATTTGAAATATTAGAGGTTTATAAAGGATCGAAGTATGACGATGTGGCCATTTCTGAAATTTATTTTGACGGTTTGGATGTTCATTGTTTTGCCGCAGGTACATTAGTGACTATGTCTGATAAAAGTCAAAAACCAATAGAGGAACTAGTAGAGGTGGATTCCGTGCTAAGTTTTGATTTGAAAACCAATACATTTTTCTCTTCCGCAATCAATGAAATATCCGTTGCAATGCATCACAATCTCGCCACAATCATTTTTAATGATGGTACTAAAATTACTTCTACAACTGATCACCCTTTTTTTGATGGGGAAGGTTGGGTTTCAATAGACCCCACAAAAACGAGAAAAGATTATCAGTATGACAAAGTGAATCAACTGATAGTCGGAAGTGAAGTTTTTTCAGCAAACAATGTTTTAACCGTTACAAGTATTGAAATAACAGATCAATCTCAACTTACTTATACCATTGTCAAATTAAAAGATGGAAATACCTTTTTTGTGAACAATCTCCTTGTTGGAACGGAAGAACTACGTGAGGATTCGTTTTGTGAAGAATAAATCCCACAAAGTGGACTAAAATAAATCCTCCTCCCGCTCCAACATCAGGATGGCATTCTGAGGCACGATATAATATTTCTCTCCTTCATAGACCACTTCAAAAGCACTTTTCTGTAAGAAAATCGCCAGGTCACCTTCCTTTGCTTGTAGAGGGATGTACTTGATTTTTTCCTCTTCAGGTTTCCAGTCATCATCCTCATCCATCGCCATTGGGATTGGATAGCCGGGTCCAGCTTTCACGATATAGCCCGACTGGATTTTTTCTTTTTCCTGTACTCCCGGAGGCAGGAATATTCCGCTGGAAGTCTTATCAGAAGATTTTTTGGGCTTCACCAATACCCGGTCGCCTACTACAATGAGTTTCTTCAATTTGTTATCTGCTGTCAGTTCCATAGTTTGTGCAAAAATACTCCTCTTATTCTTCAATCTCGATTTTGATTTTACAGAGAATAATTTTCAATAAAGAGACTCAAATCACCTTTTGGTTGGACTCCTTGTTAATGGAGCTAAATAAATCAACCATAGAGAATGTGAGTAAACAGAGGAAAGAACCAAAGGTTTTTTTTTAAAACTCTGATTTCTCATTTTTCTCAGGGGTTTCATTAATAGAGTCTTAAGCAAATCTTATTGTTAAGGATAAATAGTTCGAGTTACTCAGCTCTATTAATCAATCGTTGATCTATTTGTTTGGTAGCTTTTGCACCTAGTTCTTTCAGTTTTTCCGTGCGCCGGATCAGGTTTCCACTTCCATCCGCTATCTTGTTCATCGCTGCCTCATAGTGGGTTTTAGTTTGGTTCAGGCTGTTTCCTACTTTCAGGAGATCATTGGTAAACCCTTCAAACTTATCATATAATGCTCCTGCCTGTCTGGCGATCTCCAGCGCATTCTTGTTTTGAAGATCCTGCTTCCAGATGTAAGAGACAGTGCGCAAAGTTGCTAAAAGTGTGCTGGTAGATACGAGTACAATGTTCTTATCCAGAGCTTTTTCATATAGATTTTCATCCTCCTTTAGCGCAATGGTTAGTGCCGGCTCATTGGCAATGAACATCAGCACAAAATCCGGCTGCTGGATTTCATAAAGGTTCTGATAGTTTTTCTCTCCCAAGAGTTTGATATGACTGTTGACACTATCCAGATGCTGTTTGAGGTATTTGCTTCTGGTCGCTTCATCTTCCGCCTCAAAATATCCGCTATAGGCGGTCAGGGAAACTTTAGAATCCAGCACCAGATATTTATCATCGGGTAGCTTGATGATATAATCCAGCCGCTGGTTATTGCCATCTTCTGTCTTGAAATTCTTCTCCTTGAAATAGTGCACGTCCTTCTGCAGCCCTACTTTCTCCAGGATATTCTCTAGCTGCATCTCTCCCCAGTTACCCTGAAGCTTGCTGTCGCCTCTGAGTGCTTTGGTAAGATTTTCCGCTTCTTTGGTGATCTGCTGGTTGAGCAAGCGCAGATTGGAGAGTTCTGTTTTGAGCGCTGTGTTCCATTGCAGTGAGTCTTTGTTGCTCTGCTCTACTTTCTTTTCAAAGTGAAGGAGTTTTTCATTCAGAGGTTTTAGTAGGGTATCCAGATTTGTCTTGTTCTGATCGGTGAATTTTTTACTTTTTTCTTCAAAAATTTCATTCGCCAGATTTTTAAACTCAACCGCAAAGCGTTGTTGTAGCTCATTCAATTCATTTTTTTGCTCCGCCAACTTTTCCTGCATGTTTTTGTAATGTGTGCGGAGTGATGCGTTTTCGCCATTCACACGAATGAATTGCTCACGCTCTTTTTTCAATTCCTGATTGAGCTGAAGAAGGTTTTCATTCAAGTTGTTGGACCTCTCCTGCTCCAGTTTCAGCTCCAACTGTACCTGAGGTGTATGGTCTTGGGGCTTTTTTGTAGTCAGCTTAGCTGCTAAAAATCCTAT
The DNA here is from genome assembly GCA_030425425.1 of Bacteroidia bacterium. Lineage (GTDB taxonomy): Bacteria > Bacteroidota > Bacteroidia > Cytophagales > Cyclobacteriaceae > Marinoscillum. Next base: position 7,942 of record JAUIAO010000037.1, on the reverse strand, counting down.
GGCCGCTCCTGCCAACAGGCCTATTGCTAATATGATAATTGAATCAAATTCCATTATGGTAAAATTAAGCCCGATTCACCTTCTTTTCGACCTTCATGCTAACCGATCTTGAGGTTAGACTGTTTTCTCTTCCGAATAAAAAGTTCGTTTGAAGGGATTTGCGTTTTTCTCTCTGTTTTCTCCTTTTCTCTGCGGTTAAAACCCACTAAAAAACCTTCTGTAAATGCCCAAAAACTTCCATCGCCCAGGCTACACCAACATGGATAATGATTCCTCCCCAGACACTTCTGGTGCGATAGGCCACCACTCCAAGTATGAAACCACCAAAAACTGAGCTGATCGCTTCTGTCATGGGTTTGCCAAAATGAAGAAAAGCATAGCTGGAGATCATGGCCAATACAGCATATCCTCCGAGCGTTCGGGAAAAGGCGAAAATCAAAAACCCTCGAAAAAACACTTCTACTGAGATAAAATCCAGTGCATAACTGACTTCATAAAGTAAAACAGTGACCCATTCTGGTAGCTCATGGATTTCGGCAAACCTGTCATATCTGGAAAACTGAAAACGAGGATAGTAAGATTGTAAATCCGAAAAGAAAGACCCAATACCAATAAGCACTACGGCTATTCCCAGCATCTGGAAATATGGTTTTGCATCGAATTTGTTTTGGGCTAGCCCAAAGAAATTTCGCGGATACTCATCTACCAAAAACCGATATACCAGCATAAGCGGTAGCACATTTAAAATCAAACTGGAGCTCCAATTGACGCATTTGGTGATAAAGTATCGGTCTACAGCCGAAGTAGAAAGCTCCTTGATCCAAATCTGGTAGCCTGTGTACGTCCGGTCCAGTGCTAATATTCCAAACCCAACGAGGACCATCAGCCAATATTGGCTATTTAGCCGTACCTCCTTTTGGTTGAATTTACGAATGATGATACTCACTGTGACATAAGGAAAAGCCATCCACACCAGCATGGCTATCCAGTACCAATTGGTGCCTTTGAGTTGGTCGATATACGAATCTTCAAAGTCCAGGGTATAGTTGAAAACGAAACAGATCGATAGAAATGCGGTTATGATGACATACAATCTTGCGTCAAAGTGCTTACTTTGATATGCGCTTAAATACCTGAATACTTTCCGCATAAACAATATTTTGAATGTGTCTAATCGTATTTTCCTGGGACAATCATCCCAAATATAAGTTGATCATGGCTGCTAATCGCGATGAATTTTATGCCAGACCTACTGCCAAGGCAGATTACTGGAAGGATCATCCGTCGATACTTGGTGGTCGGGATTTGAAAGCTCTGGGTACCTGGATGGCCATTTCAAAATCAGGCAGACTTGCCACGTTGACTAATTTTCGTGATCCTGCTAATATCAGGGAAGATGCCAGTTCGCGAGGTGATTTGCCGACTGGATTTTTACTGAGCCAGGACACACCAGAAAAGTATGTGCAGTCTGTTCATGCTCGGGCAGAGGATTATAACGGATTCAATCTGATCCTAGGCACGGAAAAGCAAATGCTACATTATAGTAATTATGAGCGCAAACTGAATCCTGTCACTCCCGGTATTCATGGCCTGAGCAACGCATTTTTGGATACTAGCTGGCCGAAGGTGGACCTTGCCAAACAAAAATTGAAGGAGCTGATGGCAGGGGAATTTGCTCATGAAGACTTGATAGAAATGATGCAGGATGAAAGCATCGCATCGGATGACATCTTACCAGAAACAGGAGTAAGCAAAGAGCTGGAAAGCAAACTGTCAGCGATGTGTATTCGGATGGAAGCATACGGTACATGCTGCAGTACGGTGATTACCATAGACCGGGATCATCAGGTGCAGTTTACCGAAAGGTCGTATCCGGTAGGGGATAGGACTGGAGAATTGGTCAAATATGACTTTCGAATAGAACCCTAAATATTTGATCCGCAGATTGTTCGTTATACTTTTGAACAAAAATCTCAGACGTGAAGCATTTGTACTTAGTGATATCCATTGTCAGCCTTACAAGCATTTTTTCTTGTGGTTCGGATATCAATGATTTTGATCCGGAAAAGAGCCCTGTGAAAGGAGTAATCGGCGGAGAAGACTGGGAGTATCAATCAGCCAATGGTTTGTACAATGCATCCTATGGATTCATAGAGGGTAGAATGCTGCCTGATAGCCTGGCTGATCCATGTGCCGTAAGAGTCACTTCCAAACCTCATTTGTTTTTTCGGGTACCTGCACAGCGGTACAATTTCAACTTACCTACTATTGACGGATCGGCTGTGGTCAATTTCAATTTTGACAATGGGAGCAAAAACCTGACAGCTTCTGGCGGGTATATTGAGATAGTGGAGATCAGCGGCAACTATGCCATTGGCGCGCTGAATGCGGTATTTGATGATGAGAATGAAGTACAGGGCACTTTCTTGATTCAGATCTGTAATTAGCGCCTCACATGACAGGCTTGTCGGCTAGCAGGGTTAAAAGTTAAAAGGAATTCTGAAGCGCTAATCATTCGGTCATTATTATTGAGGCTAAAGCTTACAATTACAGCCAGCATTAATACACCTCTTAATATTGAATGGACTTTTACAGTCGCTTACAGCTCGCTTTCATGCTCATTTAGAATATGATGAACTTTTAGAATTCATCCCAATCTCGCAATTTTCATTGTGAGTTGATAAATTGGGGAATCAAATAACCGACAAAAAACTTTATGCAAAAACTAACCTACGTCCTCCTGGGACTCTCCCTATTGGCCTGCGAGCCAAAGCAAGAAAAAACACATGCAAAAACCTGGGCAGCATCCCCTGAGAAAGTGCAGGAATACCTCAGCCAGTATGAGCCGTATGAAATGACTTTTGACGCACGATCATACAGCGAAAACGACAAACAAATTCTGAAAAAACTAGTGGAAGCGGCGAAGTATATCGACTCGGCATATTGGATGCAGACCAGCCAAAGGGGCCTGCAAATCATCGATAGTTTATCGCAAATCAAAAATGATCCTTACAGCGCAGACCTGCTCACGCTCGTACAGCGAAACGGCGGTCCGTTTGAGTTGCTCAATGAATACGAACCGTTCATCGGAGATCAAGAATACTACGGTGGAGAAGAACAATATCCGGAAGGGATGACTCGTGAGGAATTTGATGCATATGTGGCTACACTTTCGGAAGAAGAGCAGGAAGAGTTTATGTATCCTTACACGGTGATTCGTGAGGATGGCAATGGTGGCTACAAGGCCATACGCTACTATGAGGCCTACAAGCAGTACATCGATCCGGCAGTGAGTCTGCTCCGGGAAGTAGCCAACCTGTCTGATGAGCCGGAGTTTCAGCAGTTTTTGAGAATGAAAGCAGATGCCCTGACCACCGACAATTATTATGACGTAGATACCACTTGGGTGAATATGACCTCTACGAAATTCGACATGGTGTTCGGACCATTCGAAACATACTCTGATCACATCGCGGGGATCAAAGCAAAATATGAATCGTATATCGAAATCATCGATCAGCAAGCTAGTGCCGACCTGGAAAAGTATAAAGCTTATCTGAAGAAGATGGAGCAGAACTTGCCGATCCCTGAAGAATACAAATCAGTGGTGGATGGACTGACGGCCACATTCACAGTGGTGCAAGACATCATCAGAATGGGCGAGGGAAGAATCGGCTACCAGGCAGTAGCGACAAACCTGCCGAATGATCCGGCTGTACACGCTACGAAGGGTACTAAGAAGACCTTTTGGAAAAACATGCTGGAAGCTCGGTTCAATGCGATCATCAAGCCGGTGAGTGAAGTGCTGATAGATGAATCACAGCTCCAATACCTCTCTGATGAAGGGTTTTTCACGTTTGTGCTGATGCATGAGATCTGTCACGCTATTGGGCCAAGGCAGGTGAAAGTGGGTCCTAAAAAAGGCATGGCGGCCAATGCGGCCATCGGTCCAAATTACAATGCGCTGGAAGAAGCCAAGGCGGACATAGTGGGATTATATTCTTTGGCTTACCTGATGGAAGAAGGTGTGGAAGATCCGGAGAGAGCTCGGGAGTTTTATGTTTCGTTCCTGGGTAGCTTGTTCCGATCTATTCGCTTTGGGCTGGATGAAGCACATGGAAAAGCGGCGGCTATATCGCTGAATTATCTGCTGGAAAATGGTGGCATCAACTATGATGAAGCTACAAAGAAGTGGTCTGTGGATTTTGAAAATTTTGAGGAAGGTGTGAAAAACCTGGCGGCAGAAATGCTGATATTGGAAGGAGATGGTGATAATGAAAAAGTGCAAATCTTCTTCGATAAATGGACTGGCGAAACGCCGATGCTCGCTGAAGCGATGGACGTAACCTCCGACATTGCCATAGACGTGCTGCCTGTAAGAAAGATTATTTGGGAGTAAGAAAGCACTAATCAAAGATAAGTAGAGCCCGGCGTAAGCCGGGTTTTTTGTTGCGCGTGTGCTGGGTGAGAGTTGACTATTTTATTACACCCATGGATTGATCTGATAGTCGTCCATGTAGTTTTGCTTTTGGATGATTAGGGCTTTTTCTTTTCCATTGTCCATGATGGCTGCAAAACCGTAATCGTAGCTTAGATAATACTTCAACTTTGCTTCATAAATGCCTGAAAAATAGCGGTAGTCAAAGCCCATTTTTTCCAATACATCACGTCGTATTGTTGCTTTTCCGTCTGGACACAACGTTTTGAGTATCCTTCGATTGCGTCGGATCTGTCTGTTGATAGATTGTATGTGTAATTCATCATCGGACTTGCGCCGATTGTTGTAAGTGTTTCGACAATAAGCATCACAGAATCGCTTATCAGATCTTCCTGATAGCGATTTACCGCATTCCAAACATATTTTTGATGAAAGATTAACCATTTTTATAATTGTTTATTTTCGAATATAAGCACTTAAAACACTACTTCACACAAGAAATCTGATGAGTTTTAGGTTATGAACAATCCTGTAGCTACAAATAGGAAACGTGAATACCGGATAGCACTAGAACTAATGACGGACAAGTTGCAGGCTAGCAGGTATAGTGATGCGACAGTAAAAACTTATCATTTCATGTTTCGGGAATTTTTACGTTTTGTTTATCCAACACCGCTTCATCAGGTCAATAAAGTACATCTACAGCAGTACCACGTCATGCTGATTCGTGAGAAGAATATTTCCAGATCTTATCAAAACCAAAGTGTAAATGCTCTGAAATTTTATCTGGAAAGGGTGCTGGGTCAAGAAAGACAGTATATTGACCTGGAGCGACCCAAAAAAATTCAGCAGTTGCCTCAAGTGCTAAGCATGGAGGAGGTTAAGCAGATTTTGTCTAATACCAATAATATCAAACATGAGGCAATGCTCACGACGATCTATTCGGCGGGCTTGCGTGTGGGGGAATTGATCAATCTGAAAATAGCAGATATAGATTCTGATGGAATGCGAATATGGGTTAGAGAGGGGAAGGGAGTGAAAGATCGCCTTACTGTACTCTCACCAAAGCTATTGGAATTATTGAGAAGCTATTTTCTGAAATACCGTCCGGAAGAATATCTATTTGAGGGTCCGGAGGGTGGAAAGTATTCAGCAAGTAGCCTGAGGAAATTTCTGCAAAGAGCCGTAAAAAAAGCCGGAATAAGAAAAAAAGTGGTCCCTCATACGCTCAGGCATAGCTTTGCTACCGGTCCGACGATTCGGCATTTACTGGAGAATGGAACTAATCTTAGATATATTCAGTCGCTACTTGGTCATACTAATCCAAAAACAACGGAAATTTACACTCATGTAACGACGAAAAGTTTGAATGAAGTAAAAAGTCCGCTTGATATGATGTAGCGATGGGGTATATTTGAATATCGGGTAACGCGCATAGTGCGCGTTGCATTAATGTTGGGCACAAGCTAAAAAAACGACCGCATGAGAAAGACACTATTTTTCATATTGACAATTTTGCTTCTACAATCTTGTAGCTCAAGTGACGAAGAACAACTTGTTACAGTTGATAATAAATATTCACTTTCAATTCCAGGATTTTTGACAAAGGTGAGTAACCTCAATGATGACGCTTCATTGCAATATCAACATGCTTGGAAAGAATTTTACGTAATAGCTATTGACGAGCCAAAACAAGAAATGCAGAAAGCACTTGATGAAAACGACTTAACGAATATTTACTCTAATGACATTGACGGTTATTCAAAGTTGATTTTAGATGTTTTCAAGGAAAGCCTATCAAGTCCATATCAATCAGAGTTAATTGATACCACAATAAATCAAATGCCAGCAAGACTTACCACTCTTAGTGGAACAGTAGAAGGAATAGACGCATTTTACTCCATTGGAATTTATGAAGGAAAAGAAAACTACTATCAAGTTCTTTCATGGACTTTGAGTAGTAAGAAATACAACTATCAAAACAAGATGAACAAAATCCTTTATTCTTTAAAGGAAATTAAACATAACGAGAATGTTCAGTAATACATGGAATAACATATTAGATTGGTTTAGGGACAGGAGCGAAAGAAGTAAGCTTGTTAGAAGTTTCAACAATTCCGCAAGGGATTCATTTGTTGGCGGAATTGCACCAACGCTCTTGAAGGCTAAAATATCAAAAGGTGAAAGTTCTTATAAACACCAATTTTCAAATTGGCTAAACACAGGATTTCGAATACAGGCTTTTACAGGTAGACAACTTTCAAAAGATGAAATTATACATATTGGCAAAGTGATTTTAAACGATGAAGTTCTTGTAAGAAAACTTGTAGTCCTCGGTTGGGACACATTAGAAATACATGGTGATGAAGGCACATACGGTTGTAGATGGCAGCTAAAAGACCATATTCCACTTCCAAAATTTAATCAAGATTAAAATGAAAGACACCTTAATTCAAGATAGTATAAAAGTGGCTGAAAAAGCAATTACTAATGCAACAGAAAATGAAACGACCACCAATTATTGGATGTGGATTGCATTAGGTGAGTTAGTGATAATTATTGGTTTAATACTGTCAAAAAGCCTGAGTAAAAAGCAAAGTGTAAAACAGCGGTTTAAAGAAGAGTCGTTGGCTCAAGAAGTTGACTTCAACAACATAATTGGTAGTTCCTTTCATTCAACTGAACTTTACGATAAATTAAAGGTTAAATGCCACCCTGACCGTTTTCCTACTGACCCAGAATTAAACAAGATTGCGGATAATTTATTTCAAGAAATCACAAAGAATAAAACAAACCTAAAACGTCTTCAAGAACTCAAAATTGAAGCTGAACATAAATTGAATATTAACTTTTAAAACAATAAATATGGAACAATTAGTAATTCTCTTAGTGGCTGTAGGACTTGCAGCCTTAGTTGGTCAAGTAGGTAAGAACAGAAAAATTGGATTTGGTTGGGCTTTCGCACTCAGTCTATTCTTATCTCCAATAATTGGACTTATCATTACCCTCTTTTCAAAAAAGAAAGATGTTGAGTTTATAGATATTAAAAAAGACGAAAACGAATAACCAATGAAAATAGCAGGAATCATTTTACTTGTCTTAGGTATTCTATCAACTCTTGGGGCAATTGTTGGTGCTGCCAACGGACACTCTACCTCATTTGGTGGTTTGGCATTTGTAGTTTTAGGTGCATTCCTAATTAGTCGAGCGAACAAGAAAAAGGAAGAAGAAGAGAAAAAAAGACAATGGGCTGAACAAGGCTCAGAAGAAAAAGAATAAAAAGCCAGTGCCCAACATTGGGTATAAAAACATAGGGCGGACAGCGGTTTCCGTAAGTTTCGGGCTCTTATCCAAGTTCGTTCGGGCGGACAGTTAAGTGCTTTGAAATGCCCTACGTTTCATACCCGAGACCGTTGGCTACCATAATCAGATTGAATTGACATTTGCTATCAAAGATACAAATAAAGAGAGTATAATAAATGATGGAGGTAATAGGATAGCCAC
>JAUIAO010000036.1 GCA_030425425.1 Bacteroidia bacterium | reverse complement strand
TCTGTAATAGCACTGTCCAAAGTATTGTTAGCGATCAAGACATTCTGTCCCTGTACGCCCCACTCGTTCTGACCATCATTGTCATTGTATACATTCTTGATCAAACCTTTGATCTTGTAGAAAGTAGAGTTTGTGATTTCAAGCTCTTTTACTACGTTCAACCTTGGGTCAATCACATAGTCACCCATTAAGTCATGAGCATATACATTGTTGATGACTACTTTGTCGTACCATTTTCTCTGGTTTTTCCAAAGTTGTACACCACCATTGAAGTTATAGATTTCACAATCTTCAACGGTGATCGTTTTGTAGTTATACCATCCGCCCTGATCGAATCTCAAAGCATAAGGAGCTTTGCTAGTTCCATCTTCTTTCAGACCATTCAGCTTCAAGCCTTTGATGGTAATATTGATAGAGTCTTCTTTGGCTCTGAATCCATTGTCATAGAATCTTAGCTCAGGCATCATATCCATTGAAGGATCACCCATGATGGTCACCTCCTGGAAGATATCTACTGTACCAAGTATTGTTTCACTTTGAGTGATGATGATTTCATCACCAGGACTCCACAAAGAAATATCCTCGATGAATTGTTCTACACCAGCCAAAATTGTATGACTATTACCATTAGTTTCATAACGGAAATCACGCTCATAGTTGATTGTATAAGTTTTAGTTGTTGAGTTGTCACGAGCTGTAACAACCAAAGTAGAAGTTCCACTTCCGCCTGATACATCTACTGGATCGTTTCCAGTGACAGTAGCATCTGGATCAATAGTGATCAATGATGGAGTGACACTGGTCATTCCTGGAGAGAATTTAACAGTGTAAGTATCATCTACTTCATTAAAATCTACTTTTACAGAACCATCTTCTATGGTAACGGCATAAGCTCCTGCTTCAGTATCAGGAATCGCAATCAATTCATAGTTGTCTATGTAGCAAATCTCATCTGATGTTGATGTGATTGGAATACCATTTCCATCTGTACAAGAGTTGAAATAAATTCCTTTTTCAGTTACTGTAGCACCTGTTTTGAATGAAGCATCAAATTGCTCCCAACCAGAAGTTTCTGGAATTGGAAAGAATTTGCTTGCAGTACCGTCAAAACCTTCTACCTGGAACTGGAAACCGCTTGATTGATTTTCATTCTTAATCATCGCTCTTAGACGATAAGAGGTATTGGCAACAAGAGCATTTCCATTGGCAGCATTCAAACTTCGGTCCATAGAACCACCATCAGGCCAGCAAGATCCTTTTACTAAACCACTACCAATTCCGCAGTTAACCTCATCTCTGGTAATAGCTCTAGGGCCCCAGCCACCAAAACCACCAGCATCCAATGATGGATGACTAAAAGTAGGGTCAGCAATCAGGTTTGTTCCTGAATATATTGCTGTGTAACAGTCAGCATTAGATGCTGTTTGTACTGAGATACTCTCAGACATTGTTCCACTGGCAACAGTAATAACATCGCTCAATATGGTAGAGCCATCAAAAGTAACAGTAACTGTTACATTAGAAGCAGCATCTTTAGCTATCGTTGCAGGAGATACTGTTAGGCCCGTTGGAGCAGTGATTGTAACGTCATTGTCAAGATTTAATCCATCTACCGTAAATGTGGCTGAAGAATAAACATCATCCAAGAACATTTCAGTGGCACTAACCGCAAGAACAGAAGCATTGATGTCATCAAAATCTCTTAATGCTGTTACCTGACCAGCGCTTAATGCTCCGTCGTATATTTTCAGGTTATCGAAATAGAATGCCGGATCTGGATCACCCCAGTTCCATGATTGATTACCTCCTAAGGTGATATAAGTGTATAGAGAACCAGTACTTAGCAATCCGTTTACTCCACCAGCGGCGGTTGTTCCGTCGATTGTCCAAGAATGAGTAGGAACTCCATCTATATAAATAATAGTACCCGTAGAAGTGATAGATGCAGCATAATGATGCCAGTTGCCGTCATCGATCCATCCGGTGCTCTCAGTGCCGAAGTTCTTTTGCTCAGCAGAATAGTCGCACCAATTTCCTGCACCATCATTTACCTGAGTCCATCCTCTACTCTGTAGGGTGAACATAGGTGATGTGTTATCAGGATTAGGAGCAGCTCCATATGCGGTAAACAAAGGAGTCCAGTAATAATCAACCGCAGTTCCTTTATTTACCCAAAATGAAACTGTCAATTCATTAGTTGCTGCAGTTTCCAAATCCGCAAAGATATTATCAGGAAGTATCAGATAATTAGTTCTGATTGCCTGTCCACCGGCAGCATTGTGGAAGACAGTCCCATGAGAGTCTCCGGCATCAATTAATGCTCCGTTACCCTGAATGGTGGAACTGTCCAATCCATTCTCAAAATCTGTTGCATAAAGCAAACTTTGCCCGTATGTCGGCTGAAAAGCAAAAAGACTTAGGACGAAGGTCCAAAGCATCAGCTTCCATAACCCGGCACGGGGATAAAAAAGGTTCAACTTTCTCATATTGTCATAAAGTTTAGGGTTTAAAAGGCCCTCTTGGGATTTTTCCCGTTGGGCCTGCTTGATTTAGTGAAAAATTATTTAAGGTAAATTTTCTTGGTTTGTCCGTCCGTAGTTTTCACTACATAAAGACCAGAATTACAGACATGTACGCTCTGACCTGAGCCAACCATAACACCGGATAAGGTGTAAACGGATAATTCAAGTCCTCTAGCCGCTACAATCTCATCATCTGATATGGTAAATGATTTTGATATTGGAAGTTTTGCTGATAGCACATCCTCATTTCCGCCACCACCAGATGTTGGAACGGTTTTTCCTTCGATGGTTACTTCCCAGATTTTTAGACGTTCACCAGTACCACCACCGAATTGTGGAAATACAGTTTGAATTCTCAGTTTAATCGCTCCTGATTCAGACAATGCTGCGATAGCATCAAAGCCATCATTGGAACCAGCTGTATAGGTATGTATGTCTCCACCTTGATTGGTCAATTGCTGATGAATGTATGCTGTTCCGGAATTATTATCGAAATATTCCCAGGTCTGACCTCCATCTGCAGATGCTTCAATCATTATCCAGATCGAACGGCTATTGTTGATAGATACATCCGTACCTACTTTCACTTCCAGTTTACTAAGACTGGTAAATTCAGGACTGATCAGATATCCTCCAATCTGCATAGAATCAGAATTACCGTATTTCATTTTACCCAACTGAATAATATTTCCTACGGATGGCCAGTTTTCTTCTGGCTGTGTTCCTTTAATCACATCATCCACTACTCCTGGATCAGTATCGCAGCCTCTAAATATAATTACATTACCATATTCCCAGCCAAATTGCTCGCCGCCTTCTCTATGGTCATCGTCACCGTAAGCGTCATAGCAACCATCGTAGTGTTCAGTAACTCCATCGTCACCAATCAGATCTTTGTCTACTCCCATCAGGTAGTATCCAGTATCTGCTGGAATCCACTCTCCTGGATTCAAAACTATTGTAGTATCTACTGCTTCCTGAGAGTAGCCTAGTATGGCCACTAAAAAGAATAAAGCAGACATCATCATTTTAATCGTTTGTCGATTCTTCATCATACGCGTATTTATTTAAACTTCATACTTCATTTATGCACTAATCTTGTAAGGGATCGAAAGTCCCTAACTCACCATTTTCATCTAGCCAACCAATAGTTTGTTCCAAGTTGGAATTTTTTACTAATGCATTGAATGGCATGTAAGAAAAATTATATTTTGGTTGCTGATATTGAATTGGTGTTAGGTCGAAATCCTCTATTTCAGTGGTGAAATAATTTTCATAGTTTTCCGGATTATCCCAGTTTATGGTGTCTCTCATCGCATTTTCAAACAAAAAGAATGCAGAATCTTCGGGCTGAGCTGCTCCTGAGAGTCCGGGATTAATTCCTATTATGTATGCCGTATTAACCGATGTACGAATTTGTTTTCTAATAGTACTATTTAGGCCTGTTCCTAGTGAACCATCAGCACCATTTACATATAGATTTCTTCTTTTCAAATCCCAATATCGTTTGCTTTCATAAGCCATCTCTATTTTGCGCTCATTCATTATGACTTCTCTGAGTCCGCCTTTTGATAGCCCGGATGGTATGCCATAATTACCTGTTCCTTCTTCTATTCCTGCTCTGTCTCGAATTGCATAAAGCAGTTCCAAAGCTTCAGTTTGTTTACCTACTTCATTGGCACTTTCTGCCAGGTTTAATAATACTTCTGCAAATCGTATTTCTACCCAATCTGTCGGAGTAGCAGTTACTTCTGTAATGGCTAATTCAGTATTAATATGCTTTCTGAGATACATACCGCTTAGAGGTACTAAATTTTCCTGGTCGTTATTGTTGTAGGCCCACTGTCTTTCGTCATCTCTGCCCTTAAATTTCCAGGCACAGCTATTGTATGCTATAGTAGCGTAGAACCTTGGGTCTCTGTCTTTCCAAAATACGTTTTCGTCGTATCCAGATGCCGGATCGTCTATAGCCAGACCTGATTTCATCGGGAATGATGTCGCCAGGTCCCACGAAGGAGTAGAAGTAGCACTTCCGGTACTTTTTGCAGATCCAGGTCTTACCTGATTTTCAAACCCATGAGTAGAATATCCAGTCGTATATTTTCGAATAAATATGTTTTCAGGGTTATCCTCTTGGAGGAAAATTTTACTGAAGTCAGCAAACAACTCATGTCCTTCAGATTCGGCAATTTGCTTTGCTTCGAGATTTGCCTGATAGGCCGCTTCCCATCTGGATGCTATTCCATCAGGGTTAGTCATTCCATCCGGATCAAACATCGGACTTGCATAAAACAAAAGGACTCTACCTTTGAAAGAAGCTACTACAGATTTCGTAATTCTACCATAGTTATCTGCGCCATAGGTACCTATCAGTTCCAATGCATTATCCAGATCCTCTACGATTAGAGATACACATTCTGAGGCTGTTGATCTAGGTAGTTCTTCTGAAATATCATCATTAATATCTATTGCTTCCATTACCATTGGCACACCACCATAGTCAAAAACTAATTGCCAATACATCCATGCTCTCAGGAACAATGCCTGGCCCAGATAAGTATTTTTCGTTGTTTCGTCTATGTCGCCTTTTTCCAGCTCATCAATGAAAACATTGATGTTTCTAATCTTTCTGTATGTATCAGATGAGTAATCCCCGAGTGTTGCGTCAGGATTTCCAGATGTAGGATCTATTAGTGACCCGTCTAGATAGTCATTTCTACCCAGTGACTCATCAGTCATAGTAACTCCGGAAGTGGCTCTCCAACCCGGAAGTGTAAAACCGTAAAGATTATTCAAAAATAATTCCGCATAGGCGGGATCATTAAAAACCTTGTCTGCATCTACAGCTTTCTGATCTTCCACTTGTAAAACGTCATTACAAGAAATCAGGGCAGCTTGTAAAAAAATAAATAGCGTTATTTTAGATATATTTTTCACGTCTTTTATATTGAAAAGCTCAAACCCATGTTAATCATTCTTACCAGAGGGTAATCAAATGCCCTGGAAACGGCAGGATCCTTAAAGTCAAATGGACTAATGATGGTCCAAAGGTTAGTTGCAGATGCATAAACCTTGAAATTAGACATCCTCAACCTGCTCGCGATATTGTCTGGCATATTATATGACAAACTCACATTATTTAGTCTGAGGGTATGACCATCTCTCATCCAGAATGTAGAGGTTTCACCTGCAAAACCGTATTCATAGGGTCTTGGCAATGCAGCATCTGTATTTTCAGGGGACCAGTAGTCATTCCACCAGGAAAAAGTGTTTTGAGATTGGGTGATTACCAGATCAGAAACGGTATTAACTACCTGCTCATCCTTTTCGATGAAAACCTTATGTCCAAATGCTCCACCAAAAGCGGCGTTTAATCTCCATCTTTTATAGTTGAAGCTAAATCCAAAACCATAATTGTAAGGAGCTGTGGTATATTCTGCAATTATCCCTCTGTCATTACCGTCAATTTTACCATCAGGAACTCTACTTCTATTAGGACCTCCTACGTCTTTGTAATAGATCATACCAGGAGCAATAGGAATATTTCCCAAGGCAGGTACAGAATCTCCGTTGAAGAAAATCTTTGGTTGGTTAGGATACATTTCTAACACTTCCTGGAGATGCGCGTCATCTTTAATAATACCCATAGCAAAATAACCTGGCTGATTGCTATCATCATTTAAAAGTTGATCTTCCCAGGTTCCTAAGACAGATGGGTTTTGATACAATTTAAGAGGTCTGCTTTTTCGTTTGGTAAAGTTGGCATAGACCGAAAATTTAATATCCTGATTGATTGCGTCTGAATATTCTGTCTGCAATTCGAATCCTCTAGAGAATGATTCCTTGTAGTTTTCGAATGGAGGTTTAGGATTTCCAACCAAAAACGGGATGTTTTGCATTCTATCAAAAGCATCATAAATCAGAACATAATAATACTCTCCAGTGATTTCTAGTTTATTTCCGAATGCCGATAAATCACCGCCAACGTTAAAGTTTCTGGTTTTTGCCCATGTTCTGGAAGGGACATAAAAACCATTGTTTCTTGCTTCAAGAGTATTAGATAAAACGCCATTTCCAGTGCCAAAAATTGGTCCTGAGCTACCAGAAATAAATGTTGGTTTCCATTCTGACGGAGCAGAGTTTCCATCATTTCCTGTTATACCAATAGAAGACCGTACTTTAAAGAAGTCAATAAAATCGATATTATCTTTAAAGAAGGACTCCTCAGAAACCACCCAGCCAAGTGAAAATGCTGGAAATATTCCGAATCGGTATTCAGGAGCAAATTTATTAGAGGCTTCAGATCTAAAACTTGACTCAAATAGATATTTACCGTCATAATCATAGTTTAATCTGCCTATTACACTCCATCTTCCACTGATATTGTATATACCATCAACGTTATTGGTTGCATCAGTGAATGCCCAGAAATAGTCAAAACCATCAATATTGGCGTTTTCTTTACTAGCCCAGAATCCTCTTGTATTACCTTCCTGCTGTTCATATACCAGCATAGCAGAGAGATTATGTTTCCCAATCTGTGTATTGTACATGGAGGAAACATTTATTTGATACATGTTACCTCTACTATAACTTTCTCTAAGACCTTCACTATTTGGTATTAAAACTGATGACAAATTCCCTTCATATACACCATCTTGAGGATTGTAGAAGTTATATACTTCATAATCTTGGCCAAAACGAGTATCGTAACTGGAATTAATGTTGTAAGACAACAATCCTTTGAATGATAGTCCCTCTAAAAAAGGTGCTTTATAATCCAATCTTGCAGAAAGGTTTATGTTATCACTTGAGCTTGTTCTATAGTTTTCAGATTGTTGTAGCCCATACGGGTTCCACGCTCCATTATTAACCGGGAGGCCATCAACTGTTGGGGGAATCCATTTAGCAGCTGTCAATGGTCGTTTGTACCAATCTCTTAATACACCTTCATTTACACTAGTTCCTTCTGGATCATAGTTTGGATTCTTTCTATTGCCCACACTATAGTTGATACCAAGTCCGAATGTGAAGTCTTCCTTGATGTCATATTCCATGTTAGAACGTAGTGAATACCTTTTGTACCAAAGTTTGTCGTAGTTTCCTGTTTCGTTGTAGAAAGTACCTGACAGGAAATACCTTGCCTGATCTGTTCCTCCAGATATTGACAATGCATGTCGCTGATTATACGCTGCTTTGTAAAGTCCATCCAGCCAGTCATAATTTCGAGTTCTGATTTCCGCTAATTCTTCATCATCAAAATAGAGGTCTGGATTTACTCTTTGGTTTAAGTCGTTCTTTTGAACATCCAATAATGCATTCCATAATTCTGCGTGTTGTTCTCCAGTTAGCATGTCTGGAATGTTAGTTGGTTGGCCAATTCCAGCTGATCCATTGTAAGAAAATTTTGGTTTTCCAATTTGACCTCTTTTTGTTTTCACAATTACAACACCTCCTGCGGCTCTGGCACCATACACTGCAGCGGCTCCATCTTTTAAGATCGATATACTCTCGATTTCAGACGGATCAAGTCTGTTAAACACTTCGGATCCAGATGGTCCTGGTACAGCATGAAAGTCGTTATCAGAATAGATTACCCCGTCTATGACATATAAAACTTGTCTTTGGAGACTGGATGCTGACTCATTACGAATGATAAGTGGAGTATTGGTACCTGGAATCCCTGTTCCATTTCTATTAACTTGTACACCCGCCATTTTACCGACCAGACCCATTGCTAAGTTTCCGGTAGGAATTTCGTCTAAATCTTTTGTATCAATAGAAGTTACAGCACCTGTCAAATTCGCCTTTTTCTGCTCACCATATCCAACAATAACTACTTCTTCCAGCCCCTTTACATCAAGAGGAAGCGTTACGTTTATGACGTTTCTATTGTTGACAGATTGCTCAATCGAATGATAACCCATAAATGAGTAAATCAACACATCATCCGGTGCAGTAGATATCTGATAATTACCATCAATATCGGAGATTACTCCTTTACTGGTACCTTTTATCTGTACGGTAACTCCGGGCAACCCGTCAGGAGAATCTTCTCCAATCACCCTACCTGTTACTGTGATTTGATCCTGCTGAGCAAAGACCAAAAAATGAAGCCAAAATATGGCTAGAAAACTCAATGCTGCTTTTAAATTCATTCCTTTCATATGAACCACAGGGCTGTTGCCCGTTAAGTATCTGGAAGTTTGGACTATTTGCCTTTTGTCGCGATGATTTGCGAGATGAAAACAGATAGAACCAAACTCTCTTAAAGTCAGTATCAATATTCCCCAATAATGCATAGAGAACCATCCTGTCCTATCATGTTGAAGAGTTATTAACACTTATTGAAATGATAATTTCTTTGTAGATTTCAGGAAACCATTTTTAGAGATTGACAACAATAAAGGATTGCAATTGTCAATCTAATAACGCCTTATTGATTATTTGAGATTTTGTCAAGATTGGACATAAAAAATGACAAACATTTAATCTTTGCGTATTTTCCTATAATGAAACTACTGAGACTTATTGGTATCACATAAATAAAATTCGATCTTCCTATTTGAACACGCCAGAAGGGATAGACTGCTGTTCATTTTTTGAGAGTGTTAAAGCTGTTATTTCATTCTGATACTTTACAAACAATGTACGATCGAATCCAGAGAGCAATTCCAGTGATACCAATGATCCCTCTGACCATCTTATGTCAACTTCGATATTTCCAGGAATACGCAACCCTTGTACCTGACCATCTGGTAAAGCGGTTGGTAATGCAGGAAGTATTACTAAAGTATCCCCTTCCATTTGTATGAGCATATCGGCTATACCTGCGGCTGCACCAAAATTTCCATCAATCTGAAATGGAGGATGTGCATCAAAGAGGTTTTTATAAGAACCCCCACCTCGCTTACCTTCCACCCAAGCTGGTCGGAATAAATTATTGATCATCTTCCACGCACGATCTCCATCTCTGAAACGTGCCCAAAGGTTGATTTTCCAGGCCAGACTCCAACCGGTACCATCATCTCCTCTAAATTCAAGTGATTGTTTTGCGGCATTCAGTAATTCTGGGGTATTTATATTGATTTGATCACCGGGATAAACTCCCCAGAGGTGAGAAACATGACGGTGTTCATTGTCAGGATCGTCCTTGTCTTCCAGCCACTCCTGCAGCTGACCATATCGTCCGATCTGATGCGGAGCAAGTTTCATGAGCTTATCGTCAAGCTGCTGAGCAAAGGCTTGATCCACATTTAAAATTTGAGCAGCTTCAATACAATTTTCAAACAGTTCTCTAATAATCTGATGGTCCATTGTAGGCCCCATGACCAACCCTCCATTTTCTGGTGAGTTGGAAGGTCCACTAATTAGGTAACCGGATTGAGGATCTTCGATTAAGTAATCTCTGAAGAATAATGCTGCGCCTTTCATCAGTGGATAGGCACGTTCCTTTAAAAAGGTAGTGTCACTGGAATATTCAAAATGCTGCCAAAGATGCTGGCAAAGCCACGCGCCACCAGTCGGCCAAATACCGTGATTCGCATGATTCACGGGAGCAGTACCCCGCCATTGGTCTGTATTGTGATGAAGTACCCAACCTTCCAGGCCATAATGTTTTTCGGAAGTTTCCTGACCTTTTGCGGCCACTTCTTCGATCATTTTAAACAGCGGCGCATGAAGCTCAGAAAGATTCAACGGTTCTGCCGGCCAGTAATTCATTTCTGCATTGATATTGGTCGTATACTTACTATCCCACGGTGGTGTGAGATCATCATTCCAGATACCTTGTAAATTGGCTGGATTGGTGCCTGGCCGAGAGCTGGAAATCAACAGATATCGACTGTATTGTACATAAAGTGCGAGTAGTGCAGGATCTTGTGACTGTTGAAATTTGCTTATTCTTTGATCAGTAGTTAATGAATCTGACTGATCTCCATCAAGATCAATACTGAACCGATCGAAATATTGCTGATAATCAGCGAAATGCCTTTTTTTGATCTCATCATATTCTGAAAGGTCTAAGCTGGTCAGATCTTCAAACGAACTAGATTCCGGATTGCCGGAAACATCCTCATAGCCTCGATAATTGGTGGAAGCTGTTAGGCCGAAAATGGCTTCATCAGCATTTCGTACCACAATACCTGTTTTGGTCACTTCGACCGTTCCTCCAACAGTATGAATCTTGCAATCAGCAACACCCCGAAGTGCTCCATTTTTCACTTTTACAGTTAACTGAATAGATTGATCATTGAGAATCTCTTGATACCATTGTTCATGAATCGCATCAAAGCTCAAAGTGAAATGGAGTTGACCTTTTTCACTTGCTTCAAACTTTCCAATTAATGCCTGATCAGGAGCTGAAACAAAATACTCCCGAGAGTAACTCGTGCCATTCAAATCAAAATTGACAGTGGTGATGGCCTTGCCAAGATCCAATGATCTCTTATAATTTTTGGGTTCTGAATCAAGATCTAAAAACTCAATCTTCAAATCTCCAAATGGCTGGTAAGCAGCGAGGTACCTCGGATACTCAGGTGGATTAGTGTCTTGAAAAAAGCATTTCCAGGCCACATTTAAGTCTATTCCTTCATCAAAGGACCCGCCAGTCGGGTAAACGACCATTGGTTCACCTGTCTTGAAGCCAACCATCCCTCCTTTGTCGTAATAATCAAAAACATGAACGGCAATGACATTCTTTCCTGGTTGAAATACGGTAGCTGGAACTTTATATCTGCGGTGCGCATACGGATTCCTTTCTGTGCCAACTTCTTTACCATTTACGTAAGTAATGTCTTCATTCATGATCCGGCCTAAATTCAAGGTCAGATCCTTTCCTACCCAATCCTCAGGTAAATCAAACGAAAAGCGCATCCAAATAGAACCATCTAATCCAGGGTATCCGATTGATTCCCAACCATCTACAATCCAAACTGGCATATCTAACCACTTTGAATCATCAAATGCTACGGCTGATAGCTTTGCCGCCTCAGAATTGACTTTGTCTTTCCAAAGCTGAAGTTCTCTATCGTAATTTTCCTCATTGCTCTGTGTGCCCATGAATACCTGTCCCGCCAAATTTTCAGCCTCCTTTTGCTTTCCTTCGAAGAGCAATTGCCTGATTTTAGGAAGATATGCGGCAGCTCCTTCTCGATTGTAATTTCTCGGCTTGCCGGTCCATAGTGTTTCTTCATTAAACTGGATATGTTCCTGCTTCACTCCTCCATAGACCATCGCTCCTATGCGCCCATTGCCAATAGGCAAAGCTTCTGTCCATTCTTCTGCGGGCTCGTCGTACCATAGTTTGAGGCTTGATTCATTTTGCTGATTGCAAGCCAATAGAGTAATAAAAATGAAAAGTAAAGCCGTGCTTCTCAATAACATTGAATCAGAATTAATCGATTTTCACTTTATATTTTACGTCCTTCGATTTCTTAACGGGAGTGGCTGCTTGGTCAAGGAAGTTGTTTTTCAAAAGAATGTTTTCAGATGCTGCACCTTTCACTTCCAAATAGATATTCGTTCCAGCTGTTGCACGATTCCCTTGCAAATAGGCTTCTTTAACATTTTCAAAATCAATTGTCGGACGACCCTCATGGTGAGTGTAAGTCTTCAAACCAAATATTTCAATATCCTGTGTATTAGACACCTCGAGGGCCGGACCTATTTCTGTATTGATTTCCACATGATCCAATTCTATTTGTTTAGCATCCGTAATTCTGATGCCTTCTTTGGCGGTAATGTTGATATTGCTAAATGTGATGTTTTCAATCGGCATTTCTGGCAGGCCAATTAGTTCGGCGGCTACTTTGGTATCAATTGTTAAATCACTGAAATGAATATTTCGGAAACGAGGGGTTCGCTCCGAAACCGGTTCCTCAGGAACTTTAGAATAGAACATATTGAGTCGAATAGCTTCTTTTCGAATGTTTTTCATGATGACATTGTCCACACGGATATCTTCCACTACACCACCTCTTCCTCGGGTAGATTTGATCCTGATTCCCCGATCAGTTCCATCAAACACACAATTGGAAATGGTGATTTTCTTCACATCCCCAGACATTTCGCTACCAATCACCACACCTCCATGCCCGGAGAGCATCGTACAATTCGTAATCGTATAATTCTCCGCGGGTGTAGCCATCATTCGTCCACTTTCATTCTTGCCAGATTTGATTGTGATACAATCATCTCCCACACTGATATGACAATCTGAAATGCGCACATAGCGACAAGAAGAAGGATTGATACCGTCGGTATTTGGCGAAGGTGGATTATTGATGGTCACTCCTGTGATAGTCACATTCTCACAAAATTCTGGGGTAACCGTCCAAAATGGAGAATTCTTGATAGTGATTCCTTCAATTCGAATATTCTTACAATACATTGGTTGAATAAAAGGTGGCCGCAAAAAACCGCGCTTGGTCACATGGGGACTGTATTGATTAATGGTATCAGCGTTTTCTTCTTCATACTGATCGAAGTAGATGTAATTTTCTTTCTTGTCACCTCCGAGTCGCTCGGCTTGGTACCACCATTCTTTACCCTGGCCATCCAGAGTTCCTCGGCCTACTATGGCTATGTTTTCTTCTTCATAGGCGTAAATCAATGGCTGAAAACTCCTGGTCATCAGACCCTCATATCTAGACTGAACAAATGGCAGGTAGTCTTCAAATGTGTCACTGAACCGGACATAAGCACCAGCATCCAGGTGCAAAGTGATGTTGCTTTTCAAATAGATCGGACCTGTGAGGTATTCCCCGGCAGGAAAGAAAATAGTTCCACCGCCCTTTTCCGAAGCTGCTTCAATAGCATTTTTGATGGCAACAGTAGCTTTCTCAGAGCCGTCATTTTTGGCTCCAAAATCAGTGACATTGTAAAAATTCTGCGCATTTATTTGAAACGCTTCAAAAACTAACCACAGAGATATGAAAACCCTCATTTGCAAACTCCAATTCATCTTTTATCTATTTTATCCAGCTGATTACATGCTTTCCAGAGGTCAATTTTATGGTCTCGGCCAAATGCTCAGTTTTCTTACCATTCACTTGAATCTGTTGCTTATTCCCAATCTCAAACTCTCCGATACAATTCGCTGGAATTTCAATGGTGTAAGTAACTAGATCTCCTTCCAATTTCCATCCTGCTGAGACCTTACCATACATGCACTCAATAGCAGCATTGGCATGCGTTAACTTTCCACCGATTTCAGGCCTGAAGATTATGTTCTTGAAACCAGGATTTTCTGGATCGATATCAATACCTGCCACTCTGGAATAAAGCCAGTCACCAATTGCGCCATAGGCGTAATGATTGAAGCTATTCATACCGGTAGTTTGGAAAGTGCCGTCCGGTTTAATCCCATCCCAGCGTTCCCAAATTGTAGTCGCGCCTTGAGTCACTGCATATAACCAAGATGGATAGCGCTCATTGTGTAACAATTGATAAGCCAGCTCTGTATTTCCAAAATCTGAAAGTGCGAAATTGAGTACCGGTGTTCCCAGAAATCCTGTTGTCAGATGACCAAAATAAGATACGTCATCCGCCAGTCGTTTGGAGATGATTGGTACTTTATCAGTTTCCACTATTCCGAATACCAACCCTATGGCATATGCAGCCTGCGTACTGGAAACCAATCTCCCGGATCGGGTCATGAACTCTTCATTCCAGGCTTTCTTGATCTTGGGAAGTAATTCTCCCAATTGATCTACAACTTCTTTTTTACCAATGATCTCCGCAGACTTTTTGAGTAAGTCAGCCGAGTAGTAGAAATATGCTGTGGCAATGAGTTCCTTATCAGTATGCGCTCCGGCATATCCATAATCCGGCGCATTGTAGTTGTAAGTGTAGTATTCTGCGAAAGACAGCCAGTCTCCAAAGTGGAATCCAAAGTCGAAAATGTATCGATCTCCGGAATGATGAATCATGTAATCTACCCAAGCCTTCATGGAGTTAAACTGCTCCTCCAGAATGCGTTTATCACCGTAGTATCGATAAACAGTCCATGGAATAACTACTGCTGCATCTGCCCAGCCAGTAGCACCAAAACCATCAGACCAACCAGTTCCTCCGCCATCTTTTATGATATTAGGAACTACCCATGGCACACTACCATCTGGTTTTTGTTCCGTTTCTAGATCCTTTAGCCATTTGGTGAAGAATGGCGCAGTATTGAAATTGAAACTAGCCGTAGGCGCAAAAACCTGTGCATCTCCCGTCCAACCCAACCGCTCATCTCGCTGTGGACAGTCTGTGGGTACATCAAGAAAGTTACCGCGCTGCCCCCATTCTATATTACTTTGGAGCTGATTGATCATCGGATCCGAACATTCGAAATATCCGATCTGCTCCATATCCGAATGAACAACAATCCCCGTGATGGAGTCTATTGACAATTCACTGGGATAATTAATCACCTGCACATATCGAAAGCCATGAAACGTGAACCGAGGTTCGTAAACCTCTTCTCCTTCACCTTTTAGTATATATGAGTCCGTGCATTCGATGGCTCTGAGATTATCTGTGTAAAAATTCCCTTCCTGATCTAAAACCTCTGCAAATCGAATAGAAACCAGATCTCCAGATTTACCTTTCACTTTGAGCCTAACCCAGCCAACCATATTCTGACCAAGATCAAAGACCTGCTCACCTTTTGGAGTTGTAAAAAGCTCAATTGGTTTCAATTCTTTAACCTTGCTGACCTTCTCCCCTTCTGAAGCTACAAGCGTTTCTTTGGTGTGATCAAGAAGTTTTACAATTTGCCAATTCGAATCATCAAAATCAGCCTGTGACCAACCAGTTAATTCTTTGCGAGCATCGTATGTCTCGCCATTGTATATGTCTGATTTAAGTATTGGTCCGGTAGATGTTTTCCATTTTTCGTTTGTACCAAACTCAATAATTTCACCGTTTTCGAATTCTATTTTGACCTGCAGAAGAAGTCCTAACTGATTGCCATAGGCATTGCGATTATCTGGCCACCACCAGCCAAAATGTCCTCTGTACCAGCCATCTCCCAGGATTACTCCAATGGCATTTTTGCCTTTTTTTAATTGATCAGAAATATCATAAACCTGGTATTGCAAGCGCTTGTTGTAATTGGTCCAACCTGGCGCAAATACTTCATTACCAATTTTCTCACCATTGAGTTCTAACTCGTAAAGTCCTAATGCAGTCGCATAAATTCTTGCTGATTTTACCTGTTCGGAGAGTTCAAATTCGTCTCTGAAATAGGGACATGGTGAGGATTTAGACTCATCTTCCTTCCACGGCATGGTAATCCAATCGGCTTTCCAATCATCTGTATTCAATAGCCCCATTTCCCAGGTAGCGACTTTAGATTCAGCCTGATTTCCGTGATTGTCCCAAACCGTAACTTTCCAATATACTTGCTCTCCAGATGAAAGTTCAGCTCCAGCATATTCTATATGAATTGACTGATCGGAGTTAACTTTTCCAGTATCCCAAAGCAAGTTCTGACCGCTAAGCAAATCACTTTCAGAACCTGCCACCAATACTTGATAAACTTCTTGTTCTGTCCCTTGTTGACCTGATGTTATTTGCCAGCTTAGTCGTGGTTTCTGGGTACCCAGACCGATTGGGTTTTGTTTATACTCAGTTTTTAGATTGGTAATTTTCATCTGAAATGGAATGTTGGAATAATGGAAAATTGGTGGTGTGAGTTAAAATGAATCCTCCCAATTTCCTTCTTTCATTTTCTTTTGTAATGACTTGATGAGCTGAATTAATCGATTTTCAACTTTATAATGTAAGGTATCTAACCGATCATATTGATCAGCAGTCAATTGATTGGCAATTTTAAAACTGTAGATAGACGAGTGGAATTCTCCCGAAGATCCAAGTGCGTAATTCAAAAAAACAAGATATTCCTTAATACTTCTTCTACAATAACCTTCTGCTATATTTCTGCTCACGCTATGGGCACTATCAATACAATTACCTGTTGTCTTTTTCAATTCAAATGGCAGGCCAATTAACATTTCGCATAATAGTGCATAGAGTTCAACTGCGTCATTCCAAACTCTTAATCGCTTAAAACCTCGATTAATATTTTTCCTTTCCATCTAAAAAAAGATAGCAACATTCCATTATATCATTATTCCATCAAAACTTATTCGAGTGATGGGTTTTTCATCCAAAAAGGAGCTGATGCAAACCATGCAATTACGCCAACTACCATGAGTTGGAAATGCATTGTCTTATCTATAACTCCATAAAACACTAAGAATGAAGGCACCAAAGTGAGTATAAGCCCAATCAAAGAGATAATTTTTAATACTGTTTTCATCGTTTTTAAGTTTACAACAATGCCTTATAGAAGAGATTCTGCGGGCTTAACCGCTAAGAGGTGTCTCAATAATAAGTCAGACAAAGTCTGTTTCATCGTTTTTAAGGTTGAGGGTTGAAGGTTTAAACTAGGTTGCTGGGGTGAATGAGCTATTTCGTTGTTGTATTTTACTTAATCCTATATATAGAAGAACAGATAAAATCCATTCCGGCGCAATCATAAACATCAGATCAGCTTCAATATTTGCCAGCCAAGAAGGCTGTTCTCCAAGCAACTGGTTGAGCCAAACGAATTGGTCTTTGCCGTAAAAGAAAAGCATCACAAAGAAAGAACCGAACCACGCCACGGCCGCCGGCCAGCTCCACAGTAGGCCTTTATGCTCTGCATAGTTGGATGTCAGACCGAGTTTTGGGAATAACCAGACATCTACAAAAATGAAAGCACCAAGCGGCATGAAAAACAAGCCATAGAAACTCACAATTCTATCGAGGTAAACATTGACTGCTGGAATACAGGCTGTGACGATCATTACCGCTCCGGCGAGGAAAGTCACTTTCCACCTTTTCCAGTTTGGAGTGGCTACCTGAATCGCTAAGCCAGCTCTGTAAAGCGTAGGGTTGGCAGTAGTCCATCCAGCTATTACTACGCTGATGAGTCCTGCGATACCAGCTCCAAACATGGCGATATTACCAGGCTGAGGATTTGTAAATCCTTCGGCAAGGAATGCTGCACACAAAATACCAGAAGCGATCCACGCCATGTAGTGACCTATGAACATCCCAAAAGCAGACGCAAACCCTTGTTTCCAGCTTTTCGCATATCTGAAAATGGTCACGTCTGACATGCCGATGTGCTGAGTCGCATTGCACAGCCATGCAAATCCGATCACATGCCAGATCGTATATTTGGAGCTACCTCCGATGGGTTGTCCTGTAAAAATCTTCTCATTAGCGACTCTCCAGAAGTCTCCAAAACCGGATGTTCCTAAATCAGCCATCACGGCCAAACCTGCAGCGAAAAATACCAACGCCATCCATGGAGCACTGATTTTGGAAAAATAAGCGATCTTATCAAATCCAAGTACTGCCAGCGCAGCTATCACCACTCCTACTATCAACGCCAAAAACATCCATGGTGCAGTCGGGATTAAATCGCCAGCCAAATAGTCAGGATTCGGAATTCCGAATGGAATAGAAATAGCCGTAACGGCTACATTGACCATTGCTCCGGCCAACAAACATAAAACCACGGCATAAAACGCACTATATGCCACCGTCAGATATGGACCAACTATCTTTCTAAGCTGCCAGTAAATAGTGAGCCGAACCTTAACCGCCACAGGAGCGCAAAGCAATGCCCAACTCAAAACAGCTAAAACATTACCAATCAATAATCCAATGAAAAAATCAAAAGCCGAAACACCATGCATCACCATGAGGGGTCCCAGCACAAATTCGGTTCCTGCTACATGTTCACCAGAAAACATCGCTATAAATGTTCCCCAACCTCTGAGTTTCTCTTTAGCTACCGGCTCCCGGTCATATTCGTACAAGGCATCCAACCGCTCCACTAGGGTTGATCCTGCCGCCTGATCTGTTGCGCTCATTTAGAATCAATTATTCAATTTCAATGTTATCAGAATATGAATAATTAACCTTCCTGTGGTATCTGTATTTGGTTGTTGGGGATTAGGTTATTGGGAAATTGGTTAAAAAAGATCAAAGAATAAGAATCAATAGCCTATCTGGAGGGCAGGAACAGCGCGGTGGGTAGCGGCACACCCGCTTAGCGCCGGTGCAGCCGCAAGGCATTGTGGCGGGGCGTCTCAAAACACTTATACAAAATGACTCCATTGAATGCAGTAAATGTACGATTCAGCTAAAAAAAATACTGGATTGAAATATAAATGAATTAAACTTGTGTAATCGATTGCATTCCCTAAACAACTATGAAAAAATCAGCACTTTTAATCTGTTCGGTTTTACTAACCACGGCTCTCTGGAGCCAATCTGTTACCATCACAAAATCTCAAGGTTGGATAGAATCAGCTTATGTCTTATGGAACCCTGTAAATGATGCAGACGCATATGCCGTTTATTATTCAGGAGAAGGCATTACTGAGCGTAAAATCGATGATCAACTGATCCGAGATTATGGAGACTATTTCCGTGCAGATATTCCCGGATTGAAAGCAGGGAATTATCAAGTCAAAGTCGCACCGATCATTGATAGTGTGGAGCAGGCGGCTACATATTCTGATCCAATATCTGTACAGGCCTATGACCGAACGGGCTTTGCATTCGATGGAAATCGAACCCCCGGAGCATACAATGCCGATGGCACTCCTAAATCTGGTGCTGTAATTCTGTATCTGACCGAAAACACTAAGAACACTATGTCCTTAGAAGTAACAGGCGCTAATGAAAATCCATGCGTGGGAATTCAGACTATCATGGAGGGCTTCAAAAAAGGGTATGATAATCGGCCTTTGATAGTACGAATGGTTGGGCAGGTTACTGATCCTACATATCTGGACAAAGGGGACATAGTCATTGAAAATAAAAACAATACTGCGAGTTACATCACCTTGGAAGGAATAGGTGATGATGCTACAGCTGATGGCTGGGGGATTCGTGTGAAAAATGCTTCTAATATCGAAATTCGAAATATAGGCTTCATGAATACCAATAGTGATGAAGGAGATGATTTGGGTTTACAACAAAATAACGATCACATTTGGGTTCACCACTGTGACTTCTTTTATGGCGATGCGGGTAGCGATTCAGATCAGGCCAAGGGTGATGGTGCACTGGACTGTAAAAAATCCACTTATGTGACGTTCTCATACAATCATTTCTGGGATACTGGGAAGAGTAATTTGCTGGGCTTAAGCGAAGGCTCTACAGATGGTTGGTACATTACTTATCATCACAACTGGTACGATCACTCCGATTCTCGACATCCCAGGGTGCGCTATTATTCGGCACACGTTTATAATAATTATTATGATGGAATCGCTAAATACGGCATTGGGTCTACAATGGGTTCATCTGTATTTTCTGAATCCAATTATTTTAGGAATTGTAAATATCCGATGCTGACTTCCATGCAGGGATCGGATGTGTATGATGAAAACTCCCAGTCCAATGACTACTCAGACATGCCGACCTTCTCCAAGGAAGATGGTGGAACGATAAAGTCATACAACAATTATATGACCGGGCAGAGAAGATTTGTACCTTATGGAGAAACCGGATATCCAAATTCGACTATAGATTTTGATGCTTATGTGGTGAGTAGCAGAAATGAAGAAGTACCCTCAACTGTGAAATCGTCTTATGGTAGCAACACCTACAATAATTTTGACACTAACAGCTCTATCATGTATAATTATACAGCGGATAGCCCTGAGGATGGTAAAAACAAAACCATGCAGTACGCCGGTAGGATTGAAGGTGGAGACTTTCAGTGGTCGTTTAATAACTCTGTAGACGATACGGATTATTCGGTCAATTCTGCCTTGAAAAGTGCGTTACTAAGTTATCAAACAGACCTTGTGAAAATTCAGGGAGATGGAGAAGGGAATAGCTCTGGAGGTGGAGAGACCGGAGGTGGTGAAACTGGCGGAGGAGAAACCGGTGGTGAAATAGACGGTGATGTAGTACATAATTTCACAACAGATGGCAAAACAAGCAGCGTTTTCTCCATCACGGGAAATCTTTCGGATTCTAAGGGAACGGTAAGTTTCGGAGGTTTGACGCTGACCCAATGTTTGAAAATTGAGTCTTCTACGCTTATCTCATTTTCTACTACAGAAATAGCCACCATGACACTGGTATTTAATGAAGGCTACAATGGTGGCATCAAAATAGACGGGACCGAAAAAACTGTTTCGAATGGAATATTAGAATTAGAACTGACCGCAGGAAATCATGACATTACTAAGGCTGATGTAGCCAATCTTTACTTTATCATGCTGGATTTTGAAGATGAAAGCGGGGAAACAGGTGAACCCACCTATCAAGAAATTTCCTCAGATCTGAGTCATAATTTTACAACATCGGGAGATTCTAGTGATTACTTCTACTTCGCAGGAACAATATCTAATGCTTCAGAAACAATCACCTATGATGAGCAGGAACTGACCAAATCTTTGGAACTTGACACTATCAAATTTTCCACTTCAGATTCGGTAAAGCTTACTTTGGTCTTTGCTGAAGATTTCAATGGAGCTATCCAGATAGACGGACAATCTAAATCTGCAAGTGATGGCGAAATTGTGTTACTGCTACCAGAAGGAGATCATGTCGTTTCATCTACTGATTCTCCCCAGCTATACCTTGTTGTAGTTTCGTTTGATTTGACCATAGAGGAAGAGGCACATACCATTCAGCAGATCACTTCTGATGTGCAACAGATTCTTAGTTCAGCAAATCTGATCAATGACTATTTCAATATCGTTGGTGAAATATCGGGCACAAAAGGAACAATACAGGTTGAGAATTCGACCATGACTGAATGCCTGCCATTGGATCTCGAGTCATTCGTGACATTTAGCACTTCAGATTCTGTGGTCTTGACCTTGTTTTTGAATGACTATTACAATGGTCAGGTAGCAGTGGATAGTGTTGATTTTGAAGCTAAAGATGGGAAACTACAAGTTTTGTTAGGTTCCGGGGATCACATCATCACTTCTAAAGAATCCGCCAATCTCTTTTACCTAGAAGTTTCATTTGACCTGGAAACGTATATTGAGCAAAATGAAGAAACAGTCCTACGCTCAGATCCAGGTAATACCTATTTCAAAATGTATCCAAACCCGGTTGTGGATGTTCTAGCTCTAGATCTCAATGAATCAATTGAAAATGTTTACATCTATAACCTGGCCGGTAGATTGATTAAAACAGTACCGGGAGATCAGGATAAGGTTGATCTCTCTGATTTGCATAGAGGATATTACCTGATCAAGGTTCAGACAAGTGAAAAGGAATACCGAGAGGTTTTGATTAAGGAGTGAGAATTCAGCCACCAGAACATAAGAGTTTATTAATTCCTTTGACGAATTCTAAATTTCTGTAAATTGGAGACAATCACTATAGAGTTATGGGTAAATTATAATTAATTACTTTTGAAGTATCTAAAAAATCAACATTAGTGATTCTATGTTTTTCAAGTAAGTTTTTAACTGTACTTGTAATAAAAATGTAAGATGTTCCCCGAGGGCAAAAAATATTGGATCCATCCCAGGTGTTAGTATCTATAAACAGTCCTTGATAGGCAAGAAAAGGTTTTTTAATAGCATTGTTATTATTCAAAACTGTTTGAATGCTTAGTTCATTAATAATGGGCCCCGAATTTCCAACAACTCCAAACCCATAATAATTTGATAAATCCAAGTCATCCGAAAAAACATCAAATAATTTCCATCCCGAAATTTGATTAGATTCAAAAATATTGACGACTCTATCAGAGACAAGGAAAACCGAAGAAAAACCGGTGGCTATTAGGTCATTTTTTATCGTCCCTTGTAAATATGAAAGTTTTACCTTCTCATATTCACCTCTCAATAATTTATCTTTCTTCAGGGATTTATCAAAAAATTGTAATCTCAAATTTGCTTTCTTAGACTGTTCTGAAAAGTTATAAAAAGGCATGGTTAATGATTATTGTCAAACGTAAGTCGATGAAATCTCAAGAACTTTATATTTTTCATTAAAGCAACTAGTTTCAATAAAACAACCAATCCAAACCAGTAGCCACTTCGGTTTTACCCAAACCGGCATCACGGGGTTGAATATTTGCATCGCCATCGATGAATCCTAAGATGAGGAACACGTCATTGTCAAACAGCAAACTATGTTCTCCCGGCTCGAAATAATAGGTGTGCACATTCACAGGAGGAAGTCCTGTGATTTCCAGTGCATTCAAAATCTTAATATCGGCCTGTCCATAAAAATTGGCAGATGCATCAAACTCCAAAGTTGGAGGTGAAAGGAATTCGGTCTTATCCGATTGGAAAAACCCAACAACCATTTTTACCGACTTATCGGTTTTGAATTTCACCTCAGTATCAAAGTCATCCAGTGCCTCGAAGGAATATCTCACACCTGACAAACCAGCTAGCTCTGGCGCTACATTTTCAATCACATATTCGGATTCTGTGAATGGCTTTTGTCCTGGTTTTAGCGCATAGTTTCCTTGGTACTCTCCCGTAAATTCAACTTGCGCAGCAGACAAAGGTTTGACCTGAGCATCCAGCGATTGTCCCTCTGTCGTTTTCAACAGGTCTACATTCCTGACAAAATTTTCCAGCTCGGTTTCGTAATATGGCAGCATTTCCTCCCAATGCTTATTTTTCCCTTCGTTGCCTCCTATCGGGATACGTCGCTG
This sequence comes from Bacteroidia bacterium, assembly GCA_030425425.1. GTDB lineage: Bacteria > Bacteroidota > Bacteroidia > Cytophagales > Cyclobacteriaceae > Marinoscillum. Next base: position 39,247 of record JAUIAO010000036.1, on the reverse strand, counting down.
TTTGGTCTGCATGCTATTGGCATAGCGATAGGTGTCTTTTGTTAGTTCTGTCAATCGCTCAAAATGCTCAACACTCTCGGCCAATAGAACCTCAGCACCGTCCAAATCACCGATACTTCGTGTGTATCCATAGCTCAAAACTTTGAGCGCAGCTTTGGCTTTGGCGCTGTAAAAACGAGCCATCGCGTCGTAGCAATAGATGTCATTTTTCCATCTGTCAAACTCATCTTGTTTTTCTATCGCACCCTTTACGCTTTCAATAGCCTTTACAGCATTTTCTGCATATTCCAGAATCTTTTCTGCCGCCCAAATGGGTGTTTCTCCTTCGTGCTTTTCTCCTCTAGATTTCTTGAGTGCATATTCCGAAAGCCATTCTCCTTGCGGCCCGTGTGATTCGTTGAGCATTTTATTGAGGCTAAATTTTTCCGGGCTCACCAGCTGACTCATAAACATTCCCAAAGTCATTGTCTGACGGTTGCCCTCTGTGATGCCATATCTGCGAAGAATCATCGGAGAGATTTCCCCAGCCGCCTCATAGGCTTCTAAAATAGGTTTTCCACAATCCTCACAACCAAAATATTGATTAAACTGCTTTGCCCAATATTCAACTTCCGAGTCTCTATTTCTTTCTGAATCCCAGGCGTATCTACCCCAGGCTTTGTACCACGCCCAGTCACGATCCATTTCCAGCATCAGCGGATCTGTCTTATCAGGGGCATAAGGCCATTCCCAATAAGACGTTTGAGGAAACAAATGCAGTCCATTGGCGCCATGTGCTGTTTTCATCGCCACTACACTCTTCTGAATGAAGTCAGGAGACACATAGCGAAATGGCTCCAGATTGGCCAGAATATGCACATTGTCAATGTGAGTAGAACCTAGCTCACCCAGGCTTTTATGGTATGCCGCCCACTTCCCTTTCGGCTCATAGGTGGTCAGCGATTCTCCATTGTATTTATTTAGCGTGTAAAGATTTTTGTAAAGGGGTAAAGCGTTTTGCATCACCACAGCGGCATCCGTGTCATGTCCACGAAGTACAATCGGTGGTTCTTTTGTCTGCCCCAGAGCCTCCAGCCCATCCTGCACACCGGGTATTACCGTATTGGTAAACCAGTCCACATCATTTTCGATCCCCTGCATGGCTTCACCCAATGCCACCAGCAACCCAACATTCGGATACTTCTCTACGAAAGCCGCGATGGCTTTTCTGGTATAATCTTCAGCAATTGGCAGAATAGGTCTGCTTCTATCCTGCGTTTTGATGCCGTGCTTTTCGGCGAGAGGTTTTGGCAAAATGATATTGTAAAACATTTGAATCACCCAAATTCCGCGCTTCTCGGCTTCTTTCGTCAGGAATGTGAAGATCTCTTCATTTTTTTGAAATGTCTCTTCATCTACCTCCAGTGCATAAGGATAATCATCCAATTTCACGAGCGACGCAAAAGGATGTCCATTCCACAGATAGAGTGTATTATATCGGTTTTCCACCAGCATGTCCAGGTATTTCATCCAGAGTTTCTTGTCATAAAACCAAGGAAAATTCTCTGGTGTATAAGGGTATTCATAGACATGTCTGCCAGGTAAGTACTCGGTTTTTTGAAGTCCAATGCAAGTACCACGAAGTACCATTTCAGGCGATTGTTTGACCTTCAAGAATTCTGGAATTTTTCCATTGTTCTTTACCACTTGTGCCAGTTCCAGACAACCGTACAAAATCCCGGACTCATCAGAGCCACTAATTACCAACTGGTCTTTGGAACTATTGATGCTAAATGCTTCCGCTTCACCCCTCGCTTTCGATTTGATTTTTATGGGAAAACCTTCGGTGAGAGAAGGTTCATACCCCTGCTTCTCTAAGCTCTCGCTCAGTTTTTGAATCCCAAATTCAACCCTGGGATCAGAGTTGCCTTCAAACTCAATACGGTATTTGAGACTGGATTGACAACTAAACAGTAATATGAAAAAGATGAGGAAGAAAGCTCGAAACATACTCATTCGAAGTGATTAAGAATTAGGTTCAAATAAAACCCAAATTGAATTTCTGATTATACTGTAGTGTCGGAACAAATCATTTAATTCTTAATTCAACCTATTCTTTAACCGAACCATCAAATCCATTCTCTCATGGAATATAGCGAAGACAAGGAGTGGCCTATTTTCACGAATCAAAGCAAAAATGTAATGTTTATGACAGTGTTTCACTCCAACTTTTCGACCATTAACATCTATTACTTTGAAATATTGATTACCACTGGTCATTGACTCTATGCATGTTATCAATGACGCTGAATATTTCAAAGCCTGTTGTTCCCCGAAACGGTTAATAGTGTATTCAATGATTTCTCGCCAATCCAAAAGAGCCTCTTCACTCTTTTCATAATTAGCCATTTTTAGAGAGAATTTGTTGTGTTACGTCTTCAAATGATCTCTTGGCAGGAGGATTTTGCTCCGCGGAAATTATCCGTTGACCTAATATGTCGGTCAATTCATTCATGGCTGCTTCTTCATCCGGTAGCACTCTTTCGAGAACATAATCCTTAATTGATTTTCCCTGTAAACTCGCTAATGCCTTAATTCTTTGATGTTGTTCGCCCGAAACATCGATAACAATTCGACTCATACTCATTGTACTTATTTGTACAAATGTACATTTTTACATGATTTACTGCACTCGAATACCTCGAATACTCAAGCCTTTCAAGTGCTCTCCGGTTATCTGAACCTTATAAGTTCCTGCATTGATCATTGATTCCGTAAACGTGGTGATTTCACGATACTTTCCTTCTGGTGTTTCGTGAAATTCCAAATCTGTACTTTGCATCAAAGTGCCATCTGCCGCAATAAGATTGAAAGTAGCCGTAATGGCCTGACCTGTCTCATTCGAAAACTTGAAATGAATGGCATGATAATCCGCTACTCCGGTATTGATAGGCCAGTGTACAGTCTGATTATTCTCTAAAAATGTAACACAACCTAAACTAAATTTTTTCTCAATCATGAGGTCATCTGTTTCCAAAACGACCACATCTTCATCATACGGCACTTTTGGTTTCAAGTCGTATGGCGGCTCCAGGCCCGAAGCAGCCTGTGCCATGATGATGTATTTGTCCCTAAACCAAAGACTTGAAAAAGATAACTCTTCTCCTTTCGGAAAACGCTTTTTATATATTCTGTAAGTCATTTTCTGATCACCAACAATCTCGATAAATGAGTTTGTATCATCAAAATCTTTCACTCTGCCTGGTACTCTTTCACCTTCCAAAACACCAACAAAAACATCTGCTTCCCTACTCAGCTTGAATTCAACTTTTCTCGTTTCCTTGGATCGCTGAATCCATTCTGCACCAAAGAGTTCTGGAGGTATGCAGTGAAAAGTCTCGTTAGATTGGTAGAAGACTTGAGATACCCAATCCACCCAGGTTTGTGGTTTTTCTTTATCCATGAGCATGACTGTAGGTGAAGCTTCAAATCCTTTTTCAGAAGAATCTTCAGACGAAATGGCTATCGCTGATATCACTGCCTGACCTGACTTCACCTCTGGAAAATTGATCACCAATGAATCTCCATGAACATCAACTGATAATCGTTTGATCAAAACTCGATCATGCCCAGACTCAGACCAGATATCCAGGTCATCTATTACAGTTTCACCATTGACAGCCACATCAAAATTCCGCCAATTTGTACAATCCAGCCCTCCGCCTGTTCCGTACCATGGCTCCACGAAATGCAGTTCTATTTCGTATGCTCCAGGCTTCACCGGAAAATAGAATTTCAACTTGTCCATTCCATATCGGAATGACCGAAATAAATCACCGTCTTTAGTATTGAGAATGGGATCGAACGTTCTTCGCTGACTCGCGTAAAAGGCAGGCATGTTTTCAAAATCATCTGTCCAGGAAAGTGAGCCCCAGGTTTGATCATCTGTGAGGTGTAAGTCTGCACTCCACAGATTGCCATTGCTATCTCTATAATCCGGCCCGCCACAGTTCATGCGATACAGGTAATTCTTCAATGAATCATTTGATAAGCTCACTTCGCCAGATATCAGTTCTTTTAGATTTTCAGCTTCAGGTAAATGATTCATCACAATCATGTCCTCTGCTTTTTCTGCCCCATTCACATAACCGACAGCTCGTAGTAAGTTGGTTTGTATATCCACATCATCCCATTGAAAATGCTCTCCAAAACCCGGATGTTTTTTTCTGCCAAGCGAACGATCTCCATTAAATAATTCCACTTCATCACAATTACTGTAAACTATGATTCCATCTTTGAGTCCGGGCTCGATCCATCGGTTTGGCCAGGTATGAGAAACCAGATAAACCATCGGTTCCGAATCCTTCGGTGCGTAATGAGCTCTGTACATGTAGTACACATCTGCTGGTTCTCCCCAGGGCGAAAAGAGCCCTTTGTAATTTACAGGCCCCACGCGATCTAATTCTCGAAATCCCTCGCCGCTTTGATTTCTGCCAGGATTTTCGTGTGACGTGAAAATCCATTGAAAATGTCCGCAGGTTTGGTTTTTCGCCTCTTCCGCAAGTCGCACTTTCTTTTCCATGAGCAGTGTCATTCGGTCTTCGCTCAATTCCCCTTTCTGATCAAACTCACCCTCGGTATGTTTATCGAGCGTTCTCCAGGCGCCATATTCACCGATCAATTGCTGTCTTTCCACATCTTCATCATATAGATCAGGATTACCACCATAGGTACCAGTCCAGTTTTGAGGAACATCCCAGTCCGTTCCTGAGCCACCATTGCAGGTAGTCACTAATCGCTGAGTAGGAGAAGTGGGATCCATTTCACGAATGATTTCAGTGCATTCTCTTGCAAAATCTGTTGGCAAGGTGCTTTCGTTTTCTAATCCCCACAGGATAATTGACGGGCTATTCCGACGTTCCTTTACCCACTCTCTGAGTAGGGATTTGAAATTTTCCCTAAACTCTGGTGTATCATACCAAATGTGAGCCGCCATTTGGGTCCACCAGAGCACGCCCAGTGAATCCCAGGCATGGTGATATCGAAAGTTGTGCGGCTGGTGTGCATCACGAAACGCATTGAACCCGGCAGATCTAATCTGGCTAACTCTAGCCTGCACCATTTCATCAGAAAAAGCATGGCTCATGCCCATATTATGTTCATACTCAGCAGTACCGTTGATAAATGTGGGTTTACCGTTTAGGTAAAATTGATTGGTGCCATCTTCAGCAATATCCCATTTGATTGTACGAATTCCATACGGAGTTTCTATTTCATCTATTAATTGACTACCATCATAAACCAAAGTAACAAGGGTATATAGATATGGATCATCAATTGACCATAGATTCACGGGGCCAAACTCTGGAGTTTCAAGACCTACATTGCTTTTTTCCTTGCTTTCGCTTAGAAAAACATCACTCTCCACGCGAACAACTTCCTTTCTGTCTTCATCCAACAACATGTGTACTAAATGCATGCTCGGTGATTTCGGTCCATAGTTTCCGATTTCTGTATTGATGTGGAGTGTGGCTGCTGCTTCTGAAACTGTGGTATCATTCCAGATATGGATTCCGAAAGGTTCCACACGAATCTCATTGGTGATTTCCAGATGAACTGGTCTAAAAATACCCATCGGCTGAGATCCCTCAGAAAAACCGTATTCATCCGAGCAACCACCACAAACCCACGGCAAGTCCTTAATGTTTGCCGGGTGATCCGCCTTGACAGCCAAGAGATTATCTCCATCCAAGCTTATTGCATCAGTAATATCTAATGTGAAAGAGGTACGGCCTCCAGCATGCTCCCCTACTTTTTGACCATTAACAAAGACAGTAGCGTAACTGCCCACACCTTCGAAAACTATGAAATATCGTCTGCTGTCATCTGATTCCAGAAACTCGAGGCTTTCAATGTTGAATTGGGTTCGATACCACGAGCAACCATGTCTATTCCCATGCTTCAATCTGCGATAACCTTCATATTGATCCCAATTATGAGGCACTGTGACCGGTTGCCAATTGTCAATAGCATAATTCCAATTCTCGAAACCTTCATGGAATTGCGCACTATCCTCAGCCGTGGAAACCCAACCTTCATTCAACGGGATAACGATCCGGTCAACAGATAAATCGGATGAAAAACCAAGGATGCAAAGCTGGATTATCAGTAATGGAAAGGGAAACTTCTGCAGCACAGTGATAGAGGTTGAAAGTTCGGTTTAATCCCACCAGTGGGTTCAATTCCCCGCCCCTCTGGAGCGAGATACTTTTGTTTGCAAAGCAAACTCCATCAAATGCCTCGATGGCTCTGCCTCGAGATTATTTATTTTAATAGCAAATTATAGAAACTCAAAAGTCTCAGCATCCTGCATTATCCCGCTGAAGTTGTAATGAATAGCCATTATTTTTAACGATCAATACATTGACAAAATGAAGAAATTACTTATTACTTTTTTATCCGTTTTAGTTCTTGGTACCATTACTGAAGCCTTCGGACAGCTTGTTCTCCCGGATTTGTTTTCAGATAATCTTGTACTCCAGCGAAATACGAAAGCCAAAATCTGGGGAACTTCAAGCGAAAAAAATGTAGAAATCAGGGCTTCATGGTTCGATAACATGATTCTGACCACCAAAACAAATAAAAAAGGAGAATGGTCCATAGCCTTCGAAACTCCAGATGCTGGTGGCCCTTACGAATTGAAAATTTCTTCTGGAGTACAATTAAGAACGATCAAAAACGTAATGATCGGTGATGTGTGGGTTTGTGCTGGTCAGTCGAATATGGAAATGCCCTTACGTGGTTTCAGAGGAGAGCCTGTGGCCAACTCCAATCGAGAAATCATTGGTTCCAAAAATCCTGAAATCAGATTGATTTCAGTACCTCGCAAATCGACCACTTCACCTGTTTCTGAATTCGAAGGAAGCTGGAAAGAAGCTGATATTAATACCACAGGTTCGTTTAGTGCTACGGCTTATTATTTTGCCAAGACCGTCAATGAAATCACTGGAGTTCCGATCGGGTTATTGGATGTGAACTTTGGAGGCTCCAATGTGGAAGCCTGGATGAATGAAGATGTCCTGAAAGCTTATCCAGACATTGAAATCCCGAAAACAGATGCAGAAATCGGTGAACGAAACCGTACGCCTACAGTTCTTTTCAATGGCATGCTTAGCCCTGTGATTGGCTATACCATCAAAGGCGTGATTTGGTATCAGGGTGAGTCAAATGCTGAGCGACCATTAGCTTACGAAAGGCTGTTTCCTGAAATGGTGAAGCTTTGGAGAAACCTATGGGATCAGGGAGAATTTCCCTTTTACTATGCTCAGATTTCGCCTTTTAACTATGATCTTTTTTACCCAAACGAAAAGCCATGGTTTGCTAATTCGGCCTATTTGAGAGATGCTCAGCGCAAATCTGAATATATCATTCCAAACTCTAGGATGGCCTGCCTACTGGATGCTGGCGATATGAAAACCATCCATCCAATGGACAAACAAACTCCCGGGGAACGCTTAGCGTGGTTGGCACTTGCCAAAACGTATGGCAAAGAAGGGTTCGGATTCGAAACTCCAGATTATAATGAATTGAACATCGAAGACTCTCTAATCACGATCACTTTCAAAAAACTCCCTAATGGAATCACGTCATATGGCAGAGCAGTTACAGCTTTTCAGGTAGCTGGAGAAGATAAGATTTTTTATCCTGCGGAATGCAAAGTGAGGAGAAAATCCGTTCAGGTGTGGTCTGCAAATGTACCGAATCCTGTTGCTGTTCGATATGCGTTTAGCAATGAGGGACCGGCACAGCTTTTTAGCACAGAAGGTATTCCTGTCAGCTCTTTTAGGACTGATGACTGGAATCCAGAAGAAGTTAAGGTTTCGAAATAATCATCCCGAAAAGGGATGCAGCTCCAACTGTCAATTAAAATGCAAGGCTCAAAACCAGAAACTCATCAAAGTTTTAAAATCCTTATTAAAAATGGATTCTGTTGGTGTTTTATATTTTGTGTTTTAGGATTTATCCAGGCACAACCAAACCAACTTGCCGATTATAACATCGGCTGGAACTCACAAAGCGTAAACGCCTCCGAATCTATGCCTCTTGGAGGCGGGGATATCGGGATGAACGTCTGGGTGGAAAATGACGAATTGTTATTCTATTTCTCACGGAGTGGCACTTTCGATGAAAACAATATGTTGCTGAAACTCGGGAGAATTCGACTAAATATTTCCCCAAACCCATTCAGAAATGGTGACTTCAATCAAACACTTAATCTTCGCGACGGAAATATTCTGATTTCGGGAAAAAATGGTCAAAACAACGCAGAAATTGATCTTTGGGTGGAAGTTCATCGACCGGTAATTCATGTAGATCTTAAAACCTCTCAGCCATCGAAAATTTCTGCTACTTACGAGAACTGGCGGCATGAAGATCGCACATTGAGAGGAAGAGCCAAATTTGCCACTTCATGGAAATGGCGAGGAAAAGAAGTGGTCAGTAAGCAGGATGAAATTGACTTTGAAGGGAACGGAGTACTTTTTTATCATCAGAATGCTGACAGCACGATGTTCGATCTTACTGTGGCACAGCAGCAAATGGAATCTGTGAAAGATCAGATGTATGATCCGCTGAAAAACTTGACATTTGGAGGTATAATCACAGGTAGGAACCTACAGCCCGACGAGCTGACAGAAGGCAGATATATAGATACAGATTTTAAAGGATGGAAGCTATCTAGTAAAAAAGCCGCTAAATCACATCAGCTAAAAATCACACTTCACACCAAACAAACAGAAAACACAGAAGAATGGAAAGATGAACTGCTGAGCCTATCCAAAAAAGATCTTAGAGGCTCTCAGAAAATCACCCGCCATTGGTGGCACCAGTACTGGAATAGGAGTTACGTTTTCATCGATCGCCCAGAGCAGGATTCTATTTGGCAAACTGGTAGAAACTATCAGCTTTTTCGATACATGCTTGGCTGCAATGCGTATGGAAGCAGCCCAACAAAATTTAATGGAGGACTATTCACTTATGACCCTTCTCCAATTGACAGTGCATACACTTTCTCCCCTGACCATCGCAACTGGGGTGGCGGTACGCATACCGCACAGAATCAACGATTGGTGTATTTCCCCATGTTGAAATCCGGAGACTTTGAATTGATGATTCCACAGTTCGAATTTTACCTAAAAACGCTAAAGAATGCGGAGCTCAGAAGCAAAGTCTATTGGGGACATGATGGAGCCTGCTTCACAGAACAAATTGAAAATTTTGGTTTGCCCAATTTCGCGGAGTATAATTCGAAACGCCCCGAAGGTTACGATCCGGGTTTGCAATACAATGCATGGCTAGAATATCAATGGGACACGGTGTTGGAATTTTGCCTCATGATTCTGGAAACGGAACGATATGCAAAGAGGGACATCTCCAAGTACATTCCACTGATCACTAGCTCATTAAAGTTTTTTGATGAGCATTATCAATACCTGTCAGCTCAGAGAGGCCGGAAAGAACTTGACGCAAATGGTGATCTGGTGCTTTATCCGGGTTCGTCTTGCGAAACATACAAGATGGCCTATAATGCCACTTCCACTGTTGCAGCATTGCAGGTGGTGATAGAGAAACTAATAGTATCCAAATATTTACCTGAAAGTGAAAAAGCATACTTTTCAGAGTTGCAGGATAGAATTCCTCCTTTGAGTTTTCTGGAATTTGATGGGAAGAAAACCATCGCTCCCGCAAAGATCTGGGAACGGATCAACAACACAGAAGCGCCACAGCTTTATCCTGTTTTCCCGTGGGGAATTTACGGACTTGGAAAGCCGGATTTGGATATGGCCATCAATACCTATCAATTGGATCCTGATGTGCAGGAGTTTAAAAGTCATATCGGCTGGAAACAATACAATATTTGGGCTGCCAGACTCGGTTTGACAGAAGAAGCTGCGAGAATTACTACCGAGAAATTGCAAGATTCCGGACGTAGATTTCCTGCATTTTGGGGCCCTGGATTTGATTGGGTTCCTGATCATAACTGGGGTGGTTCCGGAGCTATTGGGCTGCAGGAAATGCTGCTGCAAACAAATGGAGATACAATTTTGCTTTTCCCTGCCTGGCCTCAGGATTGGGATGTACATTTCAAACTGCACGCACTGAAAAATACAATCATCGAAGTGGAATACCGAAATGGTGAATTAATAGAATTGGAAGTCACTCCTGCAGAGCGAAAGAAGGATATTGTATTTATGATTGATGGATGTTAACAATTGTTGCCTATGTGATTATTGGAAATACAGAGGCTATGGAATAATACGGCTAAACCGAATTTTAAATTGAATAAATTATATCAAATGAGAATCCAAATTTTGATGTGGGTATTGATGAGTTACCTTTTTGCATGTGGTAATTATCAATCAGTGGGACCAGACATGGAGAAACTGAGCTCCATTCCTACTGCAAGCCAAGTGGGTGCGAAAGTAATGCCGGATTCAATAGCTGCTGTCATCGCACCATTTGATTTTCCGGCTTTTCAAAAACCAACATTCCCAGAAAATAAAATCAACATTGCCAACCTGGTTGCTGACACATCTGTTCTGATCACGGCAATTATCAATTCAGCCATTGATCAACTTAGCAGCGAAGGTGGTGGCACGGTATTGATCCCGAAGGGTCAATGGAAATCAGGACGAATAGAATTGAAAAGCAACGTAAACCTTCATTTTGAAAGCGGTGCGGAGATCCGCTTCAGCAATGAGGTAAAAGACTATCAGCCAGCCGTTTTCAACAGAGTCGAAAGTCTAGAGGTGATGTCTCTTGGTGCGTGTATTTATGCCAACAATGCCGAGAATATCGCCATTACCGGAAATGGAAAACTAATCGGCCCATACGGTGGAGAAATCAAAGAACGAAGCTATATGAAACCCATCGAATCATTGGTTGATTTGAGCTTGCCTGCAAAAGAAAGAATTCACGATGGATCGGAAGAAGATTGGGTTTTTCCTCCGAAGTTTATCTCTCCAATTAACTGCAAAAATGTGCTGATCGAAGGTGTTTCATTGGAAAACACAGCATTTTGGAACATTGTACCTACATATTGCGAAAATGTAATCATTCGTGGGGTATTGGTAAACTCTGAAGGAATTCCACGAGGTGACGGCATTGATGTGGAGTCTTCCAGAAACGTATTGATCGAGTATTGCACGCTGAGTACCGGAGATGATTGCTTTACCATGAAGGCTGGCCGAGGAGAAGATGGATTAAAAGTAAATCGGCCTACAGAAAATGTGGTTGTAAGGTATTGTCTGGCAAAACAAGGGCATGGAGGAATAACCTGCGGTAGCGAAACAGCCGGTGTGATCCGAAATCTATATGTTCATGACTGTGTTTTTAAAGGAACGGGAGTAGGTATCCGATTCAAGACACGGAGGCCACGTGGTGGTGGTGGAGAAAACCTCTATTATGATCGTATCCGAATGAACCTAGAATACACCGCCATCAAATGGGACATGCTCGGCACTCCGGCTTATGTTGGTGAGCTGGCGGAAAGAATGCCAAAACGAGAAGTCAATGACCTCACCCCTTTTTATCGAAATATCAAAATGAGTAATCTTATCATAGAGCGTTCTACACATTTTTTAAAAATTCTTGGCATCCCAGAATCTCCCATGACCAATCTGGTGATGGATAATCTTAATGTGAAAAGTGAAAAACTCATGATCATCAATGATGCAGAAAATGTCTCTATCAAAAATTCTAGAATTGAATCTGCTGACAGTACAATAGCTCTATTAGGCTCAAAGCAAGTAATATTTGATCACGTGATTTTTGAATTGAATGGCAAAGATTTGAGTTTTAAAGCTGAAGATTCGGAGGAAGTAATATTTAAATAGCGAATATATTCGCCCTGTTTTAAGAAATATTTCGTATATTTGAGTATGGAAAAATCAAGGTACACATATACTAGTTCCGATAACAAAGAAGAAAACATGCTCAGCGAACCAGCAGTCAGATACGGAAAATCTCAAGAAGGTATTACCAAATCTGAGTTTTTAGCTATTGTCGCCTCTTCAGGAATGAATCTTACGGAGTTTTCCAGTCTATTGCCCGTAAGTAAGCGTACTATCGAAAAAGTAAAAGATGATGACTTGTTAAGTCCACAGGTCAGTGATCGGGTGCTGCAAATCGCAGCTTTGTATCAATATGGGCAAGAGGTCCTAGGAAGTATTGAAGCTTTTCAAGATTGGCTTCACACACCTATAATTGCTCTTGGTGGAGAAAAACCAGTATCGTTCTTAGATCGGGAAACCGGTATCAGCATGATCAATGATACACTTGGTCGAATAGCATACGGAGTGTTCGCCTGATGACTTTATATCGAATTGCCAGACGAGAATATGTCAATGACCTATCGGGGATTGGGGCTATGCTGTTCGGTGGGCGATGGAATATGAAAGGTGTAAAGGCAATTTATACTTCAGGATCAGTTTCTTTGGCAGTGCTGGAAATCATTGCTAATCTCAGTGCAGACAAGATAGACCTTGGTTTTTACGTGGCGGAGATAGATTATCCTGATAAGCACCCTATTCAGACAATAGACGCACTACCAGAGCAATGGAATGCCTATCCATACACTTATCAAACCATCAAAATTGGTACTGAATTTCTGAAGTCAAATCAACTTTGCTTAAAAGTTCCTAGTGCAATTGTCAACACAGAATTTAATTATATTCTCAATCCGAGCCACCCAGATTTTTTAGATATCAGAATTAAGGATATTAGTCCTTTGATTTTGGATAAGCGGCTGTTTAAGTAATCAACCAATTACTTTCTTCCATCCCTCATAATATTCTTTAACCTGACTCACATCTGCTCCAGCTGTAGTGGTCACCGTATCCGCATTAAAAGACTTGAGCTGATCAAGGTCACGATAGACTCCAGCATTTAGTCCAGCCAGATAGCCAGCCCCAAGAGCCGATACATCTGCCATTCTGATAGTCGTCACTTTACGTTCAAGAAGATCTGCCAGAAACTGAACGAGAGATTTGTTGTTTGTAATTCCTCCATCAATTTTCAATTCAGAAAGTGGAGTACCAGAATCCTGCTCCATGGCCACTATCACATCTTTGATCTGATAAGGCACAGACTCAACCGCAGCTTTCACAATATGTGCTTTTGTGGAATCGAAAGAAAGTCCTTCGATGCTCGCTTTACGATTCATGTTCCAGTGCGGAGCTCCTAACCCGCTAAATGCTGGCACGATATAAACTCCTCCATTATCTGGAACTGATTCACAAATGGTCTCTATTTCCGAAGTATCTGAGAATAATCCGAGTTGATTTCTTACCCATTCAATTGTCGCTCCTGCAGATACAATGATCCCTTCCAGCGCGTAATCCACACGATCCTCAGTACTCCAGCAAATAGTGGTGACCATACCATTTTGAGAGGTTTTAGGCTCACTGCCAATGTTCATCAGAATAGAGCTGCCGGTACCTAATGTTGCTTTTGCATTTCCAGGATCAAAGCAGGTTTCCCCAAAAGCAGCGGCATGAGAATCTCCTATAAGAGCAGAAATACTTATTTCGTGATCGAGAATCCCTTCAAGGTTAGTTGATCCAAAATGAAATGATGAAGGCTTCACCTCTGGCAAATTCAAATTAGACAAACCAAAATCAGTTAATAAGTCCTGATCCCAATTAAGCTTTTTTAAATTGAAAAATAATGTCCTGGAAGCATTGGTATAATCTGTCATGTAAGACTTCCCTCCAGTCATTTTGTATAATAGCCAAGTATCGATATTCCCGAAATAGGCTTCTCCTTTGGAGATGGCCCCCTTGATCAACTGATTATTTTGATTGAGCCAGATGATCTTTGTTCCTGAAAAATAAGGATCGATGATCAATCCCGTTTTTTCATTGATTTTTGGACCTAGTCCCTCTTTTTCTAAATCGTCGCAAACGCCAATAGATCGTTTGTCTTGCCAAACGACAGCATTATGAAGTGGTTTTCCTTCCTTGTCCCAGAGCACAAAAGTTTCTCGTTGATTGGAAATCCCACAAGCTTTGATCTGAGTAACATCACCTCCAGCTTTGATAAATCCCTCGATGCAGTTCCGAACAGAAATCAAGACATTTTTATAAATCACTTCTGGATCTTGTTCCACGCGATTACCATCAAGATAATGAGTTTTTAGTGGTTCTGATGCTTTAAAAACCGCCTGACCCTTCTCGTCAAATATGATGGTTTTGGTACTGCTGGTTCCTTGATCGATGGATAAAATGTAACTCATCTTAAATTTCTAATAACAATACCAATTATATATTGAGCATTTTCAAAGCTTGATCGGCAATGCCTTGCTGACTAATTCCGTAATGGTTAAAAATCTCTACCTGTGAACCTGTGACCGTGTATTCGTCAGGAATGCCTATGATCTTGAATGGATTATGAAAACCATTCTGCAATAAGAATGAAGCACATGCCTCACCTAAGCCTCCATTGACCATGTGCTCTTCTACAGTAATGATTGGATTGCCATTTGCTGCCAGCTGACCGATCAATTCTGTATCTAAAGGCTTAATAGTATGCATACTCACTACAGTGGCTTTGATACCATGCCGGTCTTCTAAAAGTTTAGCTGCTTGCCAAGCAGGGTAAACCGTTTCGCCAGTACCAATGATGGTCAGATCACTTCCTTGACGGACCACTCTTCCCTTCCCAAATTCAAACGAAGTGTCTTCTGGATTGAGAAATGGCATATTTTTCTTTCCAAAGCGTAAGTAAACCGGCTTATCCAATTCAGCGGCTTTTCTCACGGCATGCTCGGTCTCAAAATTATCTGCAGGAGCACAAACGATCAGGTTGTTGATAGCTCGTAAAACTGCAAAATCGTGTATGCTGTGATGCGTACTTCCCAAAGCTCCATAGCTCACTCCAGAGCTGATCCCTACCAAAGTGACTGGATTATCAGAATATGCCACATCATTTTTGATTTGCTCTAAAGCCCGGGCTGAAAGAAAACAACCTGGAGAAACTGCAAAAGCCTTCTTCCCGGCAGATGCCAAACCTGCTGCAACTCCAACCAAATTTTGCTCTGCAATGCCGATCTCGACAATTTGTTTTGGAAATTTTTGTCCAAAAGGCACCAGCTTACCTGAACCACGAGAGTCACTGGTTACAGCAACAATATCTCTATCGGTATCGGCCAACTCCTGCAATGTTTCTGAAAACACAATGAGGTTGGCATTGCCCATTTGAAGGTCTTTCTCTTCTATTTTATCTAATTCCATAGTTGGTTAAATTCCAATATTCAAATTCCAAATCACAATTTTTATTTGTGTCAAGCTAAACCAGAGATTGTGATTTGTATATCGAGATTTGTGATTTAATTGACTAAATCCATGGATTTAGTCAATTCCATTTGTGCTTGTTCAAATTGTTCCGGGCTAGGTACTCCATGATGCCATTTGATGTTGCGCTCCATGAAACTCACCCCTTTTCCTTTGATGGTATGCGCTATGATCAAACTAGGCTTTCCTGCTTCCAAAGGCCCGGTATTCAATGCCTCAGTCAAAGCTGCCACGTCATGGCCATCTACTTCTTTCACTGCCCAGCCAAATGCTTCAAACTTGTCGCGAACCGGAGCGGTATTCATCACATCTTTGTTATCGCCAGTGATTTGCTGCTTGTTGTAATCTAGAATTGCATACAGATTGTCCAGCTTATAATGAGCGCCAGCCAATGCTGCTTCCCAGTTTGATCCTTCGGCCAACTCTCCATCTCCCAGCATGGTATAAACCCGATGGCTTTTTTCATCCATTTTTGCAGCTAAAGCTTCACCAACACAAATTGGTAAACCATGACCTAACCCACCTGTGTTTTGCTCCACTCCATTGATTTTCTTCGTTGGGTGGCCGATATAATGAGACTGGTATTTGCAAAGAGTGTCCAAATCAGATTCCGGGAAAAATCCCCGATCAGCCATTGTGGCAAACAAAGCTTCTACACAATGTCCTTTACTCTGAATATATCTATCACGATTTGGATCTTTTGGATTTTCAGGATCCACATTTAGCACCCGATTGAAAAGCACATTCAGAATGTCTGTACTTGACAAACTTCCTCCAGTATGCCCTGCCTTGGCATTGTAAATGTATTTGAGGACTTTTTTCCTTAGTTCTATTGACTTGAGTTTTAACTGATGATCAGTCATCTTTTGTGTTTTGGAATTTGTGAATTGTTATTTACCCTGGTGGTGATAAACTTCCCAACCAAGGTAGTTTTCGAATGCCTCCTTCAAAGCCGCTGATGTGTGAGATGCATTCATCACTACGTGATGCTCAAACCCGTTTTTGCAGATATACTGCATCAATCCTTGAAGATCACCAATTTGTGCTACGGCTCTATTACCAAAAGTTTTTAGTTCATCATCCGTCAATTGGCCATCACCCACATACGCCTTGATCACGCCACGAGTGTCATCTGTGCTAATTCTACCAAAAGTCAGAGGATTAGCCGGAGTTCTGCCATCCAATGCTCCGTAAGTATTCTCCACGCCTACCGTAGTTCCTAATATCGGAGCATTGCTAATTTCGATATCCGGAAGGAAAGATTTAGCCCAGTTACCACAGTGGAACAACACGCATTTTTCATCATCATCTGCATAGTTGTTGTTCCAATCCACTAATGCACTTGGTGAGCCAGAAGCCAATTGTAAAGCGTACATGGAAAGCGTTCCGGTAACATCCACTTCACACGCACTTGGCAACATATTTTCGCTGAACATACTCATGCTCGTACACACATTGCAGCCATAGTTTTGCTGCAATGATGTCCAGCATTGAATAGCACTTGCATCCAGATGATTGGCAGCCATGAAATCATTCAAAATCACGTCCAATTTGGCTATCTGATACAGTGCTTCGCTAGGGGTTTTGCCAGTTGAGGCATAATTGTGAATTTTCTCTAGATGGTCTTTTACACGCTGATCATCATTGGCCAGTTTATCCGCATCGCCAAGGATTTCTGACAGGTCACAAGTGACTACTGAGATTCCATTGGCCTGGAGTATTTTCTCGCTATAACGAACAGTGTTGAACGCCGTAGGTCGAGCGCCAATCGCTCCGATTCTTACGTTTTTCAAACCTTTCACTACTCTACATACAGACATGAACTGCTGCAAATCGGCAATAAATGATGGGTCAGAAGGATGAACTACGTGTTTTGTAGTAATGGTGTATTTAATACCGTACTGGTATAGGTTATTACAAACTGAAATTTTACCGCACCAGGCATCACGTCTATTGGCTACATTTAGTTTGTTGAGTTCATCAGGGTATCCCTGTATCAAAACTGGTACTTTTAAATCTGCCAAATGCAGGGTATCTGCGACACCCCTCTCATCACCAAAGTTTGGTAATACCACCAAAACACCAAAAATTTCGTCTTTATGTTTCTTGAAAAGATCAGCACACTTTCGGGCATCATCATACGTCTCCACACCACCTAGCTTCGTATCCTCTTCACCTAAAAGAATGGGATTAATTCCTTGTTCTCCCAGGGTTTTGACAATCTCAGCACGTGCTTCTGAAACTAATTTGTCAGGAAAAAAATCTCTGTTTCCGATAATGACCCCTAAACTGATCTTTTGATTTTTCATTAGTCAATGAAGTTTTGATTTCACTCACGCAAATTAGGTATGTCATGAACTGAAAGTGTCCTGAGGTATAGGGGTTTATTTGGGCTTATTTGGTATAATATTCTTGAATGGTTAAAAGTGATGATCTATAAAGTATAATTTTATAGATCACTTTTTGACCTTTTTATGATCTATAAATGTTAAATTTATCGATCATGATCTGGAATTGGCAAAAAGAAGGTTGGCCTGAGTTCTCTTTTAATGCTTCAAATTTTGAAGAATTGGAAAAGAAATTCATAGAAAAAGCTGGAATGATTAATGGCAGCTTATTGCATGTTGATGCACAAGAAGAAGAAGCGTTGAAAATAGAATTAATGAGTGAAGAAGCTTTCAAAACTTCTGAAATTGAGGGAGAGTATTTGAACCGGGATTCTATTCAATCTTCAATTAGAAAACATTTTGGGCTACAAACTGACAATAGAAAAATACCACCCGCAGAGAAAGGCATTACTGAGATGATGATGAATATGTTTCATTCATATCATGAACCACTTAATGACGAAACCCTATTTTTTTGGCATGAATCAGTAACTTATGGACGAAGAGATTTAATGGACATTGGAAAATATCGTACCCATGAGGACGCAATGCAAATAGTTTCTGGACCACTGGGTCGCTCTAAGGTACATTTTGAAGCTCCTCCATCACAAAGAGTCCCTAATGAAATGCAAAGATTCATATCATGGTTTAATCATTCAGAGAAAAACTTGCCAGCATTGATTAGAACTTCTATCGCTCATCTGTATTTTGAATCGATACACCCTTTCGAAGATGGAAATGGCAGAATAGGTAGAGCTATTTCAGAAAAAGCTCTTTCCCAATATGTTGGTCAACCAATCTTACTCGCATTATCTCATACGATTGAAAAAAATAAGAGTGCGTATTATCTAGCATTGGAAGCTAATAATAAAGGACTTGAAATAGACGGATGGATTGAATTTTTCTGCAATATCATTTTGAATGCACAGGACCATACAATTCTTATTATTCAATTTATCATTGAGAAAGGTAAGTTCTATGATCGCTACAAAAGCATGTTGAATGATCGGCAGCTGAAAGTAGTGAATCGAATCTTCAGAGAAGGTGTGTCAGGATTTAGTGGTGGGCTAAGTGCTAAAAACTACAGTACAATTTCTGGAGCTACTAGCGCTACAACCACGCGAGATCTTACTAAAATGGTGGAGATAGGAGCTTTTATCAAAACCGGACAATTAAAAAGTACGCGGTATTATTTGAATATTAAAACTCATATAGATTAGCATATCATTTTGATTATAATCCACCAACCCGAAAAATTCGGAATTAATTTATTGAGAAACAGTAACTCCATGATTCACAGCGTGATTGAATTAGAGGTGTCAAAATTGATTTTACCCAAATTTGAGCAGTTGTTTTTTGTTAAAAACTTCTAGTTTATCTGTGAAATTCAATCACTTGTACCAAACAATCTACATTTCTGATGAATAATGCGGACTAAAAAACTTATACTCCTTACTTTCCTCTGCTCGAAATTCTACTAAAATACCCGAATCAAAATCTAACCCTTCAAACACTGATTCATCGTTCACTAAAGGCTTTTTGATCTGAGCTTTTTGATAAAAAGGGTTCTGGTTTGGAACACCTGACTCAACTAAGGTCAACTCCTCATCTCCTTTCAACTCATTCGGTATTCGTAATCGGCAATTTCCGCCAATAGATGAATGAATTTTTAATTCAGAGATTTTTTTGTTCTCCCATGTCATATCAATGGTAAATCCACCTCTTGCTTTCAATCCTGAAACAGATCCAGAGCTCCAGAGATCTGGTAAAGCTGGTAACAAATGAATCGCTCCATCATGACTCTGAACCAACATTTCTGCAATTCCCGCAGTACACCCAAAATTACCATCAATCTGAAATGGCGGATGCGCATCAAAAAGATTAGGATATGTACCACCTTTTTCTCCTTTTCTATCCAAAGGTGCTGGTGAAAGCTGTTCTTCAATCAATTTATAGGCCCGGTTTCCATCCAGCAGTCGTGCCCAAAGATTTACTTTCCATCCCATAGACCAGCCCGTAGATTGATCTCCGCGATATTCCAAAGAGTTTTTCGCAGCTTCCAACAACTTAGGCTGAGTGAATGGTGACATCTGGTTTGAAGGGTACAAACCATACAGATGAGAAACATGGCGATGCTTATTTCCTTTGCTATCCCAATCCTCCATCCACTCCTGCAGCTGACTGATTTTCCCAATTTGCATTGAAGGAAGATTTTCCAATTTCATCTGTACAGTATCAGCAAATTCTTGGTCTAAACCCAGAATTTCTGAAGCCTGAATCAAATTATTGAAAACGTCAAAAACCAACTGATTGTCCATGGTATTTCCGGGTGCTAAAGATGTTCCGTAAGGATGTCGGTTTTCTGGCGACATAGAGGGCACCACTACTAACCAGCCGTTTTTGGGTTCTTGCTGTAAAACATCCACATAGTAGGTAGCCACACCTTTCATGATTGGATAATATTCCTGTAAAAACTCCTGATCTCCGGTAAACAAATAATGCTGCCAAATATGTTGTGTCAACCACGCTCCGCCCATTGGCCACATGCCGTAGAACGCTCCATCCACCGGACCGGTCATTCTCCACACATCTGTGTTGTGATGCATCACCCATCCTCGTGCACCATACATTTCCTGCGCAGCTTCCTTCCCCGTTTCTGACAAATCCTTGAGCATCGCAAAAAGTGGCTCATGCATTTCTGAAAGATTGGTCACTTCCGCTGGCCAATAGTTCATTTCAGTGTTGATATTGACCGTGTATTTGCTGTCCCAGGAAGGTTTGAGCTGATAATTCCAAATGCCCTGAAGATTGGCTGGCTGTGTGCCTGGCTGAGATGAGGAAATCAACAGATATCTCCCAAATTGAAAATAAAGCGAAACCAGCTGAGGATCATTGGCTTTAGCAAAATCAATTACACGCTGATTAGCGGGATTCTTGACAGAATCAGTAATTCCCAGATCCAGATTGACACGATTGAAGTACTTCTGATAATGAGCAATATGATCGTGCTTTATTTGATCGTAAAGTTTATTCTGTGCTTCATCCAGAGCCTTCTGAGATCTTTTAGAAGCATTTCCAGTAATGTCTTTGTAATTGTTGAAATTGGTTCCAATAGATATAAAAATCGTCACTTCATCAGCACCCGAAATCATTAAACTTGAATCTGTTTCCGTGATTGTTCCTCCTGATACAATTGGTTTAAACCTTGAATCGAACTCAATTTCCCCTTCCTTATTTTCCACGGTCTCCCCTTTTCCGGATAGGATTATCATTCCATTTTCAACTTGCAGATTCGAAACTGAATGTGGTGTACTCACGCCCATAGAGAAATTGATCTGCCCTTTTTGATCAGAGGAAAGTTTCAATGTTAGAATCTGATCTGGTGTGCTGGCAAAATACTCTCTACGAAATTTCACGCCATCCACTTCATAGGTTACAGCACTCGTGGCATTGCTGATATCCAGCTCTCGGTAATAGTTAGTAGCGAGATCATGACCGGGAATCTCCAGCCACAGGTCACCCATTGTCTGGTATGGCATACCATAGTTGTTGTTCTCATGAGCATGGCGGGGAAATTTGGTGAAAATTAGCTTCTCGGCTTCCTTGTATTCTCCTTCCAAAATCAACCGTCTTGCCTCTGGCAAAATGTCTTTAAAACCTTCAGGAAGATTGTTTCCTGGTTCACCTGCCCAAATCGTCTCTTCATTGAGTTGCACGTGTTCCTTTGACGGATTTCCAAAAATCATTGCACCCATTCTACCATTTCCTATTGGCAAAGCTTCATCCCAAACAGAAGCAGGTTTATCATACCAAAGTTTCAGATAATTCGGTTTAGTAGGCTCCTGTTGCTGACAAGAAACCATTATCATCAAAATGAGCAAAGGGATAAGAAACTTCATATTTCTCTATTTTCTCCTTTTCCAATAATTAGCCAGAACGGAACCGGAAATATTCATCCATGGACTGAAGACGGCAGATGCCAAACCCAAGGTGGCTAGTTTGCCCATCACTCCAGCCAAACCTGACGCCATTCCGCCATTTTGTAGCCCCACTTCCAACGCAATTGTGCGGGCTGAATTTTTATCCATGCCCAGAAGACGACTGAAATTATACCCTAGCAAATACCCTAGTGAATTGTGAATAATTGCTGTCAAAATCAGCCAAAGACCAATATGAAGTATATTTTGCTGACTTGCAGCTGTAGTCACCAAAGTGAAATACACTATTCCAAACATGGAGAATAAAGGCATCCATCTGGGCAGTTGCTGGATAAGCAGCGTGAGATGGTAGAAAATTATCCCAAAAATGATTGCTCCGGCAACAAACCCTGTCATTT
Source organism: Bacteroidia bacterium (assembly GCA_030425425.1). GTDB lineage: Bacteria > Bacteroidota > Bacteroidia > Cytophagales > Cyclobacteriaceae > Marinoscillum. The sequence goes on along the minus strand of JAUIAO010000036.1, from coordinate 17,195 downwards.
CGAAAAACATACTCATGGATTTCGAATCAGGAAAATCCACCAGGAATATTACCAACAATACTATTAACATGATTCCTCCTATTACATAGGCTTTACTTCTGAAAGCTGTGCCCAGTGTCTTCATACCATCATAAATCATTGCCGCACCAATCGGAACTATTACGATTTTGATGATTTGCATACACATGTCCAGAAATTTGATTTCTATATATGTCCCCGCAAGGAGCTGCATGAGCAAAGGTGTCATCAACGGTGCCAATAAGGTGGCTACAGCGGTCAAAGTCACAGAAAGTGTTAGGTTCGCTCCGGCGATATAAACCATCACATTAGAAGCTAATCCACTGCTACATGAACCTATCAGAATCACTCCTGCAGCGATTTCAGGCGGAAAATTGAATAATTTCGTCAGTCCAAAACCCAGCAATGGCATTATAGTGAATTGGGACAAAAGACCAACTGTGACACCTTTCCCCATCGACTTAATTCCTGCAAAGTCTTTCAGACTCATCTGAGTTCCCATGCCAAACATCACCAGCTGCACTACAATCAGGATGAGCCATTTATTACGCAGGTCAAAATCACCAACTTTAAGAAATGCCTCAGGGTAAATCATTCCACAAACGATGGCCGTAATGATCCAGGCAGTGTACTGGTAACTCTTCATGCTGGTAATTCCACGAAGACCTACAGCAAAGCAGATCATTCCAGCCACAGCCAGGTATCCTGCCAAATCATAAAAGCTTAAGATCAAAGCTCCCAGAAGAGCGATTCCACAGATGCCAGATATCCATATCGCGTTTTTTTGGATGACCTTCATGTCAGAGCACTTTTGCCAAATACTCCATCGCTATTGGAGGACTTGCAAGAATTGGTACTTTCTTATCAGCATCAGATAATTGCCCAACTACCCGAGCCATAGACGCTTGCGCCAATACAATTACATCAACCTGCGTAGATAATTCCTTAAGAGCTGTAGCGACCATTTCATCATGCTTTTCAGGAGCACCTCCCATCAATGCCTCGAATGCTCCTTCACATAATTTTGCGGTTATTTCCACTTCTTTTTGGGCTGCAATCGCTCTGCGTCTTACCAAATCTTGTGTTGGCGCGAGAGTCGTCGGCAGAGTGGCCACCACACCGATTTTAGTTCCCATCTGCACCGCCTGATCTGCCATCGGTTGATCTACTCTCAAAACGGGAACGCCTGTCAAAGAAGCTGCTGCCTCTACTGCCGGCCCGATAGATGAACAAGTCACCATGATAAAATCAGCACCTGCGGCCTGAGCAGAACCAACGTAATCTACCACTCTTCGCTGTGTGTCATAGGTCAATTCATTTCGCTCTATAGTGTTGCCAATCAAGCTGTCATCTACGATGTTAAACACTTTCAAATCCTTATCAGAAAGGTATTGGTCAATCAAATCTTTGAACACCGGCACCAATGTGGCCGATGTGTGTATAAGTCCTAGTTTTTTTGTCATTGTTTAGGTTTATTTAGTTCTATAGAATTGGTCAGACCTCAAATCCCACCTTTTCTTAAATTCTCAAAATATAATTCATCACCAACCTGACCACCTTTCAGGTTAATTTCCATTCCGTTGATTAGTTGATTCTGTGAATGGGCTTTACACAATGGTGCTCCAGGCACTATAGGAGCAATCATCTCCACAGCTTCGATCTCCAATGCTCTGGCTGCATAGCTGGAAGTATCGCCTCCGGCAATCACGAGTCTTTTGATGGGATGCTTTTTCAGAGCTTCCATCGCCGAATTGCCCAATAAACTTCCAAAGTCCTTGGCCGTCTGCTGATTCATGGATCTTCCAATAACCCCTTTGGATTCATAATATGTTTTGGATCCGCTTAAACGGCTATCATTAGGTCCTTTACAGGTATGAAGAATGACACTTAGTTTGTTATTCAGTGCGTCCGCTATTTGCTGGGAATAAGATTGAATAAAATTTTCTGAGTCATTTAACGCCTCTATTTCAACACCTATCTCTACCCAACCCAAATCCACGCATTTTTCAATCTGCGCTGCTGTAATAGGCGAAGCACTTCCAGACAAAACCAAAATCGCTTCTTCCTCTTTAATTTCCTCCCAATCAGTTTTGGGCTTCAATTTTCCTTGCTTTCCCCAATAATCTCCCAGCGCTTTTTCCACGCCTGATGATCCGACCGAGTACAAAGTCCGGTCGGACATATTCTCAAATACTTCACCAATCAAGCTCATTTGCTCGTCATACATACCATCGAAGAAGATGATTTCGGCTCCTTTTTCTCTCAAGTCATTAAGCTTTGACTGAATGAATTCCGGTCCTTTTCCCAAGTCCGTTAAATCGATCAAACCCATTTGCTGATCGGTTTGCCTGGCCAGATGATCTCTCAAATCACCGTCCTTTGCCGGAGTAGTCGGGTGGCAACTCATAGACGGGTGCTGATCCAATCGATAGATTTTTCCTTGACTGCCTATACCCATTCTGGCAAAGAGATTTCCAAAGGCCACATATCTACCAAGATGAGGTGCCGCTACTAAAACAGGTGTGTATTCATTCTTAAAAACCTCCTGACCAGTCCGAATCGCATTCCCGATATTTCCAATTTCCGGAGAGGAATCAAAGGTGGAGCATACCTTGTAATGAACATGTTTTGGATTGAGATTCTTCAATATTTGAAAAGATTCGTAAAGCGTTCCATCCATATCCATAGAATTCATTGCTCTGGTCATACCGGCCACACCTATTGCATCAAGATTTTCAAATTGCCGCAATTGCTCTTTTGTAGGATTATCCAGAAACAAGACGGTCTTCGCTCCTGCTCTAGACAGAAACTCCAAAGCGTCAGTGGAACCCGTAAAGTCATCACCGTAGTAAGCGAGCAATATGTTATGATTTTGACTCACTCGCCAAACTTCTCAACCGACTCGCCAAATTCTTTGTATCTCTTCGCGGCATCTTCCAAAGAAATTCCCTCTACAGCTCCTTCCCATGCCTGTTGCAAAGCCCTCACTCCGCCTGCAGGCCCTGATGGATGAGCCATAATGCCACCGCCCGCCATGTAAAGCAGGTCTGTCGTTTGTGTCAATTTGTAAGTATCAAAAGCCTGACCGCCCCACTGCCCGGAGGATACTACCGGTAAAATACCTCGATCATTCAAAAACGGTTTCTGACAAGATTTAATTGAGCGAACAACTGATTCATCAGATTCCCAAAACTTATTCCTGATCCCATTGACATGCAGTTGATCTACTCCTGCCATTCTCCAAAGTTTAGCGTAAGCAGGAAAATTAATTCCTAGTAAAGGGTGCCTATTCATCATTCCCCAGCCATTGCGATGAGCATGAATGGACAAATCACCAAACTTACACATCTCACGCACTGCAGCCCAACCTACACTGTTGATACTGATCATTGCGCATGATCCACCGGCTTTCACTACTTTCTTATAATTGGCTTTCATAGTAGGCAGGTCCTCGGTGATATTGAAAGCATACATCACTTTCTTGCCTGTCTTATCCGCATGATCATTGATCACTTTCATAATCGCATCTACACGCTTCTGAAACGGTGAATTGGCCGTAGAGCCCATCAACTCATCATCTTTGATAAAGTCAATTCCGGCTTCCACCAGTTCCTTTACAATGGCTGCCGTATCTTTTGGAGATAGCCCAACACTCGGCTTGATGATCGTACCGATCATAGGCCGCTCTTTGGGGACGTCCACCAATTTTTTGGTTCCAGAGGCGCCAAATGTTGGTCCAGCAAAATGATCTTTGTAAATATTCGGCAAGGTGAAATCATCCAGTTTCAGCCCGGTGAACTGCCTCAGTTCATACAAATTCCCCTGAAGTGTGGAAATCAATACAGGCACATTCACCTCAAAATTCTCAACCGACCAGGAAACAGTTACTTTTCCACGATGGTATTCCCCAGCTTTTAAATGATCTCCCGGCATGCTTGGCTGACTTACCGTTTCCAGATGTTCTACTCCATCCACCCGTGCTGCAAAGCGTTTCTTTAGTGCGTCAGTTTCGCCTGGCACAGAGACGAACGTGCCGCTCGACTGCTCTCCTGCCAACACTGCCGCCGCTTTTTCCAAATCATGAGGTGTCTCCACCAGGTAAGTTGCTCTGATCCTATCCATAAATGGTTTTTCCGATTATGGTAAAGATTAGATTCTATTTAAAAAAAGGTGTCCTGTGATATGCTGTGTGACTATACTCAGATGAGTATTTACAATATTCAAATCTAATTTCAACTATATTTGATCTATGAGTTCTATTGTAATAAATCCAAAAAGCGAAAAAGAGCTTCTGTTCATTTCTGAATTATTGAACAAACTTGGTGTTAGCTCCAAAGTGTTATCAGACGAAGAACTGGAAGATCTCGGATTGACAATATTGTTGAAAGAAGCTGATCGTTCGGAGATTGTGCCAGAGGATGAAATCATGGCAAAATTGAAATATTGATGGAGGTAGTTTTCCTCAAAAAATTCAGTATAGATCTGGACAATATCAATCAAAAGATCTTAAATCCATAGCCAGCATCATAGAAACGGTAAAAGTAGCTGAGACCATTGAGGAACTACCAAATTTGAAAAAACTCAAAGGTTTTGAGAATGCTTTCCGAATTCGATCTGGAAATTATAGAATTGGAATTTTCGTGGATGATTCTATAGTTGAGTTTGCTCGCATTGCGCATCGAAAAGACATTTATAAGATTTTCCCTTAAAAACCCATAGTCTGAACCGGCTTTCAAAACTAATCCTTTGTATGCTGGGTGATTAGAAAGTAGAATTACTTTGAATAATAGAATTAATTATTGGGTTAAAAAACGTCATCCCAATAAACCACCAAAATCAAAACTATCCCGAATACCACAAAACCAATGATTGAATTCCAGGACCAAATTGGGCCCGTTTGATCTTCATAAATGTCCCGAAACTTCTTTCCAAACCTAGAAAACATTCATCTGCAAAACGCTCCAATAAATTTCATTAAAGCTACTCCCGCAATATTATTCTAGTTTAGTAGCCCGTGGCACTCAAACCTCTGAAACTCAAAATATTCAATAGTCCCTGCATAAAACTTTCTAGTTGCTCGTCTTTCCTAGTTTTTAAAACCATCCTATTTTTTCCTGCTTCTTTCCACTCCAATATCCAGTAATGATATGAATTGGTACAAGATTTTGACATTCCAGATTCATTTGGAAACATTTCTTTTTCAGCAATTTTAAGGTAATCAAACAAAATCATTTTCCTTGTCCATTCTGCTTGACTTATGCTAAACCTGCGAACAGAATAATCAAAATCAAGTGAATCTGAAATTAAAACTTCCTTATAGGGATAATAACTGTCTATGTCATATTTTACTCTATAACCCTGAATTAAATATTTATACAAACGAGCCTGTTCCTTTGGTGTAAGTAAATTCAAATTGTGATGCTCTGGTTTAAGAGAATTGTCAGAATCATACTTGAAAATAGCCTGATATTCATCTGCTACTTTCTTTACTGAAAAAACATAACTCTTGGCATTTTGATCTGTAAAATAGATGGCTCTAAAAATCACGGAATCCAGCTCCTTAAATGGCGGTTCATCAAATTTTTCAAAGCATTCTTTAATCAAATCAAAATCGAATCGTAAGGAATTTGATACTACAGGAATATCTTTTCCAGGCGGGTAAATGAATTCAAATCTGTACAAATCCTCAATACTGAGATCAAAATAAGGATATTGATTAATAATCTTGTAAAATAAATTCTCACTGTCTGTTGAATCAATCTGACAAAAACTATTCTGGACTGCCCCTAGTAAAAAAGCAACGGTTATAATATATCTCATACAAGTGAAAGATAGGAAATCCCTTGAACATTCATATTGAGTATCCTGCCATTTCCTGAATTGAAGACCGTGAAAAATGACAGCCTTCTTCTAGCTACGAAACAACTTCAAATAATTTAAAGGAGTAAGTACGGCTATTTGAGAATTCCTGTAGTCTTTAATATTACGTGTAATTATTGCTTCAATTCCTTCGATAGTAATTGCTGAAGAATACTGAATAGAGTCTTCAAAATCTGAAAAGTCATTCCTAAGTGCCTGCATAATTTCTGATTTTGTAGTTCCGACAATCTCTGTAATTTCTGCCAATTGCTCCACCACCTCAAGTGTCTGAACATGACCCAAATACCTGCGAACAATGTAGTATATGTTGTTGATGCTAACAGCAGACAAATAAAGTTTTATATCTCCTCGCTCATTGAGTTCGAACAATTCGCTGGCAGGATTTACATGAGGTTCTCTATCCGTGAAAAAATCAATGACCACATCAGAGTCAATAAACAATTTAGGCACCATGTTTTCTTGCTAATTCTTCCTCCAACACTTGTTTTGGATCAATGAACTCATTGGTTTTAATGATACCTCTGAGTTTATTGACACGTGGTGAAAGCTCCTTTTGCTGGATTGGACGCCTATCCATTGTTAGCAATTTGAAATAATTCTCAACCATTTCTGACAAGCTCTGCCCTTTTTCCTTAGCATAAACTTTAGTGATCTCTATGATCTCTTTTTCGATAGTCAATGTGAGCTTTGTGTTCATAAAACAAATATACGTATCAAAACATGCTTGAGCAACACGTGTAATTATCCGATGAACGCTGAAATGAAGTACGGTACACACAGAGTATCCTGCCATTTCCTGCATCAAAGTACCCAGGAATTAATGAACTTGGCCAAGTGGAAATCCCCAAATTGTTATGAAATACCTTATTCCTATCTTCATCCTTACCGCCGTAATTAGTTGTCAGACACCAACTCCTGAAATTCAGGAATCAGAGCCTTTGGATGTTACTAATTTGACGACTAACAAAAGTCTGGTAAATACCACTTCCAGCCCTTTTGCCAAACTACAACCTGTTCCCTTTACTGATGTACAGCTCAATGATGGTTTCTGGAAAGAGCGTGTGGACGTAGCACTCAGCAAAATGCTACCTGAGATGTGGTCTATTTATGGAGATTCTGCAGTGAGTCATGCTTTGGAAAACTTCAAAATCGCAGCGGGTAAAAAGCCCGGAAAACATGCCGGAGCACCTTTCCATGATGGAGATTTTTACAAATTGATGGAGGCCTCCAGTATGGCTTATGCCATCTCTGGCGATGAGAAATTCAATCAGATGATTGATGAGGTGATTCCATTGATCAAGGCTTCACAGAGGGCTGATGGATATATTCATACGCCTGTGATGATCCAAACCAGAAACAATCCGGAAACGGCTGTTGAGTTTAGGGATCGCATGGATTTTGAAAGTTACAATATGGGTCACCTGATGACAGCTGCCACGGTTCATTACAAAGCGACTGGCAAAACTGACCTGATGGAACTGGCGAAAAAAGCGGCCGATTATCTATACACATATACCGAGCGTTTTCCAGAAAAAATGGCCTTGAATGCGATTTGTCCTTCTCATTACATGGGAGTGGTAGAAATGTACCGAACTACAGGCGATCAACGATATCTGGATCTGGCGAAAAAGTTTATCGATATCCGAGGATTGGTGGAAAATGGAACCGATCATAATCAGGACAGAATTCCATTCCGTGAGCAAGAAAAAGCCGTTGGCCATGCCGTTCGCGCCAATTATCTCTATGCAGGTGTGACGGATGTATATTCGGAAACGGGTGATGAAACACTGAAGGCTGCTTTGGACAAAATCTGGGATGACTTGGTGACCACTAAACTGTACATAACAGGCGGTTGTGGAGCATTATACGATGGAGTCTCACCGAATGGAACTTCGTACAATCCAGCAGAAATTCAGCAAGTACACCAGGCCTACGGTCGGGAGTTTCAGCTACCAAATGCTGGAGCACATAATGAGACTTGCGCCAATATTGGGAATGTACTTTGGAATTATAGAATGTTTCAAACTACTGCCGAGACAAAATACGCTGGAATGGTAGAAAATACGCTTTACAATAGTGTGCTCTCAGGTGCCAACCTGAATGACCCGGGGTACTTCTACACCAACCCTTTGAGCCACCAGATGGACTTACCATTCAATATGCGCTGGCCAAATGTTCGTGATCCATACATTAGTTATTCCAATTGCTGCCCACCTAACACCATTCGTACCATTATGGAAGTGCCTAATTATCTTTATAGCAAAACGGAAAATGGTCTTTGGTTCAACATGTACGCAAGTAGCTCCATCAATACTGAGATCGGTGAGGAAGAAATTGCTTTGACTCAAACCACGAATTATCCATGGGACGGCACAATCAAAATTAAGATCGATAAAGCTCCAGATTCTAAAATAAGTCTGAATTTTAGAATTCCTGAGTGGTGCGATAAAGCAAGAATTATTTTGAATGGAAAACCTTTAGTAATGCCACAAATAAATGGGTATCAAACGCTCATTAGAAACTTTAAAATTGGAGAAGAAATAATCCTCAAACTAGACATGCCAGCCAAACTCATCGAAGCAAATCCGCTGGTAGAATCCACTCAAAACATGGTGGCAGTAAAGCGAGGACCATTGGTTTATTGTGTAGAAGGTGTGGATTTGGAGGAAGGCCAGCAAGTTTCAGATGTATTGCTTCCTATCGATACAGAGTTGAGAACTGAGACTATGGAAATCGCGGGCTTTGAAGTCACAGCTCTTCAGGGAAAAGCCAAAATAATCCAGCGTAGTAAATCCAACCAACTTTACAGAGAAGCCAGCAAAGGAATGAGAGACATCAACCTAACCTTGATACCACACTTTGCATGGGCCAATCGTGAAGAAGCTGACATGGCGATTTGGCTGCCGGTGAGCAGGTAACAACTAATGTAAATCAATTTACGGTGAAAGTACACCATCAATTTCAGTTCAAAGACTTGCAAATCACTTCACAAGAAGTGGGTAGAGCAATGAATTTGTCCAGAAAAGAAATTGATGGATTTAAGCCTATGATTGAAGCCATACTAAGTGACCTAAAAAGCGCTGATGGTCTTGAGTGTGGAATGATTATTTTCCCTGTTGATGATTTAGGAACGAATGATTGGATAACTGTTGATTCGGTTTCATTAGCGGTAGGGAAAACGATCAAACAGAAGCTATCTGGAGCCCAAGTAATCGCGATTTTTATATGTACTGCTGGTTCAGAACTTTCTAGCCTCCCAGAGCAATTGATGAAGACTGAGAACTACATTGAATCCCACATTGCAGAAACAATTGGAACACTTGCTGTTGAAAAATTGGCTAACAAGCTTCATCATCAAATCCTTCCAAATTCTGGATTAAATTTTACCAATCGCTACAGTCCGGGCCACTGCGAATGGCCTCTGGATGACCAGCAAAAACTCTTTTCTTTACTTCCCGATAATTTTTGTGATATTCACCTCACGGAATCTCTGATGATGCAACCAACAAAATCACTGAGTGCAATCATTGGTCTTGGAGCAACGGTGAAATACGAAAAAGACGATTGTAAATACTGTGATTATCAACCGACATGTAATTATAAATTTTTTAGAAAAACTCAGATTGCTGATTATCAAAACTTAGCAACATCAAACCCTTAACATCATGAGCGACACTTTAAAAAAACTCCAGCAAAGCATAGAATCTGGAAAGATCAATCAAGCCTCACCCTACCCTCCCAACATGAAGAACCAGATCGGAGCGGATGAACTGACAAAACAAGCGCTGGATGAAGGAATAGAACCGGAAACAATCGTCAATCAGGCAATGATCCCTGCCATGGATTTTGTCGGGCAGAAATTCGCAGAACAAAAACTCTTTGTACCGCAGATGCTCATGTCTGCCAAATCTATGAGTGCTGGCATGGAACACATCAAGCCATTTTTCAAATCTGGTGCGATGAAGAAAAAAGGGACTTTCCTGATCGGAACAGTATTTGGCGACCTTCATGATATTGGAAAAAATCTGGTGAAAATGATGATAGAAGGTGCCGGGTGGGAAGTGATAGACCTGGGCGTGGATGTGAAAACGGAAAGATTCGTGGAAACAATCGAGCAAAACGATATTCAGGCTGTCGGTTTATCCGCTTTGCTCACTACCACCATGGTCAACATGAAACCAATCATTGAAGCCATTCGGCAAATCAATCCTGAGATTAAAATATTGGTAGGTGGTGCACCGGTTAATGAAGCGTTTTGTCAGGAAATCGGAGCAGACAATTACTCTCCAAACCCTAAGGCAGCGGTGAATTATCTGAATAGTGTTTTTTAGGGTTTCAAATTCAATGTTCCAGGTTCAATGTCATTCAAACTCGAAGTACATATCAATGGAAAACTAACTGAGATCGAAACTCAGGATCAACAGAATTTGCTTTATGTACTTCGAGAAAATGACTTTGATGTTTATGCACCATGCGGTGGAAAAGGCACTTGCGGAAAATGTCAGGTAGATATTAAGGATATTGGCAGAGTTGCTGCTTGCAGGCAAGTGATCGACGAAAACCTGACGGTAATTTTGCCCGAACATAAGGAATCACAAATCCTTATCAAACAACATCAATACAGTTTCAAACTTCCCTTGGAACCTGGCACTTGTATAGCACTATCTAAAACCCCTTTTGGAGTTGCGGTTGATCTCGGCACTACCAGCATTGTATTTTACTTAATTGATTTAATCGATGGTGGAGTGGTGAAGACGAAAGCGATTCCCAACCCACAGGCCCGATTCGGTGCGGATGTAATTACAAGAATCGATTACGCTTCTAAATCACCGGATAACCTTCTCACACTTCAGAACATCATTATTGAAACAATAAATCACCAGCTCGATCATTTCATCTCCACGCAACAACTGAATGTCAACGACTTGGTGAAGATTTCTATTGCAGGAAATACTACGATGTTGCATTTGCTAATGAACGTTGATCCATTGCCTATTGCCCTGGTACCATTCAAACCGCGATTTATTGATAGGCAAGTGATAAATGCCTCAATTTATAACCTGCATTGTAACCCTGAGGCCTTAGTGGAAACACTGCCGGGAGCGTCTGCTTATGTCGGTGCAGATGTATTGGCCGGTTTAGCTTCAATAGCTCCGCCTGATAATGTCAAAACATGGCTATTGATGGATATTGGCACCAATGGCGAATTGGTTTTGATCACTCCAGAAAATGTGTATTGTTGTGCCGCTCCGGCAGGACCAGCTTTCGAAGGAGCACGAATCGAGCATGGAATGCTTGCCGTAGATGGAGCAATTTCTTCTTATACAGAATCAGGATATACGGTCATTGGGAATATAGCCCCAATGGGAATCTGTGGTTCTGGATTGATCGATCTGGTAGCTTATCTGGTAAATGAAAAAATAATCGACTCGGAGGGTCTGTTGGAAAACTCCTTTGAGATAGTCAATTCGGAACAAAGTGGTACTGGAGAACCTATTGAACTAATCCAAAAGGATATTCGAGAGCTACAATTGGCAAAATCTGCCATTGCCGCTGGGGTTAACATCTTACTGAAGCGTGCAGGAGTTGCTGCAAAAGAAGTAGATGCAGTTTTCCTTGCCGGTGGCTTTGGGAACTATCTAAATACAAAAAGTGCAATTGATATTGGATTGCTCCACCCTGATTTTGAAGGCAAAATCATCCCAATTGGAAATGCGTCCGGAACAGGTGCAACCCTTACGGTAAAATCAGAAAAATTCCATGATCGAATGAAGATCTATCAGCAGCGCATGATCAACATTGAGCTATCTGATGAAGAGTCATTTGCACTGGAATTTGCCATGAATATGTTTTTAGGAGATGGGTTCTTAATGGGATAATCATACCATACAGATTTCACAAACGCTCCAATTAATTACTTTGAATCAAGGTATATCCCAATGTCAATGAGACGGTTGACAAATAACCTTCAAGAATCAAATATTTCAATAACATATCTCGCTTAAAAACATAAGACAGTTCTGCGCTCAATCTATTGGCATGCTTATAACCAATACCTGCCTTGATAGTATAGCTCCGATCAAAAGTAAAGTAAGTTCCAGTTTTCGATGGGTATCCACCAGATGGTAGCGCATAAGATTCGCCCATAGGAAAACCTACTATAAATGATCCATTTGCAAATAATTTGGATTGATCATTTAATTCATAGTAATATCTCAAACCAAGACTGGCATCTATTCCTTCATACCTGGCTTTTATTTTTGTTTCGTAGGTTGTTGAAATAAGTTGGTGGCTCTCCGATTTTTGGCCTTCGAAAATGAAATAAGTTGGCTCAAACAAAATGGCCCATCTATCCTTACTAAAAGGCAACAGAAACTCAAACTCTAAACCTCCTTGCCAACTAGGAGATGAATCGATGTTTCTCACATCATTACCTTGCTCTGAATATGTGAATTTTGTCATTCCTATTCCAGGTCTCAAACTTAAATTCAGCGGATTTCGTTTGTTAAGCTTTTGAAAATCAATGTATTCAGAATTTGAGCATTCATTATACTTATTAAAATAAGTCCTTAGCTCCGAAGCCTTGTAATCCAAGTCACCGACCATATTGTTCAATGGATTATCTCCATATCCGCAATTGACATAAGCTTTCAATTGCTGTCGAAAGCTATTGTTCTCTTTGGTCCAGTAAGAAGAGTAATTTTCGTTTTCATTACCCTCGTGGTTATAGTATAGTTTATAGATCAACTGTTCTACATTAGAGTCTTCAGTCTCATAAAAGAACCTCAGGAAGGTTTCATCCTGATAGACCAAAAGACTAGTTTTTCCTGATACTAAATATTTCAGCATCAGGTATTCTTGTGAGAATTCTGGCTCTTTAGTTAAACTCAGATGATTGATATCTATAGAAGATCTGTCAATTTTGAATTGACCAACTCGGTAGCGAGATTTGTTGGTAATACCAAACTCAATGATATCTCTAGGTTCCGCTATTTTTACCTCTTCTGTTCCCGGTAATTTATATTGAATTTTTGATGGATTATTACGCCATTCAGCGTTCCTAATCAAACATTCAATACGCTCGCCATCAGTCATAATCAGATATCCGGGATCGAATATGATTTGTGCAAAACCTTGAAAATTGAATAAAAAGAAAATTCCGATTATTACTGGCTTAAGTGGGGTTAGATTTATCATGTTTTTTAAAACAGTGGATTGGTCAAAAAATGTATTTGCAATATGGTCAAAAAAGTTATTTACCACTAAAAAATATAATTAATATTCCGATTAGATAATGTCATCCAGTTTATCTGCAATAAACATTTGGTAATCACTTTCAATCAACATAAATATGAAATCAATTAATCTACCTCGAATTTTACATCTTAATTAAACTAAAAAAAATCCGAATCTCTATTTTAATGAACCTAACCATAGACCAACTAGCTTTTCAAGCTCATATCATGAATCTACAATGAAAGCATATATTTTATCGAAAGTAGGCAAACCAAATGTCTTGAAAATTAGTGAAACTCCAGACCCCACACCAAAAGCAAATGAGGTTAAAATCAAGGTAAAACGAATTGGTATCAACTATGCTGAAGTGCTATCCAGAAGAGGTCAATACAGCTGGGCACCGAAACGTCCCTACATTCCAGGAATGGAAGCTTATGGAGAGGTAATGGAAGTGGGTGCTGATGTCTCAGAATTCGAACCTGGCGATCCTGTCATTGCAGGAGCACAATTCGGTGCATATGCAGAATTTATGGTCACACCTCAGCATTTGGTATTTCACGCTCCAGCAGAATTCAGTGAAGATGAAAATGCCGCATTTCTGGTCAATTACATGACCGCCTGGGTTGCGCTGATCAAACTTGGTAAAATTCAAAAGGAAGAAAAAGTACTGATACAAGCAGCTGCCGGAGGAGTGGGAACAGCAGCTGTTCAAATAGCCAAAGCAGTCGGTTCTGAAGTCTTTGGTACTGCAAGTGAACCTGCGAAACTCGAACTTCTCAATAGACTGGGAGTTGATCACCCGATCAATTACCGAACGGATGACTTTTATGATTACATCAAGTCTAATTCTGAAGGTATGGATGTGGTTTTGGAAATGATCGGCGGTGAGGTTTTCAAAAAGAGTCTGGCATTGTTGAATCCTTTCGGCAGGATGGTGGTTGCAGGATATGCCAGTATTCCGCTCAAAAAATGGAATCCCCTCACCTACTGGCCAGCATGGAGAGATGCACCTAAGGTAAATGTGCAAAATATGGCGATTGGTTCTTATGGGATCCTCGCTACGCATATTGGATACCTCACTAGCAATCCTTCCATCACGATAAACGAATGGTCTGATCTTTTGGCATTTTGCCAGAAACACCAAATCAAGCCAATCGTTGGTCATACCTTTTCTTTCGATCAAATTCCAGAGGCTCACGCTCTAATAGAATCCAGAAGATCTACGGGAAAAGTCGTGATTCGTGTCACGGAATAGATGATATATATCATTGGTTCAAACTATTGAAAACCAATAATTTGCGTTGCATTCTTTGATCTCACATCAATGAATGAACTATATTCAAAATGCTAGCAAATGAACACCTGGAAGCAAAATTGGGAAGAATCGAAAAAAAACTATCTGGACTGGTGGCAAGGGAAAGGACTTGTAGTCAGTATGTGGGAACACTTCCCCAAAGAAGGAGCTCCACATGCCGTAGCAACTCCACCACCTCCGCATGCAGATTTTAACCAATATTGGTTTGATCCCGTTTGGCGAGCGCAGAAAATCCATTATGATTTATCTCGTAGTTGTCTGAGAGCAGACATCCCTCCTGTGGCCAATACGCATCTGGGCCCTGGCTCACTGTGCGCCATTCTGGGAGCGGAATTAAGCGGAGATGCAGAAAATATCTGGGCAAAGCATATTGAAAATTTTGCAGGTGATATTGTCCTGGACAAATCCAACAAATGGTACCAAACCCACATCGATCTGATGAAAGAATGTAAAAAACTTTCGCAAGGTCAGTATTATGTAGGTTGCCCTGATTTGATAGAAGGCCTCGATACACTGGCCAGTCTTCGGGGCACACAGGAGGTGCTGATGGACACCATCATGCAGCCGGAAGTACTGGAAAAGCAGCTCCAAAAAGTAAATGACATTTGGTTTGAGGTGTTTGATGACATCTATGAAATCATCAATGAAGATGGCGAAATGGCATTTTGCTATTTCTCTATTTGGGGACCAGGCAAGGTGGCCAAGTTACAATCTGATATTTCGCTAATGATCTCTGAAGATGATTATCGCCGATTCGTACAGCCATACATTCGTCAGCAGGCTCAGTTTCTGGATTATTCACTCTATCACCTCGATGGTGTGGATGCCATGCGCCATTTGGATGCCATTCTGGAAATCAACGAGATCAACTGCGTGCAGTGGACACCAGGTATCGGCGAACCGCAAGGTGGAAATCCTCGTTGGTTTGACCTTTATCAAAAAATCCTCGATGCTGGCAAAGGGATCATGCCTTGCTGGGTAGAGACCAACGAACTCAAACCGCTCCTCGATGCTGTGGGGGCTGAAGGCCTAAACATTCTGATGCATTTCCAGTCAGAAAAGGATGTGGATAATGCTTTGAAGATTGTAGAGGAGTTTCGGTAATCGGTGGTTAGTGGTTGGTGATCAGTATTCGGTCTTTTATATAACAGTCTATAAAAAAATACATGACTTCACATAAAACAACATTAATCTTAATTGCTATAAGTCTTGTATTTGGATTTATCTATCTCAAAAATATTGGGATAATAAACGGAAACACATATGAGGTCAACATGAAAGACCCTCTTGACATAGAAAATTTAAAAATCTATCAAGGATTTTTTACAATCAGCAGGCACAATGACCTTATAATGTTTGAAGATGATAGCAAGTCTATGTTTTTTGACGGTCGTAAATTAAAAATGATAACTACCGACCATGGAGAGAATGACTTTTTAATTACATACAAGGACAGTTTATATTATCAATTCCGATACTTTAAAACCAATAGCAGAATGATTGACGACTTTAAATTCAACTTTTACCTTCAAAATGACTCTTTGTTTCTCAATATGGAGATTCATGGGACTAACAAATTATCTTTTACCAGAAGCTTTAATGAAATTCTTAATGCTTCAAAATTAAGAACCAATATTCCTATTGATAGTACAGGAACTATGCACAACGGTTTAGAACTTATTGACTAATAATAAACTTGATTTAGAGCAAAAAAAAATTATCAAAAGCTTCTGCTTATCATTACTGTTACTTCATTAAAAGTATTGATTTCTTCAGCATCAAATAACCACCCATCAACCACTAACTAAACTCAAATTCCATTCATCCACTTTGGCGCGGATAGCTCGAATATGATCCGGAGTAGAACCACAGCAGCCACCCACAATATTGGCCCCAGCCCGGAGTAAGTCCAAAACAGAATCAGCCATCTTTTCTGGTGTTTGTTCGTAGATCGTTTTACCGTCTTTGATCGTTGGGATTCCTGCATTTGGCTGAGCCATGAAAAATTTGTCGGCATGGCCTTTATATGCTTCGATCACCTTTTTAGCCAGCGCCATATCTACGCCTGTGCCACAATTCATCGCAATGATATCCGCTCCAGCCTCAGCTAACTGCGCAGCTGCATCTTCTGGTGACACGCCCATCATGGTCATGAAACTACAGCCATCAGGCCCACAATTGTACGACATAGACGCGATGATGCACGGAGCGCCTAAGCTCTTTGCTGCTTCTATCCCGACAATCGTTTCAGCCAGGTCAGATTGCGTTTCCACAATAATCGCATCTGGTTCACC
The DNA here is from genome assembly GCA_030425425.1 of Bacteroidia bacterium. Taxonomy (GTDB): domain Bacteria; phylum Bacteroidota; class Bacteroidia; order Cytophagales; family Cyclobacteriaceae; genus Marinoscillum. Next base: position 452 of record JAUIAO010000036.1, on the reverse strand, counting down.
TTCCATCAAACCTTCGATTTGTCTGGAAACAGCATCTCGCAAACGATCCACAGACAGATCGCCAAATGGTTCCAACACCTGCCCTACCGGTCCCACATCCCCCAGCACAAATCCTGGTTTGTCACCGAAAGCTTCTCGTGCAATTTTGACTGCTGCTTTATTGATATCCAGAATCTTATCTTCATGACCATGTCTGGCAAGCGATAATCCATTTGCTCCGAAAGTGTTGGTAATCAAACAATCCGAACCAGCATCTACATATCGCTTCTGTATCGCGATGACTTTTTCGGGTTCCGTGATGTTCCAGAGATCACCACATGCCCCTGATGGCAATCCGGCTGCCATCAATTGCGTACCCATAGCACCGTCTGAGACGAGTACTTTTTGCTTGAGTGTTTCTAGTAATTTCATATGATGTAGTATTTAAAAAATAATTAGTCCTACTTTGTCAA
>JAUIAO010000035.1 GCA_030425425.1 Bacteroidia bacterium | reverse complement strand
GTTTCCAGATCCTGAATCTGCCAATGAACTTTCACTCAATAAAATTGCAGGAATGGTAGTGAACCTACAGCATGAGGTAAATGAAATCAAGAAAAATATTAATTAGGCAACATCTATTTTGTGATCTATTCGTTCAAAACTCCTTGATTTGTATTTTGGATTGAAATAGAACTAGTGAAATTTTACTTACAGGTATTTTTTCTTCTTTCAATGTTTGCCGTATCTGCACAGCAAACAGTCGTTACGGGTAAGGTGACCGAGTCCGCTACAGGATCACCTATACCATTTGCTAATGTTATCTTTTTAGGAACCTCTGAAGGTGCTATCACTGATTTTGATGGGAATTTTACAGCCAAAACAAGCAAACCTGTTGATTCTTTGGAGGTTAGATACATTGGGTTTTTAAAAAGAACTAAACCTGTTGTCAGAGGGACTGATCAAATTATAAACTTTCAATTAGACGAGGATATACAGACATTAGGTGAAGTAGTAGTTTATTCGGGCGAAAACCCTGCTTGGCCTATTATGAGAAATATAATTTCAAATAAGAAAACAAATGATAAGCGATCACTTAGTGCATATCAATATGAGAGCTACACTAAATTAGAATTTGACGTTGATAACATTTCCGCCAAATTCAAGAATCAAAAGTTTGTAAAGAAAATTACTAATGTACTCGATTCTATTCAGCAGATAGCAGGAGAGGATGGCAAGCCCATCTTGCCTGTTTTTATTTCTGAAGCTATTTCAGATTATTATTTCAAAAGTAATCCTCAATACCAATACGAAAATATCGTAAAAACAAAGGTCAGTGGAGTGGGGATTACGGATGGCACACTCACATCTCAGGTTGTAGGTTCTACTTTTCAAGAATATAATTTTTACAGAAATTGGTTGAATATCGTCAATAAGGAGATTGTGTCTCCAATTTCAGATAGCTGGAAGTTATATTATGAAGTGTTTCTTGAAGATAGTGTTTGGATCAATGATGCGTTTTGTTATCGAATAGATTTTTATCCAAAGAGAGCGCAGGATCTGGCTTTTATTGGTACAATGTGGATCACGAAAGAGGAATATGCACTGAAACGGATAGATGCTACGATTCCGAATGAAGCCAATCTGAACTATATCGATAAAATCAAAATACAACAAGATCTAATAAAGACTTCAGCGAATGCCTGGTTGCCCGAAAAAACAAGAGTTTTGGTTGATGTTTCTGAAATCACAAAAGAGACTGCAGGACTTCTGGCGAAATTTTATGTTTCCACTAAAAATCATGTAGTCAATCAACCTTTTGATAATGAATTTTATATGAATCCCGTGACCATGGAAGAGGAAGTAAGAGTTCATGATGATTCATATTGGAATGAGCACAGACATGACTCATTGACACCTATTGAACTCAATGTTTACCACATGATCGATTCAATGAAACAAATTCCTGTGGTGAAAAACTACACTGACATAGTCAAGTTTGTTACCAGTGGATATTATAGAATTGGAAATATAGAATACGGTCCATACACAACCTTCACTGGTAATAATGACATAGAAGGAATTAGAGTTGGTTTTGGTGGTAGGAGTACACTGAGTATTAGTGATAAATGGACCATTGGAGGGTATTTTGGTTATGGATTTAAAGATGATGAATGGAAATATAGAGTTTATTATGATCGTATTTTGAACAGAAAACGCTGGACCAATTTCAGGATAGAATATCAGAAAGAGGTAGATCAGGTTTGGATGCTCAATGATCATATAGAACCCAATAGTTTGTTTTATACATTGAGTAGGTATGGAAATCTAACACAACCATTTAAGATACATAAATATCGTTTGAGTGGTTTTAGGCAATTAGGTTCGGGGTTTGGAGGAGCGATTGCTTTAAAATATGAGCAATTTCAACCCTATGACCATTTCGAATTTTTTAAGAATCAAGAAGATACGTCACCTTCATCACGGTACGAAGTTTCAGAAATAGAGCTTAAGCTTAGGTATGCGAAAGACGAGGTTTTTGTGGTAAATGATAATGAAAGGGTAAGTCTGGGGATTTCAAGGTGGCCGGCTTTTAACTTTCAGTATACTCTAGGAATTAACAATCTTTTAGGGAGTGATTATGAATATCATAAACTGAGGCTTGGTGTTGAAAAAAAGCAGAAAATGGGATTTTTTGGTGTGTCCAATTTCAAACTTACAGGCGGCTATGTTTTTGGAGATCTACCATACACTTTGTTGTTTAATACTATAGGGAATCAAACGCCTTTTTATGTAGGTTTTGCATACAACATGATGAATTACTTTGAGTTCAGTAATGATCGGTTTCTGGATTTTAGATATCGCCATCATTTCGAAGGGTTTGTATTAAATACCATTCCACTAATGAAAAAACTGAAGTGGAGATTGATAGGGAGTGCAAATGTTCTTTACGGAGGAATGAGAAGTCAGCATGAGAATATGGTAAAACTTTACGATACTAATGGTGAATCATATATTCCGTACTATAAAATGGATACTAGACCTTATGTCGAACTTGGATATGGTGTAGAGAATATTTTTAAAATCTTTTCGATTGAAGCCTTCCATAGACTTACTTACTTAGATCACCCAGATGTTCGTAGATTTGGACTAAAATTCAATATTCAATTCATTTTATAGTGCGAATTATTAGTTTGGTAATTGTTCTATTATTGTGTTTTGCTTGCGGGCAAAGAAGACAATATCCTATTACTGATACTGCTGTAGATGCCGGGTATTACGAAGATGCGCTTCAAAGCATCAATGAACAAATCAACACTTCACCTTCAAACCTCAAGCTTAGGTATAAGAGACTTTTTATCAACTCTCATTTAGATTGGATAGAAGAGGCTTCAGGTGATATTCAGAGAATCATCAAAGAAGAAGGCCTGAGTAGGGATGTTTACAGCTATGGGATAGATTATTACGAAAAAGCTGAAGATTATCAAAGTTTACTGAATTTGGTCAATCAATGGAAACAGCTTACAGGGCTGATTGATTATAAGCATGAAATTATTGCGCTTGATGGGTTAGAGGATGAGAAATCGGCCAAGTCCTTACTTTGGGATTATTTGAATGATCAAAAGACGAATGAAGATGTTTTACATTTTGCTTCAAACCTGTATCAAAACTGGAGGGATACCACCTTGGCTATTTATACAATGAGTATGCTATATAATCAGAATAATAGTCACCATTATTTATTAAATAACTATGTTCCGATTTTGGTTTCTTTAGGGGCTTATGAAAGAGCTATTGAGGTAGTTAATAATGCCGAAATAGACTCTTCGGACGTATCACAGCGAATAGATATAGCAAAGGTATATTACGGTCTCGGTGTGAAAAGTAAAGCTCACCAGTTGTTACAGTCGTTGGAGAATCAGGAGGTGTTGTTTGTGCGATCTGAGTGGTATCAAGAATCAAATCAGTTGGATTCTGCGATCAGCATGATTGATTTATTATTGAAAACAGATACTACTCAACAGGCATTACTTAGAAAAGCCAGACTCAATTGGGATAAAGGCTTACTGTTTGGTGCGCGATCGCTCTATCAGGAAGTCTTAAAAAGAGACTCATTGAATTCAATTGCTCAGGAATCGGTAACCATTCTAAATCGAAAAATTGCATATTTGCGGAAATTAAGGGAAAAAGAAACGAGCATCCCATTTTTAGAAATATCAACAAAGAAAGAGACAGAGAATGAGTGAAATTACAATCACTTTGCCTGATGGTAGTAAAAGACAATATCCGCAGGGAACTACTGCAATGGATGTGGCAAAAAGTATCAGCGAAGGTCTTGCTAGAAACGTGCTGGCAGCCAAAGTCAATGGAGAAGTAAGGGATGCATCCAGAGCAATTACTGAAGACGCAGAGTTGAGTTTGCTGACCTGGAATGATGATGATGGAAAAGCAACTATGTGGCACTCATCAGCTCACTTGATGGCTGAGGCATTGGAAGCTTTGTACCCGGGTATTAAATTGGGAATAGGTCCGGCCATTGATAATGGCTTTTATTATGATATAGATTTTGTTGATCAGGAATTCGATGCAGAAAACCTGAAGGCCATAGAAGACAAGATGTTGGAGCTGGCTCGTCAAAAGAACGAGTATGTAAGAGAAGAAATAGCAAAATCGGATGCTATTGCTCATTATCAGCAGAAAGGCGATGAATACAAGCTTGAATTGCTGGAGGATCTGGAAGATGGAAAGATCACTTTCTACACTCAGGGGAATTTTACAGATCTATGTAGAGGTCCACATATCCCAAATACAGGATTTATCAAAGCTGCTAAAATTCTCAATGTAGCAGGTGCATATTGGAGAGGTGACGAGAAAAGAAAACAGCTAACAAGACTTTATGGAATTACTTTTCCTAAACAAAAAGAGTTAAAGGAATATCTTGAGTTATTAGAAGAAGCTAAGAAGAGAGATCATCGGAAGATCGGGAAGGAACTGGGATTATTTACTTTTTCTGAAAAAGTAGGAAAAGGATTACCATTATGGTTGCCAAAAGGTGCCGTCCTCAGAGAGCGTTTGGAAAATTTCTTGAAAAAAGCACAGGTAAAAGCAGGATATGATCAGGTTGTGAGCCCTCATATTGGTGGAAAAGAGCTTTATGTTACCTCAGGGCATTATGCGAAATATGGTGAAGATTCATTCCAGCCTATTCGCACACCAGCAGAAGACGAAGAGTTCTTGCTCAAGCCAATGAATTGCCCTCACCACTGTGAGATATTTAAATCAAGCCCGAAATCCTATAAAGAGCTCCCTGTTAGATATGCAGAATTTGGCACGGTATATCGCTACGAACAAAGTGGTGAATTGCATGGGTTGACAAGGGTGCGCGGATTTACTCAGGATGACGCACATATATTCTGTCGTCCTGATCAGGTAAAGGATGAGTTTGCCAAAGTCATAGATTTAGTATTATATGTTTTTGGAGCATTGGGATTTGATGACTTCACAGCACAGATATCTCTGAGAGATCCTGAGAATCCTGAGAAATATATCGGTTCTGATGACAATTGGAATAAAGCCGAGCAGTCCATCAAAGAAGTTGCAGAAGAGAAGGGATTGAAAACTGTTGTTGAACTTGGAGAGGCCGCTTTTTACGGACCGAAGCTTGACTTCATGGTAAAAGATGCTTTGGGAAGAAACTGGCAATTAGGGACAATACAGGTTGATTATAACTTGCCAGAGAGATTTGAATTGGAATATACAGGTGCTGATAATCAAAAGCATCGACCGGTTATGATTCATAGAGCGCCTTTTGGATCTATGGAAAGGTTCGTGGCAATTTTGATAGAGAGTACTGCAGGTAGATTCCCATTGTGGCTGGCACCAGAGCAGATCGCTATTCTGCCTATTTCTGAAAAGTATCATGATTATGCTAAAGATCTATATTCAATGCTTCAGGAGCAGGATATCAGAGGTTATTTGGATGAGCGAGATGAGAAAATTGGAAAGAAAATTCGTGAAGCGGAGTTAAAGAAAATTCCATTTATGTTGATTGTCGGAGAAAAAGAGGCGGAAACACAAAGTGTATCCATACGAGAACATGGAGTGGGGGATAAGGGCAGTATGACAAGTGCTGAATTTGTTGAATTCTTCAATGAGACAATTCAGAAACAACTAAATAAGAGCAATTGATTTTGATAAAGAAAAATAATCGTGATATTTGCGGTTCGTTTTTAATGGTTAAACCAAAAAAGGAGGATAACAATTAGCAGACCATACAGAAAGCCATATAGGGGTCGAGTAGAAGAGCCTTATAGAGTAAATGAGAAAATAAGAGTAAGAGAAGTTCGAGTCGTTGGAGATAATGTGGATGTAGACATCTACCCAACGGATAAGGCTTTGGAAATGGCAAAAAAACAAGGACTGGACTTGGTGGAAATTTCACCAAAGGCTGATCCACCTGTTTGTAAAATCATTGATTACTCTAAGTTCAAATACGAGCAAAAGAAGAAGCAGAAGGAGATCAAAGCCAAAGCTCAAAAGACTGTGGTTAAAGAGATTAGGTTTGGTCCAAACACTGACGATCATGACTTTAACTTTAAGCTAAACCATGCTATCAAGTTTTTGAAAGAGGGTGCAAAGGTTAAAGCCTACGTGCATTTTGTTGGTAGAACGATCGTTTTCAAAGAAAGAGGTGAAATACTATTGTTAAAGTTTGCTCAGGCCTTAGAGGAATATGGTAAGGTAGAATTGTTACCTAAACTTGAAGGAAAACGAATGTCGATCATATTAGCACCGAAAGCAGTAAGTAAGAAATAAATAATTAGGAAATGCCTAAAGTAAAAACAAATTCAAGTGCCAAGAAGAGATTCAAACTAACTGGTACAGGAAAAATCAAAAGAAAGCACGCGTTTAAGAGTCACATTCTTACAAAGAAAGAGACTAAGCAAAAGCGTAATTTGACACATGCAGCAATTGTAGATAAGAGCGATGTGCCAAATGTTAAGAAAATGCTTAACATCTAATTAGGTTTAGAATTGTTTAACCCGATAATCAGGCACAAAAGATCATATTAAATGGCGCCTATTGTCAAAAAAAAGAAAAATTAAATGAGATCAGTAAATCATGTAGCTTCCAGAGCAAGACGTAAAAAGGCGATGAAAACATACGCCAAAGGTTACTGGGGCAGAAGAAAAAATGTTTGGACAGTAGCTAAAAATGCTATTGAAAAAGGTTTAGGATACGCATACCGCGATAGAAAAGCCAAAAAGAGAGAATTTAGAGCACTTTGGATTCAAAGAATCAACGCAGGTGTGAGAGAGTACGGTATTTCTTACTCTCAGTTCATTGGTCAGTTAAAAGCTGCTAATGTAGACATCAATAGAAAAGTTTTGGCTGATTTAGCAATGAATCACCCAGACGCTTTCAAAGCGATTGTTGATAAAGTGAAAAAATAAGTGTTGAACCCACTTACTTACTGATATTTGAAACCCCGGATTTCCGGGGTTTTGTTTTTTTATCCGATAGCAATATCCAGATGATAACCCTCAGACTTCAGACGCTGATAGTTTTCTTCATTGAACTTATATAAGTAAGCTCCCTTTTTTGAATTGGTTTTATCCTTTTCATTTAGTCTGATTAGTATATCAGTTGAGAGAATTTTCTTCCTGAAGTTTCGATCATCAATGCTTCGGTTATAGATAGCTTCATACAGCCTGAGTAGTTGTGGAATCGTGAACTTCTCTGGCAAAAGCTCGAATCCAATCGGAGAGGAGATTGCATTCTTCTTCAGCTGAGATACGCCAAGATTCACCATGCGCTCATGGTCCAGTATGAGATTTGGCAGTTTATCGAGTTCAAACCATCTTGCTCCATGGCTATTGACAATGTCTTTTTTGATGTCATCCAATTTAATCAATGACCAATAAAGTATTGATACAACACGTCCTCCAGGGTCACGTTCTGTTTTGCCAAATGTATGCAGCTGTTCCAAAAACACATCTTCTAATCCTGTGAATGTTTTTAACACTCTTTCGGCAGAATGGCAGATATCTTCATTTACATTCACAAAGCCACCAATTAGTGACCAGGAACCTGCAAAAGGATTAACTTTTCTTTCAAAAAGTAGAAGCTTCAGATTTTCATCTTTTACATCATATCCAAATACCAGGCAGTCAATGCTAAGCCAAATCTTTTCATGATTATAAGTCATTGATAAGAATTGAATAAATTGAAATTTAAACGTTAAATTTACGGTTATATATTTGAATAAACTTATTCATAACTCCAAAAATTCCCAAAATGAATAAAATCACAACCATAAAGGATATTGCCATTGCTCTGGGAATATCTACTTCTACTGTTTCTCGAATATTAAATGGAAAAAATACGAGCAATAGCAAATTAGCAGAGCAGGTACTTGCTACAGCCAGAGAGTTGAATTATCAGGTGAATACTGCAGCAAAAGGTTTGAGAACGAATAAGACAGGAATGATCGGAATCATTGTGCCGGAGATTGGTGATGATTTCTTTGGTTCGGTTCTTTCTGGCATGGAAGAAATTGCGGATGCAAACAAATACAATTTATTGCTTTGTCAGTCTAATGAATCTCATGACAAGGAAATCGAATTGGTAAATTCTCTTATTGCATGTAATGTGGAAGGTATAGTTATATCCGTATCAAAAGAGACACAATCACTTGATTTCTTAAATCCGTTTCTAGCATTAGGCAAGAAGGTTGTTGTTTTTGATAGGACTTTGACTCATCCCGAAATTCCCGCTGTAATTTTTAATGACTGGGAAGGGACTACCATGGCTGCTGAGCACTTAATTGAAACAGGCCATAAATCTTTCTTATATGTTGGTTTGGACAAAAATCTTCAAAACAATAAAGATAGATTATCAGGGTACAATCAGGTATTAAGTCAGTCTAACCTGCCTTTATGTGAAGAAGTGTATCTGGATCAATGGAATTTCACATCAACTGATTTTAAGGAAATCTGGAATAATAAATATGATGCGATTGTTTGTTTTAATGATGTAATCGCAGCTAGAATATTATCAATTGCTCATGAAATTGATCTAAAGATACCAGAACAAGCCTCTGTGGTAGGGTTTGATAACAGATTATACTCACAATACACCTTTCCAAAATTGACAACCGTAGAACACTCCACTCGCGGGATGGGTAAGCATGTTATTAATCTATTGACAAGCTTATTGAATGATACAGAAATAATTCCTGTAGAGATGAGTACAGAGCTCGTCTTGAGGGATACAACTATTAAAAGATGAATATAGAATTAGAAAAGAAAGTAAGGGATCAATTTGTAAAACTTTTTGGTACTCCAGAAGTACTGGTGAAATCACCGGGTAGAATTAACGTAATTGGGGAACATACTGATTACAATTTAGGATTCGTATTGCCTGCTGCTGTAGATCAGTCTATTTATTTTGCCGTTGCTCGTTCAGGTGATGAGGATCAATGTTCATTAGTTTCTGTTGATATGAATGAGCGTTATGATTTCAAGATTTCTGAACTTAAACCTGCTGCTGCGGGATCCTGGGCAAACTATTTACTCGGTGTAGTGGCAGAAATAGTTGGTTCTGGAAGAGTCGTAAAAGGGTTTAATTTAGTTTTTGCAGGAGATGTGCCTAAGGGATCGGGAATGTCCTCATCAGCTGCTTTAGAGTGCGGTACTTGCTTTGCTTTGAATGAATTGCATGATTTTAATATCCCAAAAGTGGAAATGGTGAAGATGTCACAAATGGCAGAGCATAAATACGCTGGTGTAAAATGTGGTATCATGGATCAGTTTGCCAGTATGATGGGGAAGGAAGATCAGGTTCTGTTATTGGATTGCAAAACACTGGAATACAACCATTTCCCAATGGAACTGGAAGGCTATTCATTGCTACTCTGTAATAGTAATGTTAGTCACAGCCTCGCCAGTTCTGAATACAACGTAAGGCGCCAGCAATGTGAAGAAGGTGTGAGTGTTCTCAATGAAGAGTTTGGAAACATCGATTCTCTGCGGGATGCAAGTCTCGATCAGCTAAAAGAATGTGAAAGTAAAATGGATAACATTGTTTTCAAGAGATGTAAATATGTAATAGAAGAGAATCAAAGATTGGAAGATGTTACAAAATTCTTGAATAGTGGCGAAATCATTAAAGTGGGTGAAATTCTCAAAAATGCGCAGAATGCTATGAGATATGAATATGAAGTGACTTGTAAGGAAATTGATTTTATGGCTGACTTTGCGAACGGACATGAAGATGTTGTTGGAGCCAGAATGATGGGTGGTGGATTTGGTGGTTGTACCATTAATATTGTAAAGAAAGGAAGTGAAGATTCTTTTGTAGCCGAACTTAATGAGCTATACAAAAACGAATTTGGAAAAGAAATAACACCTATACCTGTAAAAATCTCAGACGGTGTAAGTTTGTTATCTAAAAATCTCCAGGCTTAACTAAAACACATATGAAAAAAGTATTAGTAACTGGTGGTACTGGCTATATTGGTTCACATACCACTGTTGAATTAATTGAGAAAGGGTATGAGGTAGTCATCATTGATGACTTGTCCAACTCTAAAATTGAGGTGCTGGATGCAATAGAGAAAATCACCGGGACAAAACCTAAGTTTTACCAATTCAATCTTTGCGATCAGTCTAAGCTTAGTGATTTTTTTGATCAGGAAAAAGATATCGATTCCATCATACATTTTGCCGCCAAAAAAGCAGTGGGTGAATCTGTGCAGAAACCATTGCTTTATTATCAGACTAATATTTCTTCTCTTACCAATTTGTTGGAAGAAATGCCAAAAAGAGGAATTAGTGATATTGTGTTTTCATCCTCATGTACTGTGTATGGTCAGCCAGAAAAGCTACCCGTAACAGAGCAAACACCCTGGCAACCTGCTGAATCTCCTTATGGTAATACAAAGCAGATTTGTGAGGAGATATTGAGAGACACAACAAAAGTGGTATCTGAAGTTCGTGCGATTGCGTTGAGATATTTCAACCCTGTAGGAGCACATAGTACGGCATTGATTGGGGAGTTGCCACTAGGTGTGCCGAATAATCTAGTGCCTTTTATTACACAAACTGCTGCTGGGATCAGAGAGCAATTGAGTGTTTTTGGAAGTGATTACAATACGCATGATGGTACTGCTATCCGAGATTATATTCACGTTGTGGATTTGGCTAAGGCCCACGTAATTGCAGTGGAGCGATTGTTCGATAATATGAATAAATCGAATTACGAGTATTTCAACCTTGGAACAGGAATAGGTTATTCTGTGTTAGATGCAGTGACCAAATTTGAAGAAGTAAATGATTTGAAATTGAACTATAAGTTAGTAGAGCGAAGACCCGGTGATGTGGAGAAAATCTATGCAGATACTTCCTTTGCTAATGAAGAGCTTGGATGGAAAGCTGCACGAGGGTTGGATGAAATGATGAGATCCGCTTGGAAATGGCAGCAGACATTATAAAAGATTAAAAAGCAGGTGAGAGCCTGCTTTTTTCATTTTAGACAAACATTTGAAATTTGGGTTGGTTACATTGACAGATCAATGAATCGAATATGGAAATTAGAGCGTATATCACAGGTGGTAGTAAAGGTATAGGATATGGAATTGCAGAGGCAATCCTCAAAGAAGGGGGGAAAGTTGCGATAACATCTCGGTCATTAATAAATGCTGAGGAGGCGGCCAATAGTCTGAAAGAATCCACGGGAAATGATCATGTGTTAGCACTAGAATCTGATGTGAGAAGTATGGGCTCAGAAGGTGCTGCTATAACCAAGGCAGCGGAAACATGGAACGGATTGGATCTAGTGGTGGCGAACGCTGGTGTTGGACATTTTGCGTCTATTGAAGACATGACCCTGGAACAGTGGCAGGAAACAATGGATATTAATCTTACGGGCGTTTTCAATACAATTAAATCCAGTTTAGAATCACTCAAAGAATCTAAAGGTTACTTTATAACTATCAGCAGCCTTGCTGGCACGAACTTTTTTGCCAATGGAGCTGCCTATAACGCTAGTAAGTTTGGGCTAACTGGTTTTACTCAAGCTGTGATGTTGGATCTTCGGAAATATGGTATTCGTGTGAGTACTATTATGCCCGGATCTGTGAAAACTTATTTCAATAACAACGAACCTGGCGACAAAGATGATTGGAAAATCCAGATAGAAGATATCGGCGAAATGGTGGTGAATCTAGTAAAACTGAATCCAAGGACATTGCCAAGCAAGATAGAAGTAAGACCTACTCTGCCTCCATCAGCCAAGTAAATATCTTGAATAAGAGACGTAAGGTCGGAACAATAAATTACTTCTAGGTGGAGCCAACAAAATATTTGTTGGAGTTTGCTCAGGATTTTTATTGCATAGCCCCAGAGGATCGAGCTGTCAACCCCAGTAGTAGGATTAAAATGCATTCAGAATATCCTTATTTGTTTTGGTGACAAATATGGATTTTTATTTTTGCAGGGAATCTGTCACCACCATGTTCCATAGAGTTTTTGTTTTACTTCTTTTTCTAAATATTCCCTTTCTCTCTAATGCCCAGGAAATCCATCCAAAAGTAATAGCTGCTCAAGGTGACGGAATATATTCTCTTCTTCGCAACAATGGATTAGAGCCATCGAAATACATAATGCCTTTTATCGAATTGAATAAGGAAAACCTAAGTACGGAGAATGGGTTGTTTGTTGGGAGGGAATACCTATTGCCTACAGCAAATGAAAAGGAAGAACTACCAGATGAAGAAGTAGTAAGACCGGATAGTGCAGACCTTGTCAGTGTAAAAGCCACAGAAGTTTTGGAAAAGAGGCATTACGACATATTTGGGGAAGACTATGCCACCGTTTTTGTGGAAAGCAAAACGCTCGATGGGGCAGTTTTTTACCTGATTTCTGGTCACGGAGGGCCAGATCCGGGAGCAGTCGAGAAATATAATGGCAAGTTGATTACTGAAGATGAATATGCCTATGATGTTACCCTAAGGCTGGCTCGAAAGCTTATTTCGAATGGTGCACTCGTTTATTTGATCACTCGAGACCCAAACGATGGAGTTCGGGATGAGCGCATTTTGGAGGTAGACTATGATGAGAAATGTTATCCAAATCTTCGTATTCCGAGAAACCAAAGTTTGCGATTGAAACAAAGAGTGGCCACCGTCAATGAGCTCTTCTTAAAAAATGCTCACAGACCGTATCAAAGAATTATAGAAACGCATGTGGATAGCCGTAGCAAAGGTGAGAATATTGATGTCTTCTTTTATTATCATGAACATAGTAAAAGTGGTAAAAGACTAGCCAATAACATTCAAAACACTTTCAAAGAAAAATATGCCAGATATCAACCCAATCGCGTATATCACGGCACTATTGAGCCGCGTAGTGGGCTATATATCATCAAATACTCCAAAGCACCGACAGTTTATGTGGAAATCGGTAACTTAAAAAATACCCGTGATCAAAGGAGAATATTAGATTGGGAAAATCGTGATGCCATTGCGAAATGGATCACAGATGGTGTGATAAGGGATTATAAGAATCGTTAGATGAATGTATTTGATGTCTATTGAAGAACAAATAATCATCGTCAATCGTCAAAATGAAGAAATAGGCATTGTTCCCAGGTCAATAATGCGCCAACAGCACTTGCTCCACCGAGCTTCTTATGTCATCATTTTTAATAATAAGCAGGAAATATTAATTCAGAAAAGGTCTGATTCCAAAGATCTTTATCCAGGATTTTTTGATCCTACCACTGGAGGAGTGCTAAAGGCAGGTGAAACTTATGAACAAAACGCAGTTCGGGAACTCAGTGAGGAACTTGGTATTGAACGAGTTGATTTGAACGAACTAGGAGATTTGTTTTTTGAAAATGAAAAAATAAGCGTATGGGGAAGGGTTTTTTGGGTGAAGTATGATGGTGAAATCAGATTTAATGATGGTGAGGTAGTAAAAGTGTGTTTTGTTGATTTTTCGGGAATAAAAAGTTGGTTGAAAGGGAGAAATATCATGCCGGATGGGAGATACATTATTGAAAGATTTCTTGAATCGATTCCAATTCTCTAAAAGCTCAAATCTTGAGATTATCAACAACGAAAATTCGATTTTGGAATACATGTTTATGGGCTATTTCATACTTGAAATAGCCCAGTTTGTAATTACACAATTATTCTTGTAATTCGCTCAAGTGGTAACATATTTCCTCCACGAAAGATCACGTATTTGGCTGTGACAGTCTGAACAATTTCTTCTGTTTTCTGAGGAATTCCATCTTTGTCCTTAAAGTGAAACTCAACCGTCTCACCGAAAGTGTTGCCAAGTTGAACAGCTCTTTTAAGTTCGTTCATAAGATGTTTTGCTTCATCTCTTCTTTGAGCTTTTTTGCGAGAGATAAAGAGTTGATTTTGGTCTTCCTGACGACCCTGATTGATATGATTTAAAAGCATTTTTATGAATTTTCGTTAATTAATTGAATGTTTAGAATTGTCAATTAATACGATTATTCATAGTACCTAAGATCACAGTGCAACAAATAGAGCTTATTTGGGCAGTGAAATTGGGCAGGTTTATACTGGAAGTTGATCTCAGGAAATTGAATGCTGGTTTCCAATTCTGGCTTAGCCAATACCACTCTTTTATTGATGGTCTTAACCCACTCGTAAGAAATTTGCTTTTCTTCCTGATGATCAGTAAGTTCATTAGTGGTTTCTGAGGCGATAGCTGGAGACAAGCAAATCAAGGTTATCAAGCAAAGCATTGCTGCCTTTATCAGAATGTTTGTTGAATATATGCTTACTTTCTCCATATATGAGCTTTTCTAATAATCACTTTAAAAGAACGTCATAGCTATTTCACTGGTTTCAAGTGATTATTCTTGAAACAATTTTGGAAATCATTAAAAGTGGCTTAATAGAACAGAAACAGACTTTATAAATGTGATATTAAAATTTATTATGCACATAATAATCAATTTTAATGATGGGGCAATAAACTCTTTATATTCAAAAAAGTGACTGCTAGAGGGTTGATGTTATTTTGATTTGTCGTATTCTATCGCGTTAATCCGCCAATGGATTTTTCCGATTTTGGTCTCAACTATCACCTCTTCACCGACTGTTTTGTGAAGTAGAGCTTGTGCCATAGGAGAGTCCATAGAGATGTAATCTTTATTACCGATGAGCTCTTCATAGCCTACGATTCTCAATCGCTTTTTCAGTTTACGCTGCGTATTTTCGATCTCCACCCACGCCCCAAAATTCACTTTCCCTTCCTGATTAGGATGATAGTCAATCACTTTGAAATTATCGATACACTTCCGTAAATAGAGGAGGCGCTTATCAATTTCGCGGAGACGTTTTTTGTTGTAGTGATAGTCTGCATTTTCAGAGCGGTCACCCAGACTGGCTGCCCAGGCTACTTTTTTGGTCGTTTCCTTTCGTTCTACGCTCCATAGATGATTGAGTTCATCCTTGAGCCGCTCCATTCCCTCCGGTGTTATCAACTGTGATCTCATAATTGCTTTTAAAATTGATTAAGAGAATTCGAAGTTATTTCAACACTCTGGAACAAGGAAAAATGCGGATTGTTTTGATTGGAACAAACCAAATTTTGTGGAAGTCTATGACTTCAAATTATCAATTGGTACGAAATGCAAACTTGCGCCAGATTTTACTCTACCTTCATCACCTGATAACTCATCGGCTCCACCTCAACCACCAAATCACTTTCCTGATCATAATCAAAAGTGGATTTCAGTGTGACGGTTTTTTCATCTATCTGAGCAGTTTCTTTTCCTTCGAAACCAAACGTCACCCATGCCGCTTCTGGAGCTTTGATTCTGGCCATTTGAGCTTTTTCAGAAAAGTTGATGACAATCAACAATACCTGATTTTCTGTATGACGAACAAACGCATATACTTTGTCAGAATAGCCCGTGTATTGCTCGTTTCTGTTGTAGTAATGCAGGTCGTAGAATTGTCCCTCTCTGATAGCTTCCTGCTCATTCGTCGCTTTCAGGATGTCGATATACGCTTGTCTCAGTTGCTTTTGCTCATCTGATAATAGTCCACCATCAAATTGTCCTTCATTCACCCATTTCACATGTTCAGGTACACTCCAGTAATCAAAAATGGTCGTCCTGCCATCATCGCCAGCAAATCCAGATTCGCCTTTTCCAGATTCACCTACTTCTTGTCCAAAATACATCATCACTGGTCCGGTATGTAGGAATGCTGTAGCAGCCATCATTGGGATGCCCTTCCACATATCTCCCGCAAAATCCGGGGAAGCAATGCGCTGCTCATCGTGGTTTTCCAGGAATCGCAACATATTCGGTCCAATACCGTCTTGTCTTTGCCAGATGCCCGTGATTCCATCTGTAGAATTTGTATGCTGAATAATATGTTTCAGTGTATCATACATTTCTACTTTGTCGTACAGATAGTCAAACCCACCAGTGAAAATGTAATCTCTATAAGCATCGGGATTGTAAATCTCAGCTGTAAAAGTGATGTCAGGATATTGTGCTTTCACTTCTTTGATCACCCATTCCCAAAACTCCACTGGCACCATTTCTGCCATATCACAGCGGAATCCGTCCACATCTTTGGCTGCCCAGTAGAGTAGGATGTGTTTCATTTTATTCCATGTGTCTGGAATCACTTCGAAATGCTTCGTTCGGTTATTTAAGTAGTCAACTCCATAATTGAGTTTCACAGTTTCAAACCAGTCATTTACTGAAGGAGTAGCACTGAAAACATCATTTCCAGTTGCCTTAGCTGGATTTTCATCAAACTTGCCATCTTTAGTCGGGAAATCATTGTCGCCTAGAGAATTGTAATCTGCAGGAACCTGAAAAGGTTCGCCGAGTATGTAATAGAAGTTGTTATTCGCGTCAAAACCTTTTGTCGGATCATCGTCTTCCCCAAAGTCAAAAACTCCTGCCGGTTTCATGTCTGATTGATATTCACGAGCTACGTGATTTGGCACAAAATCAATGAGTACTTTCATGCCCGCATCATGTGTTCTGATCACCAATGCTTCAAATTCTTTGATTCTATCTTCTACTGAAACAGCCAGATCAGGATTAACATCATAGTAGTCTTTGATCGCGTAAGGGGACCCGGCACGACCTTTCACTACATCTGCATCATTAAGAGGAATTCTATATTCTGTATAATCGGTCAATACCGCATGCTCAATTACTCCAGTGTACCAGATATGTGTGAACCCCATGTTATTTAGTTCTTCAAGCGCTTTGGGGCTAATGTCGTTGAACTTACCAACACCATTCTCCTCAATCGTTCCCCAAGGCTTATTGGTCGTGTTGGTATTGCCAAATAATCGCGTAAACATCTGGTACAAGACCATTCTTTGGTTTTCTGGCTTCATCGGTTCACTATTTTTTTGTTCAGTAGTTTTTGGGTTGCAGGCCAAAAGCACCGAGAGCAGGCTCAGCAGAACTATTGGTTTTTTCATTTTTTTGGGGATTACTTCTTTATACTGGTTGGACCAAAATGACCAACACTTTCCCGACTAAAATAGAGTGTTTTTGCAAGGTGGAAAAATGGTGTATTCATGAAAAAGCCTTTCCGGAACTTCCCGAAAAGGCTTTTATCTGTGTTTTAATTCATTTCACACGTTTGCAAAGGTGAAATGAAACTTTTATAAATTTTCAATCAAAAACAATTAAGCATTGGTGTTGATATTGTTCAAATCCTCGAAAGAAACCTTCAACCTTTCTACGAATGATTTCTCTGCTTCTCTTAACCATACTCTTGGATCGTACTGTTTTTTGTTTGGTACATCGTCGCCTTCCGGATTACCGATTTGTGCTTGCAGGTATCCCTCCTTAGCCTGATAGTAATTTTTGATACCATCCCAGAATGCCCACTGTGTATCAGTATCAATGTTCATTTTCACAGCACCGTAAGAAACTGCTTCTCTGATTTCTTCTCTTGAAGATCCAGAACCTCCGTGGAATACGAAGTTTACCGGGTTTTTGCCAGTACCATATTTTTCAGTGATGAATTCCTGAGAATTCTTCAAGATTTCAGGAGTCAATTTTACGTTCCCTGGCTTGTATACTCCATGTACGTTACCGAATGCCGCAGCTATGGTGAAATTAGGGCTGATTTTGCTCAATTCTTCGTAGCAATATGCCACCTCTTCAGGTTGAGTGTAAAGACGACTGTTGTCAATATCTGTGTTATCCACACCATCTTCTTCGCCACCAGTCACACCTAGCTCAATCTCCAAAGTCATACCCATTTTGGCCATTCTTTCGAAGTATTTCAAACAAGTTCCGATGTTTTCTTCTAATGGCTCTTCAGAAAGATCTATCATGTGAGAGCTGAAAAGTGGAGAACCCGTTTTTTCGAAATGAGCTTCATTGGCATCCAACAAACCGTCGATCCAAGGGAGTAACTTTCTTGCAGCATGATCTGTATGAAGAATTACAGGAACGCCGTATTTTTCGGCCATTAAATGAACGTGCTGAGCTCCTGATACAGCACCGATTACTGATGCCTGCTGGCCATCATTACTGTAACCTTTACCAGCAATAAACGCTGCACCACCATTTGAAAACTGAACGATGATGGGAGAATTTACATCTCTTGCAGTTTCCAGTGCCGCGTTGATTGTGTTTGTACCGATAGTATTTACAGCCGGTAATGCAAAACCTTTTTCATTTGCATAGTTAAGCAGGTCAGTAGCCTCTTGTCCGGTTAGTACCCCTGGTCTAAATTTCATAATTAAAAATTTTAGTTCCGATTTAAGATTTGAGGCAAATATAAAAGCTATTTCTACTTTATGGTAGATGCAATCGAATCCATTATTTAAATTGAAAGTTTGGTCTGGGTGTATGACTCAAATAATAGTCTGACAGAAAATCGATCTATTTAATAAATTTCATTTTATCATCATTTTAATTCTGGATTTTATATTTTCATCCCTGATAAAACGCTGTTTTTTAGCAATTAAGCAGTGTTTTTGGGGAATAGGTGAGTTGCAATCGTTTGTATTGCATTGCGTCAGGATGAAGATTTATTCACCGAATTTTACGCAATTGTTATCAAATACTCTCATCGACAACCTGTTTGAGAAAAAAGTCAAAAAAAAGTTTTAACAACATGAAGAGTAAACCTCGTTTATCGATTGCCCAGATCTGGAACATGAGCATGGGATTTTTAGGAATTCAATTTGGCTTTGCACTTCAAAATGCGAATGCCAGTAGAATTCTTCAAAATTTTGGTGCAGATGTGGAGCACTTGTCCTGGTTTTGGTTGGCTGCCCCGGTCACCGGCTTGATAGTTCAGCCTATAATTGGACATTATAGCGATCGTACCTGGAACAAGCTCGGCAGAAGGAAACCATATTTTCTTACCGGGGCTATTTTAGCAAGTATCGCACTTTGCTTCATGCCTAATTCTGGCTCTTTAGCGGCCTTCATTCCTCCAATGTTTGTGGGAGCAGGTATACTCATGATCATGGATGCATCCATCAATATTTCTATGGAACCTTTCAGAGCGTTAGTTGGTGACATGTTACCTTCAGAACAACGAACACTTGGGTTTTCCGCACAAGCTACATTAATAGGAATTGGGGCGGTTGTAGGTTCTTTTTTGCCATATATGTTGGCCGAGTGGGTAGGTATCTCCAAAGTAGCACCAGCAGGACAGGTTCCTGACAATGTGATCTATTCGTTCTATTTTGGGGCGGTAGTATTTATAGCCACGATCCTCTGGACACTTGCTAAAACCAAAGAATATCCACCTGAAGAATATGCAAGGTACAATGGAGGAGAAGAGTCCGACGAAGAAGGTAGCATTCTTGACATATTTAAAGACTTTGCAGCTATGCCGAAAACCATGAAGCAACTCGGGTTAGTGCAGTTTTTTAGCTGGTTTGCACTTTTCTCCATGTGGGTTTTTTCTACTCCGGCTATTGCACAGCATGTCTATGGAGCCAGTATTGATGATACCTCATCTGAGTTATACAATGATGCCGGAAACTGGGTAGGAGTGATGTTTACTGTGTACAACGCGGTATCGGCATTATTCGCGCTTATGCTTCCGATAATCGCTGGTAAAATAGGAAGAAAACGTACACATGCCATAGCTCTGGCTTTGGGCGGACTGGGATTATTGTCCATTTACATAGTGCCTTCTCAGACTGTTACTTTAGTAGCTATGGTATTTGTAGGCTTGGCATGGGCGAGTATCCTCTCTATGCCTTATGCGATTTTGGCTGGAGCCATACCCGGAGGTAAAATGGGGATTTATATGGGAATTTTCAATTTTTTCATTGTTATTCCTCAAATCGTTAATGGGATATTTGGAGGGCCATTGATTAAAAGAGTATTTGATTCTAATGCTATATATGCATTAGTAATAGCAGGGGTTTGTTTGATTATCGGCGCCCTTACGGTGAATTTTGTGGAAGATAAAGACGAAGTAGTAGAATGAAGATCAAATTTGTAGTGGATTATAGGACCCAATGGGGTCAACATATTTATGTAACCGGATCAGCAAAGGAATTAGGGGCTGGAGATTATGAGCAAGCTGTTCGAATGTTTCCAAAATCCGGTGAACAATGGGAAGTTGAATTAGAAGTAGAATCTTTTGATTTTGAATATCACTATTTTCTGAAAGATGAGGGCACACATGCCGCATTTCATGAATTTGGTTCAGAAAGACATTTTGTAGTGGATCCAACATTCGAAAGTGTGCATGTACGGGATTACTGGAGGCCGCATGGTGCTCATCAGAATTCGTTATATACCGCACCGTTTGCGAAAGCATTCTTCTCAAGAGAGGTCACTGAGAAACCTGCCACCAGATACAAAAAAGATCAATCTTACGTACGCCTTCAAATCAGAGCTCCAAGAATCGGTAAAGATTATCAAATGGGAGTTGTGGGAAGTATCAAAGCGCTTGGAAATTGGGATGAAAAAAAGGCTGTATTGATGACAGATGAAGATTTTCCTGTTTGGAAAGTAGATATTCCTGTTTCGGAGAATGAAGTTCCTTTTGAATATAAGTTTGTGATTTATAGTCACAAGGAAAAGAAAGTAGTAACCTGGGAGTCTACAGAGAATCGATATTTTCCTTTATATAACCTCAAGTCTTCAAAAAAATTAATCATACACTCAGATGAATTTTTTGGGTATCCTGTAGGTGAATGGAAAACTGCCGGTGTTGCAATACCTGTATTCTCCATTCGTACCAGAGAAAGTGCGGGAGTTGGAGAATTCAATGATATCAAAAAGCTAGTTGACTGGACGGTAATCACCGGAATGAAAGTGGTACAGGTGCTTCCAGTTAATGATACAGTGGCGAATCATACATGGCAGGATTCTTATCCATATGCAGCTATCTCAGTACAAGCTCTGCATCCCATTTACGCCAATATGCAAGCTATTGGTAAACTGAAGGATAAGAAAACCCAGAAGCAGATAGATGCTGAAGCGGCCAGACTCAACGAACTTCCTCAGGTAGATTATGAGGCAGTGATGAAATTGAAATCGAAATTTTTTAAGCTGAGCTATGATGAAAATAAGGAGACATTCCTAAAAAGTAAAGCATTCAAGGAATTCTTAAAAGTAAATGAAAGTTGGCTGATAGAGTATGCAGCGTTCAGCTATTTGCGTGATTTGTTTGGTACACCAGATTTTACTCAGTGGGGTGATTATCAGTCGCTAAATGATAAAGAACTGGCAGCCTTAGTGTCTCCAAGGAAGAAGCACTACGATGATATTGCTGTACATTATTATATCCAGTTCCATTTGGATAAGCAGCTGAAAGGAGCCTCAGAGTATGCCCGCGAAAAGGGAGTTGTTCTAAAAGGAGATATTCCTATCGGTATTTATAGAAATTCTGTGGATGCCTGGAGAAAGCCTCATCTATTTAACATGGACACACAGGCCGGAGCTCCACCTGATGATTTTTCTATTTCTGGTCAGAATTGGGGTTTTCCCACTTACAACTGGGAGGAAATGGAAAAGGACGGTTTCCAATGGTGGAAAAACCGAATGGTGAAAATGTCTGAATACTTTGATGTTTTTAGAATAGACCATATTCTCGGCTTTTTTAGAATCTGGGAGATTCCATGGGAGCAAACCGAAGGTCTTATGGGACGGTTTAATCCTGCTCTTCCGGTGAATACTGATGAAATGAATCAATGGGGTATCCCATTTGACTATGAGCGGATGTGTACGCCATACATTCGCCAGCACATGATTTATGATATTTTTGGAAATCATGCAGATATGATTTTTGATCAGTATCTGGAAGAATATAAGCATGGTCACTATCGACTCAAGGAAGGTTTTGATAACCAGCGAAAAGTAAAAAATCATTTTGATGAATTGAATAAGAAGAATCCAGAAACGGCTGATTTTAACAATTGGATCAGAACTAATCTGAATAGGTTGCTTGGAGAAGTTTTGTTCCTCGAAGCTCCATTGTCCGATGGCCAGGCATTCAACCCACGAGTTGGTTTGCATAGCACTTATTCCTTTGGTGAGTTGGATGATCATACAAAGCAGAAGATTGATGACCTCTACATCCACTTTTTCTACAAGCGACACAATGATTTCTGGCGAGACAGTGCAATGAAGAAACTGCCTATGCTCAAAGACGCAACAGACATGTTGATTTGTGGAGAAGATTTGGGTATGGTACCTGCCAGTGTACCTGGTGTCATGAATGAACTCCAGATCCTTAGTCTAGCCATTCAGCGCATGCCAAATGACGATCGGGAATTCTGGCATCCGGCTGATACTCCTTACATGAGTGTGACTAGTACAGGCAGCCATGATATGTCTACTTTACGTGAATGGTGGCAGGAAGATCATCAGCAGACCCAGCGTTTTTATGAGCAGATACTGGGTAGAGATGGAGCAGCACCATATTTCTGTGAGCCTTGGATAGCTCATGATGTAATCAATCAGCACCTGCATTCACCTAGCATGCTGGCCATTTTCCCAATTCAGGATTTACTGGCAATGGATGGAGCGTTGCGATTTGATCAGCCGGAAGCTGAGCGAATCAATGTGCCTGCCAACCCAACACATTATTGGAGATGGAGATTTCATATGAATATGGAAGACCTGATGGAGGAAGAAGGTTTCAATGCTTTTCTACGACAATTAGTGGATCAGGGTGGTAGAAGCGCTGATTATTGATAATAAGAAGTATCGATGAATAAATAGTATGAAGAAGGAGAGAGGGACACGGAGCGATTCGGTCCCTTTTCTTTTTTAGTACGACATAGACTTTTTCAAATGCAGTTTCCATTTCTTGATTATAAATTACAGGTACACTCCAACCGTTTTATTTTTGATGGTGTCATTAGAGCGAAATACATAACCTAACTTATGAAATATTTACTTTTTCTTACTCCTATTCTGTTTTGGAGCTGCATAAGCGACTCTTCAGACAATGTTGATTTTGATCATGTAGGAACAATCTCTGGTTATCAGCCCATCTATGCTGATAGTGGTTCCATGTTGATTGATTTGGAAGCACCCCGACCGTTAAATTCTGCAGGTAAGATCTATGTTTATCAGAATCTGCTGATTGTTAGTGAAATCGGAAAAGGATTTCATGTCTATGACAATTCAGATCCTAAAAATCCAGAAAATCGAATGTTTGTAAACGTGCCCGGGAGCAATGATATTTCCATGAGAAATGGCGTCATTTATGTGGATAATTATAGTGATTTGGTTGCTTTACGAATAGCAGAGGACACGGTGTATGAACTGAAGAGAATCACCAATGTGATGGGCTTTAGCGGAGAATATCCACCGTTTAGTGGAGTGTACTTCGAATGTGTGGAGCAGGATAGAGGAATAGTCGTTGGCTGGGAAAGTGCCGAAATAGAAAACCCTAAATGTTACAGACCATGAGAAAGTTAATGCTAATGATTATTCCATTGATAATGTGGTCATGTTCGATGGATGGTGGTAGTGAAGATATTGGTATTTGGGATGGAAACGTAACTGGTACAGGTGGATCTACAGCAAGGTTTACAATAACAGGAGATTTCCTATATGTGGTTAATAATTCAGAGCTCAAAGCTTTTGATATTTCCCAGGAAGAGGATCCTACTTTGACATCTAATACAGTAATAGACTGGGGCGTGGAGACGGTTTTTGGTTACAGGGATAAACTATTTATAGGCACTCAATTCGGTATGTTTGTTTATGATATTTCTCCCGATGGTTCACCTGTTTATTTATCGGAATTTGGACATGTGACGGCCTGTGATCCTGTAATAGCTAATGATCAATTTGCTTATGTAACTATTCGATCCGGTGTTTTTTGCAATGAGTTTATAGATGAAGTAGATGATTTGATTACGCTGGATGTTTCTGATCTTAGAAATCCTTATCAAGTGAGTAGAATAGATATGATTAATCCAAGAGGGTTAACTTTCTTTCAAGGAGATTTATATGTTGGGGAAGGGGAGAGCGGTATGAAAAGGTTTAGTTTAAAAGACCCATCCAATCCTCAGATTTTTAATTTCTATCCGGAAATAGCTGCAAATGACATGATTGGATTAGATTCGATCTTAATTGTTACCGGAACGGAAGGTGTTTTTCAGTTTGGGATAAAACCTGATACTGTTGTGGTAAACAATGACACGCTTTTTTATTCTTTAGACTTGTATAGTGAACTCCAATGATTAAGTATTCTTCGGCAATCGCCCTGTATATATTGATAGTATTTCAATTGGATGCTCAGTACCTGGAAAAGGAGCAAACGGTAAAAGAAGGGCATCCGATTTATAATAATACACTCATTGGTAAACTCGATGTTTCCAATGTAGTTAATCCGCGTGATCCATCTATACTTATGTCACTTGAATATCAGTTCAAACAAGGAGTAAGTTTCACGCAGGAGTTTGGTGCGGTGATCAGTGCCAGAGGCACTGAGAATACAGATCATGGGCTCAAAGGTTTTAAGGCAAGAGAAGAATTGCGTTTTTATTTGAGACCAATCGATTTTGAAGAAGGAATGGCTTATTTGAGTTTAAATGGAATGTTACGTTTTTTGAATATGGGTGATCAGGTAACATTAGGATATGGTTGTGCAGATGGTGACTATTGGAGCTGTGACTTTGTGAAAAGTGCCACTAATGATGTGAAAACAATGCGCTATGGCGGTGCTGCGAAAATCGGAATAATCAAACCTGTTACAGATCGTTTAACTCTGGAAGCGGATGTAGGTTTATCACTTCAGTACAATGATGTTGTTGACGATTTTCATAAAGATATAACATTGTTTTTTGATAATAATGCGGCGTTCAGTGAGTGGGTTGGATGGTGGATGGAACCGGTTTTTGCAGCACGCATAGGTTATGTGATTGGAAAGAAATCTACCGATAATCCTTAATTATTGGTGCAGATCTGTCAAAATGCATAAGTAGCCAGTTCCAGATTTCGGCTGGGTTATGTTGTCTTTGAATACCGGGAAACTGCTCGTTAAGCCGAACAACAATCTTGTCATATTGAGAGCTATCTAGCTTATATAAACTACAAAGCTTGTTTTTGATGGAATCCTGAACAATGAATTTCTGAAAGGTAATTGTCTCTCGAGTCTCCTCATATGCAACAACAGCTTTTCGTTTTTCCCTTTCATCCTTGCTAAAGTATGTTATAGGCCCATATATGGTAGCACCTGGTATCGGTACACCTCCTACTCCTGTTGGAGCAGGTCTCACTGAACCAGCTTTTATCGGATTGTCTGAAACTCGATCATTCACACCAGGCATAATGATAGGTTCACCTTTGAGATTCAGTGGTACTCTGTATTGTTTGTCAGCAAAAATCGTGATTGAAGGAAGGAGTAAGCTGTCTTCTGGTAGTACTATTTTCAAATAGTTGACCAAGTGAATCGAGTTGATTGGTACATCCAATGTTTTATAACCTACATAGGAAAACTCTAAAGTATCTCCTTTTCGAGCCGTAATGCTAAAATTCCCGTTTTTATCACTGATTTTACCCATATCCATAGTCTTGTTGATTACATGGCAGAAACCAACAGGTTTCTGATTTTCGTCCTCTATAATGCCATTGATCAGAAATTGACTGTGGGAGGTAAAAGACAGAAAAAGTATACTTATGTAGAATAGAAATTTCACTATACAAAGGAAACAGTGAAAGTTGATTCAAGGTTACTCAGATTCATTTTTTTAACGATAATTAACCCAGGTTTATAATTCAAAATGGCAGCAATCAAATTTATTTGAGTGAAGTTTCAAATTTTGTAAGCAGTCTATTCGTTTGACTCTGAAGTTTATTCTTGAAAAAAGGAGTCCACCCAATTAACCAACCTTTGAAGCCCAGAGCTTGAGTTGCCCATTGATGGAGATTAAAGTGATCTGTATGTTTGATGATTTTACCGTCTTTCAATGTGAATTCAGCATCAATTTTATTATGGATTTTTCTACCTGTTTGGCTGAAAATATAATTCGCTTCCCAATGTGCTTTACCATTATTATCTTGAATGCTTACCTTGTCATATGTGACTTTGAAATCTTTCCCTTTTTGACTTTTGCAAAGCATTCTCCACATATTGCGGGCGTGATCTCCTCTCAACTTCCCAAAGGCTGGATCCTCGAAGATCACCTCTTCATGATAGTAAGACACCATTTCTTCAGCATCGAGATTTTGAAAAGCAAAATAGAATTTTTCAATTATTGATTCCATACAAATCGTTTGAGTGAAGATAATCAAATTATTGTATGCACATTTTACCGATTGATATGCACAAATTGCCATCAATCATTTCGAACTGGATTATGAGTTGCTTTGTTGATACCATTGCAAAAATTCAATAGTATATGAAATTACTCCTAACGAGTCTGTTTTTGTTGGTTTCAATGGCGGTTTATACTCAGCAGCTACCTATAATGAAATATGAGATCGATGTATTGCAGAATCTGGATACGTTTCAGGTTTCATTGGATATAGAAGAGTCTATAGCACGTGATGCTGAAGTTTTTCAGTTTGCAGCTACAGCCCCAGGTACTTATCAGACGATGAACATCGGTCGGTTTGTGAGTAATTTCAAGGCTTATGATAAAAAGGGAAATAGATTGGATGTTGCTCATGAATCGGTAAATCAATTCTCGATAGCAAAACCTCACAAGATCTCCAAAATCACATATTCGGTAGCGGAGACTTTTGATACTAAAGTTCGGGAATTTCCTATTTATCTGATGTGTGGATCATCTATAGAGGAAGACCACACACTGATCAACCCTCACACGATCCTTGGGTACTTTGAAGGTTATCAGCAGAATCCGCTGGAGATCACGCTGAAGGGAAATAAGGAGTGGGGAATTGGAACTGCATTGCCGCAGAATGATGGTGTGTTTTATGCCAACACTTTCGATAAAGCCGTTGATTCACCGATTTTAGCTGGCAAATTGACCTTTGCTGATACCACAATTGCAGCAACTCACTTGGAAATTTTCACTTATTCGGAGAATGATAAAATCCATTCAAGTCAATTGCTGGATGAAATGTATGATATGCTCAATGCGGCAGATGATTTTCTGGTGGATTTGCCAGTAGAGCGCTACACATTTTTATACTTATTTGAGCAAAACCCATATGGAACCACTGGGGCCTGGGAGCATTCTTACAGTTCGGAGTACGTAATGAAAGAAAAAAATCCAACTCAGGGGTTTCTTGAAAAAGTGACCGACATTGCCTCTCATGAATTCTTCCACATTGTAACTCCTCTCAATATTCATAGCGAGATCATTGAGGAATTTGATTTTGTGAATCCAACACCATCTATTCACTTGTGGATGTACGAGGGAGTGACCGAATGGGCTTCTAATATACTTCTGTTCAGAGGAGGTATAATAGATGAAGAGGCATATCTACAAAATGCGATTGCTCAAAAAATCATCGCCGCTGAAAATTATTATGATACAGAATGGAGTTTGGCCAAAATAGCAAAAGAATCTTTTAATGGGGGAGAAGGTGCAAGGCAATATGGAAATGTATATAATAAGGGCTCGCTTGTTGCCGGATTATTAGACATTCGATTATTAGAGCTTTCAGATGGGCAATATGGATTAAGAGAGTTGATTCTTGATTTGATTGAACAATATGGAATAGGGAAACCCGTGTCTGAGAAAACCTTTTTTGAAGATTTAGTGAATATGACCTACCCTGAAATCGAAGATTTTTTCAATCACTATATATTGTCAAGTGAACCTCTTCCATATGAAAGTTATTTTTCCAAAATTGGATTGCTGTACGAGTCTAAAAATAACGGTATGGTAAAAATTTCTACTATGAAAGAAATGACGGAATCACAAAAAATGCTTTATGAAGCCTGGAAAGTAAATTTACCTGCAAACGTACATTACAGGTAAAATCCATAAAACATGGAGAAATTAGGCGATTGACAAGAAAGTTTTCAATAGCTTCATGCTGTCATCTGAATATGATGTCAGGTCCCCATCCATCATGTTTTGCACTATCAATTTCTCACTTTCACTAAGATCTGTGTGAGTGTCCAATGAACTGCTGCTCAGGCCTTTCCCTGCCATATGCCAATTGCCGAAAAATCGTTCGTTGGTGGGTTCGCAATACCGGATCCTTGATCCTGCGTGTCGGGTGTCCTTGTTAATTTTGTTATAGAGCTTCATGATATTCCCCAGAGGTCCTTCGAGGACTTGTAAGAATCGGTCTTCTGTATAAATCAACATGCCAGTCAAATCCAATTCCGGGTTGTTTTTTCTAGATCTGCTCAAAATATCTTCAATGTCCTGATTCTTGCAGTCTTTATGTTTAGAACTAGAATAGATCATTCTGTAGACTTGTTCATCTTGTGGCTTATCATCTGTCAGATCACCATTAGAAAGGTATATTTTGCTGGTAGAATATAGGATTTGAATCAGTTTCGGATCTGCATTTTCGATCTAATCATGCAATTGTGTTTTAGCTTCTCTGATTTTCATTTTTGGTTAGGCATTTAAATTGTGTAGGATAAACCTCAGATTCTCAAGAAATGTTTGAGATAGAAATAAAAAACCCGGCTTCTTGGAAGCCGGGTCGATATCCCAAACTAATATGAAGTTTGAGTTTCTGCCTTATGCGTTTATTACTTCTTAATCAATCGTTGTTGATGTATTACTTCACCATTTTCATCCATCAGTTGGACAAAGAACACCCCTGAACCTAATTGACTGATGTCGATTTGTCTACTTTCAGCCCGGTTCATAATCACCTTTCCATTCAGGTCGCTAATTACTAATTGATGGAATTTTGCATTGACATTGATGAGTTCTGAAGATGGATTTGGATAAATCAGCAAAGCTTGATTTCCTAATCCAAGGATTTCAACTATTGTTAAAGTACCATTCACATAATTGAAGTCATAATTATCATCATCACCGTTTCCAACAGTAATATCAAAAGTTCCAGCAGCGCTAGAAGTAGTTGCTGTAGTAGATGCTACTGGAGGCGTGTCCAAGTCGGCCTCAGTATCATCAAATAAGAAACCAGAGTAAGTGATTTCAAAGGCGGGAATTTCCTCACCCTGATTGATGTTCGCATCACTTGCTGTAGCTGTAAGCATGGCTTTTACAGCCGAGAAAGTTTGCTCCACATCAACAGCCGCTTCGAAGTTGTCATTTCCAGACTGTACTGCTTTGATGGTTACATCACCTGCACCTGTTATTGTTACTTCATTTGCATCAATGGAAGCAGGTCCGTTGACTATTTCGAATGTTACATCCAGAGAGGAAGTAGCAGAAGCAGAAACGCTGAAGACATCACCGTATGTTTTGTTTTCAATGGCATCAAAAGTGATGGATTGAGATTTTTTAGCAATTGTCAGCGTACCATTCACTAATTCTAAGTCATAATTGGCATCACTTCCTCCGGATAAGGTAATATCATAGCTACCAGCGGCACTAGATGCTGTCGCTGTGGTGGAGGCAGTAGGTAACTCGTCTAAGTCAGCTTCTGAATCACTGAATTTGAATCCAGAATATGATATGCTGAATGAAGGAATATCATCACCGGCGGTAATACTTGCATTTGCTGCTGTAGCAGTGACAGTTGCTTTTATAGCTGAGAATGATTGCTCTACCGCTGGTGCTGGTTCATATGTATCATCACCTTCTTGAGTGGCTCTGATCGTTACTTCTCCAACTCCAGTTACAGTCACCTCTGAACCAATGATTTCTGCATGTCCACTTACTACTTCATAAGATACGTCTAGCGAAGAAGAGGCAGTCGCCTCCAAATTGAAAATATCACCATAAGTTTTATCTTCAATTGTATTAAATGTGATCGTTTGTGAAGCGCCAACCAGGTCAGCAAAAGGATCCCACCCATCAGAACCTTTAGTGAAATTCAGTGGTGTGATCTCAGTACCATCTGTAAGTTGTGGGCTGGTCAATAGGGTAGCCCAAGAAGCTCTGCTTGAACTATTATCCGCACCGGATTGCTCTATACTTCCATATTCGTACATCATGCTAGACTCTCCACCAAGTGAGTTGTTCCATCCTTCTGGACTAATCAATGACTTGCCTTCACTACCCGGATAGTCTGTTGTCCCAATGTTGGTTTTGTAAAATACCACTTCACTGGTTGTAGCTTCCCATGGACGACCAAAGTATCCTGGCTTGGCACGATAGGTAGAAGCCGTTTCGACTCCCGGTTCCGGCGCTACTATGTTGCATTCGTACATTAGGTAGCCACGTTCTCCTCGTTGCTGAGCCGCAGTTAAATATGATGCATCACCATCTACATCACTTACATTCATTGATAGATCAGATTGGTAGAATACGGCAGTCATACCACCAAAAATGTAATCGACTGCTCCCATCATTACTCCTTTGTAGGCTGCCAATCTAGCTCCATGTGCTCCGTAGAATGAATCCTGACGTCCAACAATTCTACAATTATTGAGGATTGTTTTATCCCCACTGCTGGTTACACCTATAGCAGCGGCTCTCTCAACAAAACTTCTATCCTGAACCTCAGTGCTTCCGTAGGTAGTTGGTCTTGTACCTTTTCCACCTACTTCCCATTCTACTACCACGTCTTCAGATTCCTTCTTAGAAATGTACTGATTGAAAGAATTCTCAAAAATGATATGATCAGCATTAAAACCAGAGCTGGAAATAACGACTGTCGCATTCCAATAAGAACCATTGGTGGATCCGCTCACATTTTCATAAGATGGGTATCCATTAGCGATGTTTGCTGCCAATACATCAGCATGCCACTTATTATCATCACCTTGACTGTAGTAACTGTAACCATAACCATAGTAAGAGGTGATTCTCACAGCATCATCAGCAATGTCAACACCTTTATTGGCCAGGTCAATACTTGGGTTGTCGCTGGCATTTTTGAAGGTGATATTTGGTATATCAATTACCAACATTTCTTCATAATTACCTGGATCGATCATTACAGTAACACGTTCATTATTTGGACGATCCATGCTTCTGATAGCAGCCAAAGCCTCATTGATGGATTGGAAATCCTTGTCAGCACCCACTGTAATTGTGTCAGTGAAAGCCACTAACTGCGCAGATTGAATATTTGTGATATAGGTAGAGGCATTAATCGTGATTGTGATATAACCAGCCTCACTACCTGTATAAGCGTATTCAGTCATTTCCAGCTGACTGGTACTACCAGAAGATGTCGTGATTGCTGTTTCGCCTTCTATGCTGAAGTCAGCGGCATAATAGTACGTAATGATCACTTTTTCTCCTGCATTTACGGGCACTTGAATCGTCTGTCCACTACCACAAGAAAGGTGCCCTTTGGCCACTTCGTTTTTCACTCCACCAGTGAATAGTAGCCCTTTGTAGGATGGTGTACTGCTATCGATCACCTTATCATTGAATGGCCAATTGTGAATTGGAGAGAAGTTTAACGATTTGGTCACGGCAGCACCATCTACCAAGAGGTTTGAAGTCAGAGCCAGCTGTAATGGATAATCATCCAGTCCATCATGAACCATGGCATAAGTTCCATCTCTCAACGCAATTTTTGTTACATCCGAGAATGAATAGACATAACCTTCCTCATTAAGATTAGTGAAAGTAAGGCTCAGTTTACCTAGTTGCTCAGTACTTAATCCATCTGCGGTTATCGTAATTGCATAAGTTGGTTTTGCAGCAAAAGTGATGTCCCCACTTTCATTTGCGGAACTAATTGAGATGGTGTTGTCAGGGATTTCATAATCGTTTACTCCTTCAGCTGAAATAGTATACTCTACATCTGGCTCCAATTCTACACTGTATGTTGCTTCTCCAGCATCGATTATTGGTTCAGGAATATAGATCCTTTCTGATCCGGTTGGCGTAAATGACAATTCTAAGTTGGAGATATGATCCCCCAAACCAGTGATGTTTCCAGAGAGCGTATAAAGAGCTACTTGCTCAATTGCGATATCATTCGTTAGGTCACCTGAGAGATTATCAATATTCATCCCGGATGAAATGATGAATGCATTAGCATCTTGTAGGCTCAGTTCATAAGTACCACCTATTGGCAATTGAATACTATAAGAACCACTGGGAGGTGATACGTTCCAGGTTTTGCCGGCCTCATTGGTAATATTGATGCTATAATCACCAGGTATACTAGTAGCTTGTGTTACATCTACATTACCTGTTACGGTAGCATATTGTGCATCTTCTCTGTAAATACGATAATAACTTGGTTTATCCTTACCATCATATACGTGATAAGTGCCTGCATACTTCGCTGTAAAATTGACATCTTGTGTAGTGGTACCATTTGTTTTGACTTCAACAATGTCATTTTGCAAGTCAGGGTCAGGTACGTACTCAAAGTGAATTTCACCTCCTCCATTTTGAGTAATCATTTCGAGAGTAACCTTATCGTCTTCACTCAATGTAAGGCTCATGTATCGGCCAAATGCCGCTGAAGAATTCACATATATTCTACCCGAATAAGCAGAAACTCCACTTAAGTTTTCGTCATATCGGGTGAGATTGGTATTGCTCGTTCTGAGTCGATCATTTGATCCACCAACCCAGCTAAGTGCTCCAGCACTCCACGAACTAGGTAAAACTTGCCCTGCAGAACCAGCCGTGATACTCTCGTCATACCATCCATTGATGGTAGATTCATCCAACCAGTTATTGTATGTTTCAGAATCCAATTGCTCTCCACCAAAATCCCATACATCAATTTTGCCATTTGAAACTATCTGTGCTTCATTGGCAATACTTAATCCATGTATATAGATTTCTGCACCTGCAAAATCTGTACTTTTCAATGTAGCTGTAATTACTCCTGCAGTTCCTACATAGCTAAAACTAGCCGGGAATCCGTCTTCATCTCCAAGGTTTTCAGCTCTAATAGAACCTAATACATTGTCTTGAGCATCTGTAAATTCGAATACTGCATCAGCAGCCACTCCATAAGTACAAACTATGTATGTGATAATTGCATTTCCGGCTACCGCCATATCGAAGGAATTGCCTGGGAAGAAAACTCCACCGTGAGCAGAATCGTGATATCCAAATTTCCCGGCTTCATCAGTATTGTTACTGTTAATCGTAACTATTCCATCCTTGGTGACATAAGTATCATACCTCAAACTTTGATAACTAGTTTGTGGCAATTCAGAGCCATCGGCGAAACTGTATGTATATGTAACACCAGCCTCCGCAGATACGGTCTGGCTATTGTCTGAGATATTGATAATGTAAGAGGAAGGATCAGAACTACCATCCCCCAAAGTCAAACTAAGTGCATTTTCGTTCGCCTGAGTAGCCGTAATGTCGCCAGTCAGTGTGGGAGTGAAACTGTCAAGGGAATTTCCACCCAGATCAATTAAAATAGAAGCTTCAGTATCTGTAGCACTCACAATAGTTCCTTCCGATACTGTTACGGTAGCATTGGCTCCTGCTTCTGATCCCGAAGTAAAATCAATCTGCACACCATTAATAGTTATGGTTCCTGATTTTTGAACCCATGGAGTAAGACTAATATCGTAAGTGATAGGAGACACTTCAATATATGGAATATAGCTAGTACTTCCTCCACCAGTTATTTCTATGGTTCCGGCATCACCAACATACACGAAATCTACCCACGGACCACCGTTCTCACCTTGAGGATAAGTGATGGAAGTAGCATGACTCTGTGAGGTGATGTCAAACGTACCAGTAGCACTGGAGACAGCCAGCGTTCCTCCGGAGTATTGATCTCCAGCTACTCGTATCTTGCTGTTTCCAGCTACTTGCAGGGTGATTTTGTTTCCGTCTTTATAAGTTATACCATGTTGGGTTCCATGATATCCGTAAGCATTGCTTGGTCCACTTTCAATTTTAAAAAGTCCTTTTTCTATGGTTGTGTTACCTGGATCACTTTGTGCTACCAGACTTTGATCTCTGAAATCGAAAAAGTAAGGAATGTTAGTGGCAGCACTACCGTATGCAGCTCCCATTTGTGCTGGTATTACATTGATTTCTGGTAGATATAAGTCGTTTCCGCTTCCAGCTACTAGTTTGAAAACGAGTGTGTCTGCTGGTCCGGAATATGTAAAGTCAAAAGTGTCAGATTTATCATTTTCTACTTTCGTATCTAATGTACCCAAATCCCCGGCGGTCAGAGCAGTTCCTTCCATTCCTAAACTAGAATATTGTGATCCTAAAAATCGAATTGTGCTGCTCCCCGGTACAATGATGCTTATAGTCCCGTCTACTTTCATGTTGAGGCCATAGTCTGCACTATGATGACTGTAATTTCCAGCCAATTTTAGTGATTCATCATCTGATTTGCCATTGGCAATGATCGTTCCATCTCGGAAATCATAAGTGACTATACCATGATTATAGCTGTTATCAAATAATTGGATTTTATACGTTTTAGGGTCCGTACTTTGATCAGAAAAAGTAGCTGTCAAAAATCCATCTGCAATACTTGCTGAACCAATGTCTCCAGAGGTAGTCGGTGTAAGGCTGGCTAAATCCGCTCCACCAAGATTGATAGCTGCCCAACCTTCATCTACTCCAGAAGTCAAAACTACGCCCTCACTTACAGTAATTGTCGAGGGATCAGAAGATGTAGCTCCTGTAGTCAAATTAATATCTACTCCATTGAGAGTGATGGTTCCGGTTTTTTGTACATATGAACTCAAGGAAATATCATACGGAATAGGGGATAGCTCGATATAAGGTATATAATTGGTGCTGCCGACTGCAGTTAGTACGACTTCTCCAGCATCTCCCACGTAGGTGAAATCTACCCATGGACCTCCATCGGACCCCTGAGGAAAAGTGACTGATGTGCCGTGATCTTGCTGTGATACATCAAACGATCCAGTGGTGCTTGAAGCGGCAATAGCCGCACCGGAATATTGATCACCGGCTACTCTTATCTTAGTGTTACCGGCTACTTTTAAGGTAATTGTGTTTTGGTCTTTGAAAGTGATGCCATGCTGATCACCATTCAGCGAAATGCCGTTGCAACAACCTGCATCAATAACAATTAGTCCAGCCTCTACATGATTGCCAGCACCATCTACATATATACTCTGGTCTCTGAGGTCGAAAAAATATGCTATATTCTTATCTGCAGAAGTAAAGTCTTTACCAGCTTGAGCAGGTATCACTTCAATAGAGGGGAGATACAGGTCATTTCCAGTACCAGCAAGTAATTTAAAAGTTAAAGTTGCCGATTGACCAGAATAGACAAAATCATAAGTATCAGATAGATCGTTGGTCACTTGCGTGTTTTGCGTGCCCAAATCACCTGCACTAGAAGCTGTTCCCTCCATATTCAATCCCGAATACTGAGAGCCCAGAAAACGTATCGTACTGCTACCGGAAACCGTAATTTGGATTTCTCCATCCACCTTCATGTTCAGGCCATAATTGGCACTATGATGGCTGTAGTTTCCTGATAGTACCAGATTGCCATCCGCACTTTGGCCATTAGTAATGATGGTGCCATCAGTAAAATCATAATTGACTACTCCCGAATATTGAGAAGTAGCTGAGGCAGTAATCGATAAGAGTAGTAGACATAAGGTCCAAATACTCCATTTTTGATTTAAGGGATTCTTCATAAGTATATGGTTAAGTAAAATGTGTAATCGATTGCATTCAGGAGCGAAAAAAAAGGGAATGATATATTCCTTGCGCTCAATTTCTTTTTATCTATGTGAAAAATGACGAAAGAAGAAGATAAAGTTGTTTAACCTTTCTTTTTGAAATAATCAACTTGAGAAAGCCTTATTCGCCTTATATCCTCTGGTTGGTAAAATTATAAAAATTATAATGTAAACGATTGCACTAATTAAAAAAATATAAATATTGCATTTTTACATCATATTGTCATGAGTTAGTATAGTTAAATCAAGAAAATATTGAAATTATAATAATAATGGAGTTGATAATTGTTAGTACTTTGAATGGTAGGTCAACAAAAAAGCCTTTTGATCTCCGCGTCAAAAGGCTTTCATTGAGTAATAGAGTATCATGGATTTACTCTATGTTCTCTTCTATTTCTTTTAATTGTAAGGTTAGTCTCGTGAGTTCTTTTTGTAAGTCTTTCAATTTATTGATTGCTGTTTCTTCGTGATGCGTAGCAATCATGCTTTTCATGTCTTCAATTGCATTTAAGCATTGTGTTTGGTGATATACCACGCTTTCAATTTGTTCTTTGGTTTCCATGATTTTATCGTTTTATTGTTAGGTTCAAGCTAGGTTAACTTTTTGATATATACACGTCCTGTTGTTAGCATAGTTGCTGATAAATGTCAATATTGTTTAACTTTACGCCATAGTGAGCCTTGATCTCTGCCCGGAGCTTTATTAGCTGTTAGAATTACTCTTCAAAGGTTCAGCTTTCACTCAACCGATATTAGATACCAATGATCGATTATTTTTGGAGTGAATGCCCATGCACTGTTTCTTTGAAAAAAAAATTATATCCACAATTAAATTATACAACCTATGCTAAAATTTCATTCTTACAGTAACCGCATGGTCAATACCAGGAGGGCAGTGCAGGAGTGTCTTGAATCTACTTTGGGTTCTGATTACAACCGAGCTGATTTGATTATCTATCATGCTTCACTCGGACATGATTTCTATGAACTGATGGAGGAAACAAAGGCACTTGCACCTAATGCGCAAGTAGTAGCTGCTTCAGGGTGTGGAGTAGTTGGTAAGGAAGGCGTGAGTGAGTCTATGAATGATATTGCCATGATGGCTATTGAAGGTAAGGAGTTTGCTCTGGAAAGCTGCGATGAGTTCTATGGTCACAATGCGTACGAAAAGTGCAGGGAGATGGCTGAGTCTTTAAAAAAGAAGAATGGTGAGATTAATATGCTGTATTTTCTGGGCTCGGGAATAGATACTGCGAATGATAGATGTATTGCGGCGTTTGAGGAAGTGTTTGGCTCAGAAGTTACCATATTTGGCGCTACTTCATCTGATAATATGAAGGGAGTGGTTAGTTATCAGGGTGTTAATGGGAAAGTTACTGAACACGGTGCATTTGTGATCGGATTTAGTGATCATACCCTGAAGGTTGAAACCCAGGCAACTCATGGTTTTGTTGCAATAGGGGAGCCGTTAATTGTAACAAAATCA
The DNA here is from genome assembly GCA_030425425.1 of Bacteroidia bacterium. Classification (GTDB taxonomy): domain Bacteria; phylum Bacteroidota; class Bacteroidia; order Cytophagales; family Cyclobacteriaceae; genus Marinoscillum. The sequence continues at coordinate 30,399 of JAUIAO010000035.1, read as the reverse complement.
GATGGAAACGTAATAAAAGAGTTTAACGGAAAACCAGCCTGGACAGAATATACAAGAAGACTTGGTTTGGAAGTAAATGCAACTTGCGGTGATACCATACCGATCGGTGCACTGGGTGAAGAGCTAACACCGGAATTGGCAGAAGAATATGGTAATAAACATATTCTCAGAGTAGTTACGAAGCATGAAGGTGATTTTATGTACTATGCCACAGAAATTGAAGAAGGAACCAATCTATGGTTGACTACCCGAGATGAGGATCTGATTTTCAGTGAAATGGATAGAATTGTCAAGAATATAACTTCAAAAATAGGTGATCATAAACCTGTCGCAGTATTCCATGCGGATTGTCTTGCTCGTGGAAGATTCATGTTCAACAGGATTATTAAAGAAGAATTGGTAGGTAAAATGCAATTCCCATTCTACATAGATGGCGAATGTCCTCCATGGCTTGGAATGTATGGTTTCGGGGAATTTGCTCGATTAGGAGGCGAAAATGAGTACCATAATTATACTACCGCATTGTATGTTATATATAGGTAAGATCATTAAATATTGATTTATGCCGCACCGTCTATCGCATGAAGAATTGTTAGAGAAATACCTGGAACTCCAACTTAGAGTTACCAGGTTTTCTGCTATCGAGCAAGAGTTGATCAATACTCGTGATCAAATGGATCAAGAGCTGGAGATTTACAAGCGCCTAAACTACTTTCATACCGATGCACTAAAATTACGGCATATTGATCATTTGGTTGATCTAGCAACCGAAGCTATTTTAGACATATTCGAAACAGAGTTTGGGTATTGTTATTTTGAAAAATTAGATGAGCCTGGTGGCGCATATTTATCAATGGAGGGGATTTCCCGTCGGAATGAAAAAATATTTAAAGAATCTTTAGATCATTTACGCCAGTCTATTGAAGACTCTGAGCTAACTCTGATGGATCAAGATGATGTCAAGGAGAAATTGCAGGTTGAGTATTTTTCAAGTCTCATAGTCAGTAAGAAAATTATTAAAAGTCATAATTATGAACTAACTGTAATAGCTGGAATTACAAAAGAGAAAGAATATATTTTCAGAAAATATGATCAGAAGATCAAAACTTTGTTTTCTATTTTTCTGGAACCACTAGAAGCATTTGTTTCTAATGTTATCTCGTCCGAAAAAATAAGCGAGCAGTTACACCAAATTCAGGATTCTGAACGAGAACTAAGAAAACTGTCAATGATCGCAACCAAAACAAGTAGTGGAGTAATCGTGTCTAATCCCTACGGTGAAATTGAATGGGTAAATCAAGCTTTTGTAAACACTACAGGTTACGAATTAGCAGAGGTGATGGGCAGAAAACCAAAAGACTTTTTACAAGTTGGAGCTGGTAATGATTCAACATTAATAAGTCAGTTTTCTCAGCAACTATGGGAGAAAAAAGGGACTTTGGTGACTATTAAGAATAGAAAGAAAAATGGAGACATTTTTTATAATCGACTCGAGATTACACCTATTTTCGACGATAATGGAATTCTATCTAATTTTATCGCGATCCAGCAAGATATTACTGCTGAACAGCAGTATAAAATTGATCTTGTCAGAATTAATAACCGATTTGAAATTATCACAGAAACAACGGAAATCGGAATATGGGAGGTTGATTTAGAGTCAAATTCTACAACATGGAATTCTGTTCTTCAGAAAATGTATAACATTGAAGATACTGAAGGACTTGATTTGTTAAAAGTTTGGGTTGATAGTATTGTAGAAGAAGATAAGCAAGGTGTGATGAGTGTGTTTCATCAGCAGGTTACCACAGGATCTCCCCAGAAAATTCAATTGGAATATAAGGTGAATATAAAGGGGAGAGGGGTGAGAAATTTCTTAAGTACTTCTGTAATTGAGGAATCAAGTGGTACACGTAAACTTCTTGGTACCAGTGTAGATCAGACCAAAAGTAAGCATGATGCAATGATGATTCTGGAACAAAATAAAGAGCTTAAAAAAACCAACCAGGAGTTAGATCAATTCGTGTACAGCATTTCACATGACCTGAGGTCTCCACTGTTGTCCATTAAAGGAATTTTAAACCTTATAAACGATGGTATATGGACAGATAATCATCAACACTATTTGAGTTTAATAGAGCAGAGCGTTGATCGTTTGGATGATACTATACTCGAAATTCTGGACTATTCGAGGAATTCGAGAATGGATGAAAAAAAGAGTAAAATTGATCTGAAGAAATTAATCGATAACATCTTGCAGGATTTGTCGCACATTTCTGTAGGAATCAATACTGAATTGAATTTTGAAGGAAGTAACGAAATCTATGCAGATGAGCTACGATTGAATATTGTTTTAAAGAACCTGCTATCTAATGCTCTTAAATATCACGATAATTCCAAGGAATGGCGCTATATAAAGGTGCTTGTGAAATGCACTAAATCTACTTGTTCCATAATTATTGAAGATAACGGTGAGGGGATATCTGCCGAAAATATGAAATTGGTTTTCGATATGTTTTATCGAGCTTCTACAACAAGTGCTGGCACTGGACTGGGGCTGTATATATGTAAGGAAGTAATGAATAAGCTGAATGGAGAAATTACGATGGACTCGGAACCGGGAGAAGGAACGGTAGTTCAAATTAAATTTCCGATCAATGAGTAAGAAGATTTTTTTATTAATAGATGATGATCCGATTATCAGCCTGGTTCACCAAGAAGTTATTTTAAATACGTATTCGAATGCCGAGGTAATAAGAGCTAATACTGGAGATGAAGCATTAAAGAAGCTGAAGAATTCGCCTTCTCCTCATTATATATTCTTGGATATCAATATGCCAGTCATGAATGGCTTTGCCTTTCTTGACAAATTGTTAGTAAATAAGCCTGAGTTTATGAGATTTACTAAAGTGATTTTGGTTACCTCTTCAGTCAACCCACTTGATATTGATCGAAGCAAGCAATATGAATGTGTGATTGATTTTGTTTCCAAGCCATTGACGAGATCTTATATGACACAACTCTTATCCAAAGCGTAAAACCTTGATATTTTTTGAATTATGAGATATCTCATTTGATTTCAATAATCATTGAGTGATCTTCACTCTTTTCTTGTAGAAATGAGTTACGCATCTTTAAAATCCAAAGTAGATCAGTTTTTTCAAAGCCCTTACATTGTTGTGATAGATGTAAGTGGCTCAGATCCTTCCGCTGCTGCCAATATCAATTTCGACAAATTAACAAAAGAGGGATTTCATGTGATTCCCGTTAACCCTCGATTAAAGACCTTCCACGTTCATACGTGTTATCCTTCTGTGGAGCAGCTACCACATCCGGTAGGGGCAGCGCTTATTTTTACGTCTCCAAAAGTCACAGAAGAAGTAGTGTCTCAATGTATACGTGTCGGAGTTGCAAATATTTGGATCCACCAAGGAGTTGGTCAGGGAAGTAAAAATAAGACTGCTACCCAGCTAATGACCGATCACCCAGAGGTCAACTTTATAGATGGAGCATGTCCGATGATGTTTGTTAATCATGCGGACTGGATTCACAAAGGGGTGAAGACTGTAATGAAATGGACGGGAAGTTTGCCAGCCTGATTCTAAGCGGGCTACTTTCTGTTTTTCGGCCACTTGTGAATAACATTGGTATAAGAAAGTTCTGATATTCAGTTCGTTAAAAAGTTGTTTTCGGCTATCTTTGCGCTCCAAAATAAAAGAGGCATGTACACGATTTATAAGGAATTCCATTTTGATGCAGCGCATTTTTTACCGAATGTACCAGAGACACATAAGTGTCATCGTCTTCATGGACATACCTATCATGTAACAATTTATTTGTCAGCAGAAGAACTAGATGAGAATGGCTGGTTGGTTGATTTCGGTGATGTCAAAAAAGCCTTTAAACCTCTGGAAGAGCAGCTTGATCACCATTTGCTCAATGAAATACCAGGTCTTGAAAACCCAACTAGTGAAATCCTGGCCAAATGGATTTATGATCAGTTGAAGACCGAATTGCCTCAAATCTCTGAAGTGAAAATTCAAGAAACTGCAACCGCTGGTTGTTCTTATAAACCAAGCTAAAAAAAGCCCCTGACAATGCCAGGAGCTTAGTTTATATGTTTAAGCTTCATATTTATTAAGCCGACAAGGTAATCATGCGTTCATCTTCCTCTCCGAATGTACGTTTAAACCATTTTTCTTCATTGTCCAGTGGACTAAGGAATGTTGTGGAGTAATTAAGGAAAAAGTTGAGCACTCCAAAAAAGGCTACTAAAAAGGCTACAAAAAGAGCTACTACAAAAACGATGAATAGCGTAGTGATAGCCATGTTTCCTTCAGTTTCCCAATCACGCTCGTAGGCTCCTCCATTGTGGCTTACATAGTATTTAGTAGCTGTTCCTGCGAAGATTCCACCAAGTACTGTTCCAACGATTCCCAGTTTCGTGCCTCCGAACCTGCTAAGTCTTCTATTGATTACATACATAGGGGCTCGGCTTGATAAAAAGTAGAATGCAATTCCCAGTCCATGTAGAAGAATAAATGTGCTGAAAAGCATACTTAGGTCAATTATGCCCATCAATACGACTATACCCACAGCTGATCCTAATACCCAATTTGATCCTGTATACTTTCTTTCAGTTGCTTGATTATATAGCAAAGTGTTTTCATGAACCATTTCCAGGATTTCAGGGTCCGTAGGGGCAAGGTATACATTAATATAGTCCAGGGTTCGCTTCATGAGTCGCGCCTGGCTTCCTTTATCTATTGTCACCATTTCTGTGCCTTCATCATTCAGGTATCTGGTTAGTTTGCTTTCTACATGATCCAAAAGCTCTGCCGCTTTTTCATTTCTCTCTTCTTCATCTAATGATGAAAGTGGCTCACCGGTTGGTTGCTTGATCTTTTCATTCATATTGGTGTAAACTACCAATGGAAGTAGCACCAATACACCAATCATGTAGCTTCCAGCTACAATGACTGAAAACCAATCAATACTCTTTTCTGTCTTTGGGGTGTCAGTCTGTTCTGTTTGTTGGACGGGTTCGTCATTTTCTGTCTGAGCAGATGCTGGTATGATCACTAAGGATGTGAATAACACAGCCAGTAATAAAAATTTTTTCATTGTAAGTTAGACTTTATTTGAAATAAAAAATACAGGAATAAGGTATAACCCCACCAGCTCAAGAACAATGACCTATGTTAGGTTTTGACTCTTTATAGACCTGATGAAATTCAAGATTAAGATTCTTGCAGAAATGATAATTTGAATGTTGTTTCTGTGTGATTTAGCTATTTGGCGGACTTTAAGAATGCATTTTTTTGAAAATAGCACTATTTAGAATCATACTAAATCAGAGCAAACCGCGAATTTTATTTCATTCATGACTACTTGTAGTTCTATTTTTCTTTGTTTCGTTGGTTTTACTGCAGATTTATCATTCTGGGTACTATGAATTCATTGATCTGCAACAAATGAAAACATGATCATAGATCATAATATGGTTTGACTGTTGTCATAATGCTGCTTATGTAACTATAGTAACATTGAGTCACAATTTTCAGCATATGAAAACCAACAGAAGATCATTTATTAAGATATCAGGTGCCGGTTTAGGAGCGGCAGCAGTTGCTGGTTCGGCCATCAACTTCGCTCATGGCTCCATCATCAACGAGGCAATTCCTGATGTAAAAGTAGCTGAGCGCACCCCAACATACTGTGAAATCTGTTTTTGGAAATGTGCCGGCTGGGTAACGAAAAACGACCAGGGAGATATCTGGAAGATCGAAGGCCACAAAGATGATCCCCACTGCAACGGAAGATTGTGCCCAAGAGGTACCGGAGGAGTGGGGATGTATTATGATGAAGATCGCCTGAAAACTCCGCTTATAAGAGTGGAAAAAGATGGTAAGCAGGTTTTTAAACAAGCTACCTGGGCGGAGGCTTTCAAAGTAGTGGGAGATAAGCTCAAGCAAATCGCAAAGGATCATGGTCCTGAGTGTGTGGCTCTTTTTACTCACGGTTCTGGTGGTAAATTCCTGGGACACTTTATGAAGGCTTACGGATCACCTCACGTAACAGCTCCAAGTTTCGCACAGTGTCGTGGACCTAGAGAGGTAGCATTCTACGCCACTTATGGTGAAGGGGTACTTTCTCCTGAGAGAACAGATATCAGAAATACTAAGTGTTTGGTATTAATTGGTTCACACATCGGTGAAAACATGCACAATGGTCAGGTACAGGAAATGTCTCAGGCTATTGACAATGGAGCAACCATCATCACAGTTGACCCAAGATTCTCTACTGCCGCCAGTAAATCAAAACACTGGCTTCCTATCAAACCATCTACAGACATTGCATTGTTGCTATCCTGGATCCATGTGATCATCAAAGAAGGATGGTATGACAAAGAATATGTGGAGAAATACACTTTTGGGTTTGATCAATTGAAAGCACACGTAGAGCCATTCACTCCAGAATGGGCTTATGGTAAGACTACTATCGAACCGAAAGTGATTCGAGAAACAGCCAAAGAAATGGCGAATGCGTCTCCTTCAGTCATCATTCATCCGGGCCGTCACGTAACCTGGTATGGAGATGATACTCAGCGTTTGAGAGCAGTCGCTATATTGAATGCTTTACTCGGTTCATGGGGACGAAGAGGAGGATTTTACAATCCTGACAAGGTGAGTATTCCTGATTTCCCTCATCCTGCATATCCAAAACCAAAGAAATCATATCTGGATATGATGGACGGTAAGTATAGCCTTGCTACTGAGGTCATTTCCAACGGACTTTGCGATGTGACTACTCCAGCTCCTGAGCGTGACTGTAATATCAAAGCATGGATTGTCAATGGAACCAACCTGATACATACACTACCTGATCAAAAGAAAACATTAGAAGCCATTGATTCTTTGGAGCTTTTAGTGGCGATAGATACCATGCCAATGGAAATCACAGGATATGCTGATGTGGTATTGCCTGAATGTACTTATCTGGAGCGATATGATGCGATAAGGAATTCACCTCACCGTGAGCCAGTTATTTCCCTCAGAATGCCAGCTACCAAGCCTAAGTACGATTCCAAACCGGACTGGTGGATCGCTCAGCAGCTTGGATTCGAAATGGGATTGGATGAATATTTCCAATACAAGGACATAGAAGAAGTGTTGGACTGGCAGCTGAAGCAAGTCGGCAGCTCATTGGCAGAAATGCAGAAGTTGGGAGTGAAGAAGATGAAGCGTGCTTACGATGACTTGTACATTCCTGATGGAGCAGATTATCAGTTCAATACCAACACTGGTAAAATAGAACTATACTCTACTGAGCTTCAAAATGAAGGATTTGACCCTATGCCTGTGTTTACAGAGCATGCTCAGCCTCCGGTAGGCTTCTATCGATTGAACTACGGACGTACTCCGGTACATACTTTCAGCCGAACCAGCAACAACCCAAATCTTGTGGACATCATGCCTGAAAATGATCTTTGGGTAAACCCGAGAGTAGCGAAGCTGTGGGGATCGAAAAATGGACAATATGTATGGTTGAAAAACCAGGATGATATTGTTTCCCAATTCTCTATCAAAGTGAGAATCACTGAGAGAATCAGATGGGATAGTGTATACATGGCTCATGGCTTTGGTCATAGCAATAAAAAGTTAAGCCGTGCTTTTGGCAAAGGTGCCAGTGATACGGAATTGATCTCTAATGTGAAGTATGATCCGATAATGGGTGGTACTGGTATGAGAGAGAACTTTGTAACTATTTTAACTGAAAAACCCGAAACCGTAGCAGCATCATGAGATACGCAATGGCCATAGATACCAAGAAATGTGTGGGCTGCAGTGATTGCGTGGTAGCCTGCCAGTTGGAAAACAATGTTCCGATTGGCTACTGCCGCGACTGGATTGTAGAAACCACTTCTGGTACATACCCGAATTTAGAATTGGAAAACCGCTCAGAGCGTTGCCACCATTGTGCCAATGCTCCATGTGTGCGCTGCTGCCCTACAGGTGCCAGCCACATAGCTGAAGGCGGTGTAGTATTAGTCACTCCTGACGAGTGCATAGGATGTGGAGCATGTATAGCTTCTTGTCCTTATGACGCCAGGTATCCTCACCCTGATGGATATGTGGATAAGTGTACATTCTGTATTCACAAAGTAAGAAAAGGAGAAGATCCTGCTTGCGTACAAGTGTGCCCTACTAACTGTTTGTATTTTGGAGATTTGGATGATCCGAATAGTGAAGTGTCCAGAAAAATCAAAGAAAGAAAATACAAGCGTCTCAAAACAGAGGCTGGCACTGACCCTCAACTTTATTTCTTAATCTAAAAATGACATGGAAGAAGAAATCATTATAAGCGGAAGAATGAATTACAAGGTAGATCCAGGACTTCATATCTGGGGTTGGGAGATAGCCTTCTATTTATTTGTAGGTGGATTGGCGGCAGGCTTGCTGTTTTTCGCCTCATATTACTACTTGCAGGGAAAAGAAAAGGAGTTTCCTGCAGCGATCAAATGGGCACCGATGCTGGCGCCAGTCATGCTGGCATTAGGGTTGGGAGCGCTGTTTCTTGATTTACATCATAAGCTATATTTCTGGAGATTATATACCAATATTCGCCTGACTTCCCCAATGTCTTGGGGAGCATGGACGCTGATGGTAGTGACACCTTTGTCTATACTTTGGAGTGCGTCATGGGTGAGAGAGGTATTCCCGAACTGGGATTGGAAATTTAAGTTTCTCTATGATTTGGAAGCTTTCTTCATCAAGTACCGCAAGGTGATGGCCTGGATCATGGTTTTCTACAGTGTGATTCTTGGAATATATACCGGAATCTTGTTGTCAGCGTTCAATGCCCGACCACTTTGGAATACATCCATTCTCGGACCATTGTTCCTCGCATCAGGATTGTCTGCCGGGGCTGCTGTGATCATCTCATTTACTAAAAATGAGTTGGAGAGAAAGCTGTTTAGTAAGATAGATCTGGTTATAATAGGGATTGAGCTTTTTTTGGTTATTCACCTTTTCATGGGACTGATGGCCAGTACAGCGGTACAGATTGAAGCTGCAGAGTTGTTCCTTGGCGGAAAATACACTTTGCCATTCTGGATTTTTGTGGTATTTCTGGGAATGATCGTTCCGGCGATATTAGAATTCCTGGAACTAAGAGGTCAGAAAATACCTGTGATCATTCCTGTGGCACTCATACTGATGGGTAACATTATGTTGCGATTCATCATTGTGTATGCAGGGCAGGCCAGTAGGTATCTCTATTGATTAGAAATGGAAGGGGTGAAACCCCACCAATCCTCCCCTTAATGAGGGCGATTCGGCGATCCGAAGGTGTCCTTCGATCAAAGATCGTAGGGCAGAGGGGTTTAGACTCTTTGATGAAACTTGAATTTGTAATGTTGAAATGAAATCAACCAAATAAAAAACAATGTCACATCATAATTATATAACAGGAAAATCCAAGTACATGAACCCGTACCTTGCGGGAGTCATTCTTGGCTTGGTGTTGCTGCTGAGCTTTTACCTGACAGGTCGTGGACTAGGTGCCAGCGGAGCGATGAAAAGTGTGGTGGTAACGGCTGTAGAGACAGTGTCTCATGAAAAGGCCGATGCCTCAGGTTTTTACCACAAGTACATAGCAGATGGTAAAAATCCAATGAGTAGTTGGCTCGTATTCGAAATTCTCGGAGTAATGGTCGGTGGATTCCTATCGGGTGCACTATCCGGAAGATTGAAACTCAAAAACGAGCACTCTCCAAACATTACCGGTAGACGCAGAATCATCTTCGCGGTGATAGGAGGTGCTTTGTTTGGCTTTGGATCGCAGTTTGGGCGGGGATGTACGAGTGGAGCCGCTCTTAGCGGGATGGCTACACTTTCTCTGGCCGGTTTTGTGACCATGGTTGCCATCTTTGGCACGGCCTATTTATTTGCTTATTTCTTTAGAAAAAACTGGATTTGATATGGGACCTATAGTACCAATATTTGAAATATCTACAGAACTCAATTTCCTCATTGCCTTCATTATAGGTATTGGTTTTGGGTTTGCACTGGAGCAAGCGGGCTTCAGTAGCAGTAGAAAGCTGGCAGGCATGTTTTACGGTTATGATACTACCGTACTCAAAGTGTTCTTTACAGCAGCCATCGTGGCGATGATCGGATTAGTATTCTTCAACTATTTCGAACTGATTGATATGAGTATCATTTATGTGAATGAGTACTTCGTGAACTCTGCTATAATCGGCGGAGTGATCATGGGAGTAGGTTTTATCGTAGGGGGATTTTGTCCGGGAACCAGCGTGTGTGCAGCAGCTATTGGAAAAATAGATGCGATGGCTTATCTCGGAGGATCTTTGATTGGAATTTTCGCATTCGGTGAGACCTATCCACTTTGGAAAGATATCTACATGAAAAACTATCTGGGTGGCGTGAAGCTAAGTACTACTTTGGGAATCTCAGACGGACTAATGGTCTTTGGTGTGATTGCCATGGCAGTAATGATGTTTTGGATAGGAGAATGGGCTGAGAAGAAATTCCGCAGACCAGATATTACCAATGAACTTTAAAATCAATTGAGATGAATGCACGAGTAATATTATCGATAATCGTTTTGGGATTTGGGCTTACGGCAGCCATGCTTCCAGATAGGAAGAATGATTCTATTGCACTCAATGAGAGGGAATTGCTACAGGAAATGTTGTTGGCAAACAATTATCTATCAGTAGATGAGGTAGCTGAATTGCTTATACAGGGAGATCCATCTGTACAGTTGATTGATGTACGTCCCGCAAGTGAATTCAAAGATCCGCTTCCACGGGCGATGAACATTCCCATTGACAGCATTTTCAGTGAAAACTATGCTTTTGTATTTGATCAGTCGGCTATGAAAAACGTGATCTATGGTATGGATGACCAATTGGCCACTCAGGTTTGGATGATTACCAAGCAGCTGGGCTACAAGAATAACTACCTGATGAAAGGTGGTCTTAATGCATGGAAAAGTAATATTCTGGATCCACAATATCCATCACAGACTGCACCTCAGGAAGAATTTGATCTATATGCCAAACGAATGGCTTCCAGACAGTTCTTTACAGGTGCCAAGGCACTTCCAAAGGTAAATATCAAGCCGATGATGCCAGTGCAGGGAAGGAAGAAGAAAAGAGTAGCGGGAGGTTGTAGCTAAGTTGGTAAAAAGTGATTAGCAATTAGTGAATAGTAAAAGTGAGTAGTTACTAGTTCAATCTGTGGACTGTAAACTGCGGACTAATAAACTAGGAAAACATGAAATACAAAATAAGACCTTTAGGAATCATCATGGTATCGATCTTCGGATTTTTGGTGATCCTGACTTTCTATACTGATAAAAGCCAGTTTGAATTGACTGGAAAAGAGATGCATGCAAAGGTATTGGCAGCTAATTATAAGTTGAGCAACGAAGATGCCCTGGGAATGAATGGAGCAAAGCTCGTTGATATAAGAGATAGCAAGTCTTTTCGATTAGTTCCCAGAGAAGGCGCTATAAACGTTCCGCTTGCTAGTATTTTGAGTGATGAAAATAAAGCATTTTTTCAGACAGATGCACCTAAAGTGCTCATCTCGGATGATGCTGTACAATCGCATGAGGCTTGGATGTTGCTCACTCAATTAGGCTATGAAAACCTGTATGTGACTGAAGAGAAGCAACCGGAAAAACCAAAGGAAGATGATAAGCCAAAAACACCTATCGGACCCAGGAAGGTGATTTCAGGAGGACATTGATCCATTTTTACAGTTGATGATTATAATGCCGGGTGATGAGCCCGGCATTTTTTATAAATCATTTTCAGAAGATCCGGATCGGTGAATACTTATCGAATCACTGCTAAACTCTTCCGCCCATTCTCCCGCTTCCATCATTCTTTCTTCAAATGCATGCATTGTGGAGTCAAATTTTCGAGTCTTCTCATGCACTTTGTCCAGGCCCTTGGCGAATTTTTGAATTTTGTTTTCAGTGTTTTTAGTTTCAGTATTTTGATCAGAAATACATGAGGAAATTACAATTGTCAACAGCGTAAAAACTGGAAGGGTGTTCTTTTTTGCCCGTGACAAGGTAATAGACTTTACTTTTGAAAAATATTCCATGACACTGTCAGATAGTTAGGCAATTTGATATGTTAGTTTTGAATTCTTTATCAATTTTTCAAATTCACTTATTTCATTGTATTCGCGAGAAAAGCCCTTAATCTTCCATTTTATATAATATGTCATTTCTTTTCACCTTCAATGTCTTTCAAATTGAAAAGGGTGTTGATTTTACAATTTTAGTCATCCACCTGAAATAAATCTAGTTCACTTTATAAGTACCCATTCGTATCACTAAAAAACGCATTTTTATCACATGAGATCTACTTTTAGAATTTACCTGGTAATCATCATTTCGATTTTTGTTATTAACTCAATTCAGGCTCAGAAGAAAATAGCTTGTATTGGCAATAGTATCACATATGGGTATGGCTTGTCTTCCCCATCTACGCAGAGCTATCCTTCAAAACTTCAAGACCTCCTTGGAAGTGAATATGAAGTACACAACTTTGGAGTGAGTGCCCGGACGCTTCTCAAAAAGGGTGATCGACCTTATTGGAATGAATCCGCATATTCTCAAGCACTGAATTTACAGCCGGATATAGTCATTATCATGCTGGGGACTAATGACGCAAAATTGAACACCAACTGGACTCCTCATAAAGACGAATTTAAAAGTGACTACCAATCTATGATCCGCGCATTCGAGGGATTAGCATCAAACCCAAAGGTCTGGATTTGTCAAATTGTACCGGCTTATCAGACAATTTGGGAGATCTCTGATGCCACCATTAAAAATGAAGTGAACCCGAAAATAAAAGAGGTGTCGGAAGAGGAGGGATTTGGTCTGTTAGATATGTACTCTGCCATGTCCAACAAAGCCAATATGTTTTTATCAGATGGAATTCATCCCAATGCCACGGGAGCAGAGGAAATGGCCAATTATATTCATCAGGTTCTACTTCAGGATACTTTAAACATTCAGCATTCAGGCGACACATTAGTTGCGCCCGTTGGAGTAGGATATCAGTGGTATTTAGATGGGCAATTAATCGATGAATCAGCTGGAGGGCAGAATCGTACTTTTGTAGCTAATGAATCTGGATCATATGAGGTTAGGGTACAATTGGATGAATCCTCTCAGACTGCTATACTGTCAAGTGCCTATGATTTTGAAAAGGAAATATATGTAGAGCCATTATTCATTACTGAAAGTCAAATGGTGAATATCTACCCCAACCCTTGTAAGGAATATATCACTGTAAAATTGGATAATAAGTTCTCTTCTCAACAAATTCAGTTTAGAATATACAATAACGCAGGCCAACTATATCATAGCACAAATATTGATGCTGATGGAGAATCAACACATATCGATATTCAATCTTTTGAAAATGACGTTTACTTGTATTTGATAAGCGCAGATGGCGAAACCATAGAATCAGGTAAGTTTATTGTAGATCGATAAGTTGTTTCAATCACCTTTGTAAGTTGCGAGAGAGACAAATCTTAACATGTTACCTAAAGACAGTTTAGAATTGCGATGTAGTACATTTGACTTATGAAACCGAAAGAATTTTTCATACTATTTCTATTCGTCCTGGTCATCTCTTGTGATTCGAATTCTGATGACGGACAGACCAAGGTCAATCAATCAGATACCTTGAACATAGATACTTTAGATACCCTGGTTGCGGACACTACGGTGACAGATACCATACCAGAAGAACCTGTAGTTTATGGTCCTCCATCGGATTTAGAAATCATATCTGATGCAATTCATTTTTATGTATTCGGTGATTTTGGCAGGAGTGGAGCGTATTTGCAGAAAGAACTTGGTCACATGATGGATACGGTTAGTACCGTTTTGCCGCCGGATTTCATCATCAGCACTGGTGATAATTTCTATCCAGATGGAGTAAAAAGTGTTTCTGATACTCACTGGCAGGAAACTTTTGAAAATATCTACCCAACCACAAATGGTTTGAATTGTCCGTGGTATGTCGTTTTTGGGAATCATGACTATCACCTCAATCCAGACGCCCAAATAGCATATACGGATGTAAGTGATCGCTGGAATATGCCCGGATATTATTTCTTGAAGGATTACGAAGGAGTAGATTTCTCTATGCGGCTGCTATTCATGGACACCAATCCATTCATCGATAAATATTATGCTGAGGGAAAGTTCAAAAACAAAGTCATTCTTCAAGATACAACTGCCGAGCTATCTCGGATGGATTCACTTTTCAATAGTGAGGAATTTACCTGGAAGATGGTAGTTGGTCATCACCCGGTATATTCTGGAGAATCCCGCGGGAGTGAACTAGGCTCTATGCAACAGCACATTATGCCGCATTTGTATGAAAACAATGTGGATGTCTATTTTGCCGGGCACGAACATGTGATCAGACACCTTAAAAAAGAAGAAGGGCCGACACATTTCATCACCTCAGGTGCAGGTTCGAAAACAGTGACTGCTCATGATATTCCAGACACCAGGTTTGTTTCTGGCACCACAGCGTTTTTATTGGTTTCAGTCACTTCAGATTCTCTTTATTTCCAGTCGATCAATTACAAGGGAGAAATAGAATATAAAGCTTCTATCTTAAAGTAAAGCACTTGGTTTAGGCTAACATTTCATTGACCTTTATGTCAACTATAAACCGTAATTTCTGAGGATATTGTGCTTTTTTCGGGTAGATATCCGTGCTATACGGTATGGAAATGCTGTTTTTTTCAATCTATTTTTGAACTTCAATATTTGAGCAGGTGAAGTGTTCGCCAATTCTATCGATGCTTCTCGCATCCAATTGCTCTGATGTAAAAAGTCTTATTATGAAATTCCACATTCCCTTTCTTGAATCAGGTTCGAAAAGAACAGTTTTTGACTATACTCTTAAACTGAAATTAGAGATTCTTAAAAAATCATTTCAGAAAAGTGCAAAAGCTATTTTGATGATGCTTATGGTTTTACTATTCGTTTCTATTAACTCCTGTAATACCGAACAGGAAGATGATTTTTCTGTAGATGATCAGCGACCCCCGATCCAATGGACCAAGCGAGCTACGTTCGATGCACTACCAGTGTTGGGTGAGTGGCTGGATGAGCACAACGGTGTTTTTCTTGCTGAAAAACAAAACTCTGAAAAGATGCTGATCATTACAGCAGATGGAGGTCAATCGATAGAAACAATTGACCTGAATATCAATGATGAAGTATTCGATATGGATTTTATTTCCTCATCCACCGGATGGCTTACGCTGAGGTATAGTGGTGAGCTTTGGAAGACCACAGATGGGGGTAAATCATTCACCAGTATTTATGAACCGGATACTATACTTTATAATGTACATTTCTTAGATACGAATACAGGGTTTGCGACTGATTTTCACATCAATAGAAGGAATGAAAATGCTATTTATAAAACGACAGATGGTGGTAACAGCTGGTATAAGGTGTTCTATAAACCACAATGGAAGTATAACGAGTTCTCTTTTGTGGATAATAACATAGGATATGCTGTAGGCACTAACGCGTCAAGCTTTGGAGAGGATGGAGCGATTATCAAAACGACCAATGGTGGTGAAACATGGGAAGAGCTGGATATTGATGAAAAGAAATACAATGATTTCAAAAACATCGTCATGCTCAATGAAAATGAAGGATTCTTATTGTCAGGAGGTGTCAATTGGACTACTGATGGCTTCCAGACTATTGAGTCTTATCCTTCGGAACTTATACTAATCAATGGAGAAACTAATGTGCCTAAGAATTACACTTATGCAGATATTTTGCCCTTGAGCATGAATGAAGTGGTGATTTATAATGATGAAAATAATCAAGCATTGAATTGGTCCAATGACGGATTAAAGACCATTTACATTTATCCTGGAGGAGAAAAAATCCACCCGGAATGGAACACATCCGGTGGTAAACAATATGTTACAACAGCCTATGAGCTCTATCTGAAGGATATCAATAATGGTACTATTCTCGGTAAAGATCTCAATGATCTCAACGGGTGGTCCGGTGCCTTTTATGCATTTAAAATCAACAACTAGTTAGAAATATGAAAATCAGAAAAATCAAACCTTATCTGTTAAATCTATTATTTGGAGGCTTATTAGCATTTTACGCATGTTCTAAGGATGAAGCCTCAAATTCAAGTCGGGAAATGATATACGTTCCTACGGAGAAGGTAATAGTTGACTTTACTCAAATAGATACCATGACTTTCCCTGTGAAAACCTTTTATTACGGAAAACCTGAAAGTACTGGTAGCATTGATTCTGTTGGAGGAGGAAATGATTTTGCCCTACACCCAGCAGATGGAATCAATGCCGGCACTGATGGCTCAGGAATCATCAGAGGAGGAAAAAAGATTTTTCCTGATGGAAGTATAGAGAATACTTCTAATGAATTTGGAGATGGTCAGGTAATCGAATTGGGATATGATGGTGTGGTGGAAGATCCAGATTTCTTAAATGCATATTTAAACCTATCGGACTCTAAAATCATCCCAAACCCAAATAACGGAGATTACAAAGATGATATCAAGATCAAAAGTCAATTTATCGAAGGTGAAGATGTGTATTTTGCCGGTAAAATTCAGATCAAGTCAAGTTGGCCTACCATTGCTATCGCAGGAAAATGGAACATACCAACAAAAACCATAGAATGGATTCTGCCGTGGGCTCGGCCTGCTTATCAGGATGGTGAATTTATCAACTTAATAGATTATGATTTTTATTCGGAATTATTCAATATCAGTGTTGATAATGATGGAAACATTATATGTGCAGGAAAATATTTTAGTAGCCTCTCAGAAGATCCTTCGACCTTATGGTCAGGAGGAATGATTACAAAACTTACTAAATCAGGAGATGTAGTTTATTCTAAAAGTTTTTCGGACGGTTCTATAGATACCAATAAATTGAATGCCAGTTCTAATCACACGGTGACTGAATTTGTTCATCTTACCAATTTGGTGCCTTATCAAGGGGGATATCTGGGGTTTGTTTCTAGTATTTTAGAAAGTAAATACACTCAGAAAGATACTGATATGAGTAACATCACCTCTTTTGTGTATTTTTCAAAAGATGGAAACGTACAATCGTTCTTACCAAACTGGAATCATGAAATAGGAGTTTTTGCCGATGTGGCAGCCGGATCAGAGCGAATTTTATTACCGCTGGAGTCTGGACAGGTGATGTATCTCGGTAGCGCATCAATTCGCGAAAAAAATGATAGGGACCTCTGGCAAGTAGTTTGGTCGGGAGCTCAGGTAAAAGTTTTTGAGTAAATGATGATATTAGGATCTTAGATATTACGTATTCTTTAAATGAAATTTTTTGGCTATTTCTTTTTCATCGTAGGGCTCTATCAGGGGGTGAATCTTGGGAAAGATGCCTATAAAAACCTGATGTATGAGCATCAGAGTGTAGTGGTAAAAGGTACAATTAGTGAAGTAGATAGCAATCTGGATGAAGGGCTTCATTGGCGCTATGAAAAAGTATATTTATATGTCACTTATCCTCGGAAGGCCGATAGCCTGGCGACTGTCAAAGTGGAATGTCATAAGGGCGTAGATCATTTGAGTTGTGGTGAGGTGGGGGACAAGAAATTCGTAAGATTAATTCCAGATAGCGTAAAAAATAAGATACAAATTCACCCGTACATTGATGATTATGTTCAGGTCAATGATGATGGGGTGTATGAGCTATTCGCATTTTCGTGGAGTTCTTTTTTCATTCCAATCGGATTTCTATTTATCGGTTTTGTCACTTTAAGGATCGGTAGTTGGTTCCGATGAGAATGTAAATGCTGAGGTAAGTCAGTTTGTTGAGACTAACTTACCTCAGTTTATTCTACGCTATTCTTTTACCATTCTTTGAGTTATCACTCCTTCAGAGTGCTTAATTCTCAGAAAATAGACACCACTCTCCAGGACGCTAATATTCAGGTGCCATGCTTCAAGATTATTGATGTTATACATTTTCAGGACTGGCTGTCCTGAAATGTTCAATATTTCCACACTCTTCATTTCATATTGAGGTATTTCAATACGCACATAATCAGAAGCGGGGTTGGGATAAATACTCAATTGCTGATTCGGGCTTTTTGCTCCTAAAACCGTGCAGTCTTCTACATTGAGTGTCAATACAATTACACTATCCTGTCCTTTGCTACCCAATTCTTCAAGGTAATATACCCCCTGGCTGTTATGGCCATAGGCAGTTTCTCCCTCACAAATAGTCATTGAATGATGAGTGGTATCGGCCTCTGGTTTTGGGAAGTCAAAAGACGCTTTGGTAAGAGGGGACCATTGACCAGGTATATATGCTCTGGCTCTGATGGTCACATCTTCATTCAAGTTCAACGCCTCAGAATATAAGGTCGCACTTTCACTGAGACCACCGCCAATGGTTCTCGGGTCAGAATCATCGGTAGTAAAATAGATGTCCCCATCACTTGCTGATAATGTCACTGAAATAGGCTCTGTGAAATCACCTCCATGCGTATCAAACTCCGGAGCTTCTAAACCTGAATAATAACCGGCAGCACGCAGCTGCTGCAGTACTATGTCTGAGCGTTGTGGTAGGTAAGTGTTAAGCGTATAATCCACTTGTGTTTTCCAGTGCTCTACAGTATATAGGTCATAATTGCTGCCACCATCTACATCCCGACGGTAATCACCCCATCTGGCAGATTCTGCCAGGAGGGCACTTTCCAATTCATCGGCTATTTCGGAGTATCGTACGATGGTCTCGGCGGTTGTTAGATCCCCATTATTGAAAAAGTGCTTGTGAATACGGTCAGCGAAATACAGTTTGAATTCATCATTTTTTAAAAGCGCCTGAAAAATCCCGGAAGGATTACCATCATTATGAATATCTGTAATGTCCTTTTCCAACTCATTCATTGAAGTTTCTGCATCCCAGCATAGGAATTTGAATCCGTGCTCGTTGGTAACTTTATTTCTCAGAGCCAGCCAGTTGTTTCTGTCCCAATCACCATTTCCAATATAAAAGTTGATCAGCATATAGTCAGCAAGGTTTCTCACATCCAGTAGGTTAGGCAATTCGGGATTGTCTGATCCATCTTCATTTTTCCCCTGGATTTTGAAATACTTTTCATTTGTTTCTACGCCATTATCTATGGCCACCAGCAGTGAGTCCCAGGCAACCCGATCTCCGTCCGTCACAGCATTGTGATCCTTCACCACATCATAGTCTTCTTCTCTGCCACCTAGGTAGGATTCTGCAAAGTCATTGGTGATTTTCTCAGTCATGTCATACACTCCCCAGTACATGCCATTGAGATAAACATGAACGAATTTTCTGTGTGCTGCCAGACGATCCATGTCCATTTGTGTCTTTTTAGTAAAGGGATCTCGGATATAATCCGTTTCCTCGCACTGAGTTGGATTATTTTTGGTCCAGGAGTAATTGTATCCGGCTCTCAGTACTAAGGAATTGAACTCGTTATCAGCACTCTTTTCATCAAACATGTTGAAGTTGAGCTTAGAGGGCCCATACTGACTTCTAAATGACACCCGGAAACCGTGTTTGGGACTATTGCCAGGTTTACGGCTATTGCCACCATGTATTCTCAGTCCGGCGTTGTATTGAAAGTCCAATTGTTCCTCCAAATCAAAATATTCGATAGACACAGGTCGTTCCCACTCGTCAGCACCTTGTGTACTATTTAGGTATATTCCTGCCTCGTTGATGTCTTCCGAATCCAGAAACAAGTGATCCACATCCAAAACCAAAGAGACGGCAGGTAAGGACTTTAGTGCATTCCAGACATTTTCTTTATTCTCAGTAGTGCAGATTTCTGAATCCATTTCATAATCACCTGGAAATTCCTGTCCCCATACAGATGGATAACCTGCAGGGTTGTTGGGTTGATCAAGGATATCTTTGAAAATGTAGGTCTGCGTTACTACGTGGCTTTGTTCTTCTGATTCAGCATTCCATGCAATAGCACTGACTACTGATGTTTGATCAAGTTCAATTGGAGAGCTATAAACGCTTGATTTGCCCGGAAGTGGTACACTACCATCCAGTGTGTAATAAATTGTTTCACTATTGCTAGAGGAGATTTCCAATGAAAAACTGCTTTCAAAAAATCCTCTATTATGACTAAATGTTGGAGGTGTAATGATTCCGTCATCCTGATTGGACTGTCCTGGAGTGGGAGTGGACATGAATTTGAATTCATCTCCTATCAATCCATAAGAAACATCCTGCTGCTGTACAGGATATTTATCACCAAAGTCTTGAATGATCGTAGAGCCATCATCTGCTACCAAAGCAAGGTATTCACCAGATCCAGATAGTTTGAAATTGGTGTGGAGGTTTCCGTTGACGTCAGTTCTTTTTTTCTCTGAAGCAAAAACGATCAAATACGCTCCTGGGGCTAGGCTAATATCAGGGAACTGCCATTTCGTAAGATTATCTGGCTTGTCTGTTAGTGACCAATTGAGTAATGATTGCGATTCACTTCCTCGGTTATGGATTTCTATCCAATCAGGAAATTCATTGTCTTCATCTGCCAGAATACTATTATTGATGGCCATGAATTCTGAAATGTAAACATCCTGACTTTGAGCAGGGTTCGGGATCGCAAAGAGTAGGATTAAAAACAGAGAAATGAACGATAGTTCGAGCTGGAATTTTTGTGGATAGTTCATGTTTATACAAGAGTAAAGACTTCCAAAATCACTATGATGAATTGGTTAAAAGCTTAAATTTTCGACAAAGTCGCACTCAAATGCAGTCAAACCATCCTGTGGAAGAGGGTGGATGATTTTTTATTCTGATTGAATATATAAGTCCCCAGCTTTTTAATTGCTCAATCGGTTAGGATTTCAGGTTTTATCCTAGTAATCCGAAGGAGCAAAATTGATATTGATACTACTTGTTAGATGTTTTGACCTCTTTCAGCCTAAATGCTGCAATTTTTTTAATCAATTCCACAGGGAGCGGATTGTTATAAGGTATTTGCACCGATCCTTTGGCATATTTGAAATTACCTTTTAGTTGATCTTCAAAAGCCGAAATGCCACTCGGAGTGGGATAGAAGCCAATGTGTTTTTCGTTAGCAGCGTAATAAACCAATATTTTTTTCATTTTGAAGGCGGGCATGTTATAACTGATCAATTCTTCGGCATCCTCTAGTGTATCGAGCAGAGCAGAACGAATGGCCTTCAAATACGCTTTACTTTGACTTGGCGCATGTAGAATATATTCATCGACAGTTTTAAATTTCATTTTTCTATTGATTAAAGGCTTTCTCGAATTCATCAACGATCAGTTTATTCATGGGCATCATAGCCTGAAAAACTCGCTGTTTTTGCTCTGAAGTGCCAGTTTGGATCATTTCCGTGAACCTTTTGGGAATGATTTGCCAAGAAAGACCAAACTTGTCTTTGCACCATCCACACCGGCTCTCTTCACCACCATCTGAGGTCAATATTTCCCAAAGGCGATCTACCTCTTCCTGATCATCACATAGCACAAAAAGAGAACTCGCTTCGGACAATTGATATTTAGGTCCGCCATTCATAGCCATGAATTTGGTGCCTTCTAATTCAAACTCAACGATCATAGCTGAACTGGATGTGACTCTTGAGTTAGGAAATAGACTACAGTAAAACGCCGCAGCTTCATTCGCCTGATTGTCATACCACAGGCAGGTGGTGATTTTTTGGAATTTCCCCATTGCAATAAAATAATAGTCTTCTAAAATTACTAAATCCAAAAGTAGAGTTATCCTATGTTTTTTCTTGAGTGTAAAATCGACATTTTGAAGGGTTGATTGCGACAGTGATTCCAATTATCTTGGTATTCTATAAACTGTAATTTTATGAAACATATATCCATACTTGTGCCGAAAGGCCAATATAGTATTGTGAATATTGCCGGAGCATTTCAGATTCTCAATTGGGCCAATGACATGTTTTTTCAACAAACCCGAAAACGATTGTTTGATATTGAGTTTGTTGGACATAATATTCCAGCCACAGACAGAGATGGGATTTATACTGTCACTCCGCCCAAAACCATTTTTCAGGTGAAAAAGACAGATCTTATAATCATTCCTGCAGTGCACGGAGAAATACAAGATGCGATCAGGGTAAACCAGGAAATGATTCAGTGGGTGGCTAGCCAACATCTTGAAAACGGCGTTGAAATAGCTACATTCTGCATCGGAGCATTTCTATTGGCTGAGACAGGTATTCTAGATGACAAATCTTGCTCTACCCATTGGGCACATGCAGATGCACTACAGCAGATGTATCCGAAAATCAATGTGACCCCTGGTAATATTGTTACCATCAACAATGGAGTTTACAGTAGTGGCGGAGCTTATGCATTTACTAATTTGCTTGTCTATTTGATTGAGAGATATGGAGGGCGAGAGCTGGCACTAATGACAGCCAAAGCATTTATGATTGACATTGATAGAAACAATCAATCGATGTTTATGATTTTCAATGGACAGAAAGAACATGGTGACGAGTTGGTATTGAAGGTGCAAAATGAAATAGAAACGCAATATTTTAGAAACATCAGCGTGAGCCACCTGGCCGATCGTAATGCCATAAATCGTAGAACATTAGAAAGACGGTTTAAACAGGCAACCGGCAATTCATTGATTGAATATCTGCAAAGGGTAAGAGTAGAAAAAGCGAAGCATATTCTGGAAGAGCCTTCAAAGAATGTAGCGGAAGCCATGTATGCAGTAGGATACAGTGACGCTAAGTCGTTTAGGGAGGTGTTTAAAAAATATGTTGGAGCTAGTCCGCTGGAGTACAAGCGAAAGTTTGCACATGTTTTCAGTTGAAAAAAACGAATTGTAAACAGAAAATTATACCCGCTGATGTACGGATAACGACGATTGAGCTGTTTAAAGTCATTTTTATTGACGTTTATCGTACATTGCACACGCATCGTAATTTTAGGTAGAGATGAGTGATTTTTGGATTTTTAGCATTTCGGTCCTATCAGCTATAATCATTTTTTCTTTTGTAAACCGTCTAATGCTAAGGCGTTCATTTATGTCCAAAGTGGGCATCTATGTTATTGCTTTTGCGGGATTTGTAAGCATTCTGACATATTTTGTTGCGGTAATGGGTATTGCTCATTTGATATGGGCTTTGCCTTTGGCTATTCTGGCTAATATTGGTATTCTCTCTATTATCATCAAAGAAGTGAAAATCCCATTTCGGGATATGAAGATCAATATGCGCAAGGTATTTGCCGGGGATCTGGATTTACAATTCACAAAAGAACAGCTGAATCGTCAGGATGAAATTGGTAAAGTGTTCAGATTATATCAGGAATACATACAGCAGCTCAGAAAAGCGACCGAATTCGCTGATGCAATCGGGCGTGGTGATTTGACCGTTCAATTTGAACCCTCTGGTGAAAAGGATAGATTGGGACATTCACTGATTATTATGAGAGATCAGTTGAAGGAGGCCATTGTAGATGTGGAAAATATGCTGAGCAATGCAGTGCAAAAGGGAAAGCTTGACACACAGATATCTTTGGAAAACAAAAATGGTGTTTGGCTTAGTCTTGCAAGTGAGATTAATGAGCTAATGCTGTCATTTGCCAAACCACTGAGAGCATTGAATGAGATCATTTCTGCTTCTGCAAAGGGCAATATGACACTGAGATATCGGGAAATAGCAATCGGTGAGGTGAAAGAAGTCGCTGATAGTCTGAATATCGCAATGGATACTATCAGCCGAATGATTGCGAAAATAAGTCGATCGGCAACCAAAATCTCTCAGTCTTCAAATGAAATGAACCAAATGGGAGAGGAGATCCATGTTAATAGTTCTGAAATAGCCTCAGCCTCAGCCCAGATCAGTGAAGGGTCAAGAAGACAACTTACTCAGTTTGAAGAAGCTTTTCACATGTTGGAAGAGATAAAGTCAGCATCTGGAAGAATTGCCGATCAGACGGATGAAATACACACGGCGGCCAAAAAAGTTGCAGACAATAGTAAGGTTGGCGTGGAGAAAGTAGATGCCTTGGTGGATGAAATGGGTGGTATTTCTCAGGAAAGTAATCATACGGAAGTAATCATGAGACAGCTTGAACGCAACTCGGGAGAGATTACTCAAATCATTAACGTGGTGAATGACCTGGCCAAACAAACGAATATGCTGGCATTGAATGCGGGAATAGAGGCAGCTCAGGCGGGCGAGTACGGTAAAGGGTTTGCAGTCATAGCTGAAGAAATTCGCCAGCTTGCTCAGCACTCGCGTAAGTCAACGGACGAAATAGAAGGCATTGTGAAACAAGTGAGTGCTGAAACTACCCTCGCTTTGGAGAGTGTGCATAAATTGAACCAGAGTGTAAACAAAAGCCAACAGGTAATTGCTGATGCGCAGCAGTCATTTAAAGAGATATATGAGTCATCTTCGGCAAATTTCCAGCGGTCCAATCAGATTCTATCCAATGTCAAAGATCAATTTAGACGTATTGATAATGTTTCCAGACTGTCAGAGAGTATTGTAGTGATTTCAGAGCAGACATCAGCCGGAAGCGAAGAGATGGCTGCTTCAGCGGCAGAGTTGGCCGGAGGAATGCAGCAATTCAATCAGCTGATAGAAAGTCTTGTAATAATAGCAGAAGGGCTGGATAAACTAACAAATCAGTTTGTGCTAGATACAGCACAAGATCAACCTAAAACCAGCTAATTTCAAAATATATTCAGAACAATTCGCCTTGTTTTACTATAGCACCTTCCAATTCTAGCAGGGCCTTTTTACGCCACACTTTTCCGCCATAGCCTACCATCGATCCATCACTTCCGATTACTCGGTGACAGGGAATGATAATCGCAATACGATTGTCACCGTTGGCCTTTGCCATAGCTCGGATGGCTTTTTTGTCTCCGAGAATTTCAGATTGCTGAGCGTAGGTTCGGGTACTTCCGTAGGGTATTTGTAATAATGAATTCCATGTTTTGATCTGAAAAGGGGAGCCGGGATAGGTTATTGGCACATTAAACGCCTTACGTTTCTTATCGAAATACTCGTTTAATTCCTGCTCCAAAATTCCAAAATGTGGATGATCACTTTCAACTAACTCTCCTTCAAAATGCTTCATTAATCGTTCTTTTTGTGTTGGAAGCATTCTACGGTCATGAAATTCCAACAGGCAGATTCCCTCATCCACAGCTCCGGCAATCATGTCTCCGAGTGGTGTGGGTATTGTGGTGATTTTGATGTCCAATTATTTGCCTGTATTAGAGTTGTTGATAGTCGAATTGACAGGAATATCCAGTTGATTCAGAATCCAAATTAACAAATCCAGCTCATCAATACTACGGAATACATTGGAAGCATCCTCTATCTCAACGTCATGATCACATCTGGTTAGGATCAGCTCAGCCTCAGTGTTTCCCATTCGCATGAGCTGTGCGATCATTTCAGATGCAACCGTAGAGTGTAGGCTCATAAAGCCAAGCTGATGATCATAAAGATGCTGCATAAAATCCATGCCGTGATAGGACCGAATAGCCGTGTTTTTCAAAACCTTGATATTACCTCCATCAGCATCATTTAAGGTAAAAGGGCTATAATCGCGATAGTTTTGTGGATTTATATCTGGACTTCCTTTGAGGTCGCGCTCCAGTAAGTTTTTGTATTGAAGTGCATGATTCATGGAGCTATTTGCTTCTGAGGAATTCAATTGATTGCTATATGTCTGATACATCATTGACAAATCTACCGGTGAATCAATGAGAAATATTCCCTGAGGATTAGCCGGGTAATCCTGTGCGTAATTTTTACAAAACTCAGCATATCGCAATGCAATGCTACCACCAACAGACAATCCTCCAAACACCACTTTATTTTTTGGGATATCATGGTCAGACATGACCTTGGTCAATGCTTCATTTAGCATCTGAATGGCTTCCTTATCTGCAAACAACTTAGAACCAAATGGCATCACCAGAGTAGTGAGTCCATATTTATAGCCAATTTCATGGATCGTGACATCATCCAGAAATGATTCACTGGTCTCGGTAAAACCGGGAATAAAAACAATCAATCCTTTGGCTTTACCCGGAGGAGTAACCACAGTGTATTTCCATGAATAATCACCGACATAATAGCTGAGAGGGTTTTGTGCATAGGTGAGGAAACTGACAAGAAGGAGCAATGAAAAAATAGCGGATTTCATATTTGTAGTTTTTGTTTTCAATCTCTTGGTTGACCTGAGGCGCGGTAAATTTAGAGGCTCTAAGTTTATGCTCAGTACATATACTCAGTTGAGTATAAACACTTCACCCAAGCTACTAAAAAATGGATATATTTAGTCTTGATTATTCGATGAATGAGGATTAACGTATGGTAAACTATTGGTTGTTGGTTGTTTTAGCTGTGTTGCTGCCGTTGTTTTTTTGGCTCAGGGTAAAAAGCTACAATAAGCGAAAAAACCAGGTCAATGCCAGATGTCCGCACTGCGGTACCGATCAGCGAATCCCTGCTGTCGAAAATTATGAGTGTAAAAATTGTAATATCGAGGTGAGATTCTTCAATGACGATGGAACCGTAGGAGAAGGCACAGAATTCTACACTTGTGATGCCTGTGGAGAGGAAAACATTGTGGGGATACTCACATGCACTGGCTGTGGACTAGCCAATACAAAAGGTATCCCCGAATAGTTCAGCTGTTAATCATTGCGAATAGCATCTACAGGATTACTAGAAGCACTCTTCCAAACCTGAATCACGATAGTTAGTAACGACAAAACAAGAATGGTCAAAACTGCCGGCCCCACATTCAATAAACTAATCGGAGCGTGAACTTCCATTTGATTGATCCAAAGTCCATTGATAAATATCGCTAAGGGCGTGGAGATGATTACCGTGAGGACTAACATCAAAAGAAAGCTGCGTCCCATGGAAATCGTTAGACTTCTGAAGTTGGCTCCAAGTACTTTTCTGATTCCGATTTCTTTGACTCTGGTCTTGAGGTGATAGCTCACCATACCGATAAATCCGAGAAGCGTGATGACCACCGCAATCATTGCAACATAGGTGAGGATGCCTCCAAGGTCGTACATGAATTGATAAAATTCACGAATGGTATCATCCAGATAGCCACCCTTAAAATCTCTGGAATCATCAAATTTCGCCCATTTTTCTTTGACCTTCTGATCGATTGGTTCGTTTGCGGCTATCCGCAAATAAGCAAAATGGTATTCACCTTCGTGTTGCTTTAGCATCAGCGGTCGAATAGATTTCATCAAAGGCTCCCAATGATAGTCTTCAACTACTCCGATGATTTTTAGCCCTCGGTTTTCATTGTTCAAAATGATTTGACCTATGGCACCTGTAGGACTTTCAAAACCCATTCTTTTTACTGCAAGTTCATTGATGATCACGCCATCTTTGCCGGAAGACGACTGATTGAAATCCGATCCTGCAATCAGTTTCAGGCCCATTACGGAAGTGTAGTTTTTATCCACCGAAAAGTGATAAATTGTTTTAAACTCATCTTCAGGATCTAACCTATATCCATCTCCATAGCTATGACCAGTGGCCGGGTGATGCGTAGTAAAAGCTACCTGTTCTATACCTGGTATATTTCCAAATTCTGAATCTATTACGTTAGGGTCGTGGCCTTGAATGTCGATGTAATAAATGTGTTCTTTTTCAAAACCATACTGCGAACTGGTCAATAGATTGGCCTGTTCTCTCAGAAGATAGATGGATACTAACATGATCAATGACAAACTAAACTGAACACCCATCATGATCCTTTTACCAGATAAGAGACGGAAGAGTCCAGCGCGTTTTTGAGAGGTAAATAGGTTTCCTTTCAATGATCTGATGGTGTCCATTCTGCTCACAAAAAGTGCCGGTCCCAGACCGGTGAAAATCCCCAGTAGAATGGTAAATCCCAAAAAGACTAAATATGCAAATGCAGTGTCTCGGAGGGTTATTCCGATTTGATTAAAAATCCAAAGCGAATTGAATTGGTCAATGAGAACTTTATAAATCCCAATCGCCATAATCAATGCTAGCGAAGCAATTAACAGAGCTTCAATCAGAAATTGTACAATGATTTGAGCAGAAGTAGCTCCGTTTGTTCTGCGTATTCCTACCTCTTTGATCCTAGTGAGCGAAAGAGCAATTGACAAGTTTGTATAGTTGATGCTCGCTGTGATGATTACAATAAGTCCAAGAATTCCGAAAAAAAGCAGGGCAATTCCTGGTAATGAAAAGGAGATTTCGTTGCTGAGTAATCTGCCAGGCACGATCTCATTCATTGCTTGCAGTTCAAATTCATATCCCGGGTGATCTTCTTCAAATTCCATATTCAATGAGGCCAGCTCATTGATGGATTGCTCAGCCTGCTTTGCCTGATCGGGATTGGTCAGTACCAGGTAATTGTAATTCACCCAGAGATTTTTCCAATTATCATAGTTCTCGTTGATTTTTTGATCATTGCGTAATAGGGGAAGGGTGCTAAAACTGGCCAGCGCATTGAATTGTATATGGCTTTTACCTTTAGGTTGTTCGAGTATTCCTGTTACGGTATAAGTGCCGAAGTTTTCGACTTCCACAGCTTGGCCAACGACATTGCCAGATGGGAATAGCAATTGAGCAGTACGTGCAGTCAATACTAAAGAGTAAGGTGACTTTAATGCCAATTCTTCATTTCCTTCACGTAATTCAAATCCTGTAGCCTGAAAGAAATTTTCAGAGACAAATAGTGATCTTCCTTCGAATTCTCCAGATAGATCAATGATTTTTTCAGAAGACTTAAACTCACCCCCAAGAGAATGGTTGATGTTTATCACCTCCTCTACAAACGGAAATTTTTCTTTTAATTCCTTACCAATTGGCAAGGGAGAGGTAGCATAGCCGGATTCAAAAGGGCCACGGTCGTTCTTTTTAAAAGAAATGACTCTGTAAGTTCGATCGCCCTTTGGGTGGAAGTTGTCATATTGATAATGATCTACAATCAGAAGTATCAGTAATAAACATATGGACATGCTCAGCGCTAGTCCGAAAATATTGATGGCCGTGAAGGTTTTGTTTTTCAAAATATTTCTCCAGGCCACCAAAATATAGTTGCGCAGCATAGTTTATTCGCTTTCGTTGAGCCTGCGGGCAATTAAGAAGTAAGCCAGAAAACCTATACTCAGTGATGTGGTGAATATACCGTACGGAAGAGGTGAACTGTACTCATAAGGAATGACGGATAGGAGCATCAGACCAATACCTCCAGAGAAAATAATCAATCCCCATTTCAGCGAAGAAAGTTTGTTTTGAGCCTGTTTCCTCAATAGCTCACCGGCATCATCTCCGACAAGACCTTTTTCTACCATTCGCTTTCTGAGCAAGTAGTCAGTTAAAGTTTGAGTGAATATGATTAGGCCTGCTGATAATGTGCCGAGTATTCCTACTGGCAACAATACTTCCATTAAATTATGATCCATGATTTTTTCTGTTTTTGGTTTTGCCAGATATGACAACAGCTGTATGGAGAAATGTTGCAGGTTGGGTGAAAATTTTTAGTTTACAGATAAAAACACGGATATGGGCTATATGGGTTTTGGTATGCGGAAGGAGGATTATAA
This sequence comes from Bacteroidia bacterium, assembly GCA_030425425.1. Lineage (GTDB taxonomy): Bacteria > Bacteroidota > Bacteroidia > Cytophagales > Cyclobacteriaceae > Marinoscillum. The sequence goes on along the minus strand of JAUIAO010000035.1, from coordinate 684 downwards.
GAGAAAACCCAAAGGCCCATTTAAAAAACTTAAAGACCTATATGGGAATGATACTCCTAAAGTTAAGCATAGTAAAGATGCCCCAGAATTAACCAGAGAAGAAGTACTCCATGAATTCAGATTTAAATCAATTCATGATTTAAGGTTTTGGGGATTTATTAAGGTCAGCATGTTACTGTTATTCCTTTCTTGGATCGTTTACAGCCTTTTTTTAGAACCATGGTTTAAGAAACGAAAGTTTGAGAGAATCACAAATGCTCTTATTGAACAGTACAATGAAGATTACGAATTCCTTCTTAGTACTGGTACATATTTTAAACGTTTTGAAGAACTGAAAATTGACACTCTTGGTGATATTAGTTTATTATTGAATCGTAATGTCAATTATTTCTTCAGTCCAGCTGAAGTCCAAGATAGTCTCACAGTCAAAATATTTGGGAATAAGCAGAATGCTGAAGACTTCAATTTTGATGGGAAATCACTAAAGGTAGTTCGTAAGGATTCTGTTCAAGACTTAAATACTATGGATTGAAAATCCATAGGTTCATTCCGACTAGAAGTCGGTGGCATGGCTAAAGCCTCATTCTAATATAAATTTATCAGGACCATTCGGTTCTGAGCCGTGATGATCCAGATAATTGTCTACCATTTCTTGAGTAAGGGTTCCTGTACTCCAAGCACCAT
>JAUIAO010000034.1 GCA_030425425.1 Bacteroidia bacterium | reverse complement strand
TGTTCGTCAAATCCATATTTTGCCGTAAGCTTCCTTCGGATTCTGAATTGCTTCAGACACCCTTGCCTTAAGCTAACGATTCCTCTCCATCTGGGCTCGCTCAGGACTTGGTTCAAAAAAAAAAAAACCTCACCTTATAGATGAGAAAAGCGTGCATGGCGCACATAAATAACCTCGAGGCAGAGCCATCGAGGTATTTGATGGAGTTTGCTTTGCAAACAAAAGTATCTCGCCCCAGAGGGGCGGGGAACTAAACCCGATGATAATTATCGATTTTATCCAGATGCACCACGGTTTCTCCTACAGAAGCCGGGTCAAACATTGGGTCAAAGTCTGCATCATAAACCACCTCATCACAACTGTATTCATGGATCTGGTGTACATATTGGTTAAATGTATCATTGTAACCTTTCAGAATGATTAGAAACTCTGCTTTTTCAGATTTGAGGTCTTCTGCAGATTTACCAAACAGAGGACTTTCCTCATTGATAGGATGAACGATAGTCCACGGAAGCGGAAACATGTTGATAAAGCCAATCTCCAGCTCCATCTGCATGTACCGTCGCTTCGTTTCGCCATTCTCATACTGCAGAAAAGAGTACATAACCCGAGCCTCCATTTCTATGAGTTGGCTTTTGCGGGCATTCGCAATCCTGAATTTCAACCCTTTGATACCACGATAGGGACTTACCAGCATGTGATTGCTAAACAAAATTTTACTTTTAGCTTTAGAAAAACGACCGTACATAAGACCAGTAGCAAAAGCAAAACCCAGCAATCCTACCATGGCCTCAATAGAAGCCGCAAGGCTAGCTGCTGAGCCTATGGGGCTTATGCTTCCATAGCCCACCGTGGTTAGTGTCTGACTGGAAAAGTAAAAACAATGTAAAAACGGGTGATAATTATGCTCGAATCCAGATAGCTGATCAGCTCCTATCCAATAATATATCAACCCAAAAAACACATTGACCAGGATATAAGAAACCACTACGAAAACAAAAAACCAAAACCAGTTCATGGTTAGCAACCAATGATACAGGGAAAAACCTTTTATGCCGACTCCCCTCCTAATCACATTGAACTGACCACTTTTAGTGATAAACCGATCCGTAGAAACTCGTTTGGTTCCTAGGCCCAGTTCGCGGAAGCGATCCGAAAAGTTTTTAGAAGCGTTTTTAGCCATTGATGATTATCTGATTCAAGACGAGGTATAAACTCCAATCTTCAGCCAAGTGTTACCTTAATTGATGCTATTTTGATTTAAATTATCAGTCAAACTACGTGACGATGGAAAAGCAGCTTATAAAGATTCTCGAAAAGCAACTGGAGAAACTCGAAGATACAGATTTTGACCTGGAAGCCTGGAAAAGTTCGGCCAGCTCTGCGCTGGACAAGGTATATGGTAAGGAAAATGATCGCTCTGCGGAAATCCAGTCACTCAAGATCGATTATAGCAGCTGGGCATTGAGAGATTCTAATTCGAAATACAAGCCCAAAGAATCTACCAAAAAGCGCGGTAAAGAAATCATCCAGTCGGTAATAGACGAAATCAAAGTGTTCGGTGTACCACAGACAAAAGGAGAACTCCTGTCTGAATATTTTTCTAAATCTGATGTGAAAAAACTCCTCTCTGATGAAAGTGGAAAACCGAAAATCATCAAAAAACTCAAAAAAGAGGAAATGATAGAATTGATTGAGAAATTGATTGAAAACCCCTGATCCCGTAAACGAAAAAAGCCGAATACTTATGCATTCGGCTTTATCAAGGGTGGAAGATCGGTCTGGATGGGACCAACCGTTGGACGATGACCTCCAGAACGCTCAAAGCCCATTAAATTTATTGACTATCAGACATAAAAAAACCCTGACTTTTTCAAATCAGGGTAAAAATAAGGGTGGAAGATCGGTCTCGAACCGACGACCTCCTGAACCACAATCAGGCGCTCTAACCAACTGAGCTACAACCACCATTACAATAGAATCAACGTACTTGATCCTGAAATTGGGATGCAAAGGTAACTTTACGAAATTAATTTACAAAAATTATTTTCGATCAAAAGTCAATCGCATCCCCTTTCTTGATTCATCGAATGCTCCATTGGCATAAGCCAAATGACCAGAGATCCAAACTTGCTCTACTGCAGACTGAAACGTATGTCCTTCGAACGGAGACCAACCACACTTTGATAAAATATTTTCTGGCTTTACAGTCCATGGCTTGTTGAGGTCCAGCAGAACCAAATCTGCAAAATACCCTTCTCTTATGTATCCACGCTCCGCAATCTGGAAACATTCCGCCGGGGCATGACACGCCTTTTCAACGATTCTTTCCAGGCTGATCTTTCCCTGGTGATAAAAGTCCAACAATGCGACCAATGAATGCTGCACCAAGGGTCCGCCCGATGGGGCCTTTGCGTATTTGTTTTGTTTTTCGGCAATGGTATGCGGTGCATGGTCCGTGGCGATTACATCTATTCGATCATCCAGCAATGCTTTCCAGACGCCATCCCTGTCTGTGGGAGATTTTACAGCCGGATTCCATTTGATCCACTGTTGCTTCTGTGGGTAGTCTTCATCAGAGAACCATAAGTGATGAATACATGCTTCTGAAGTAATTCTCTTGTCTTTTAATGGAATATCATTCCCGAAAAGATGCGTTTCTTTGGCCGTACTGATATGAAGAATATGAAGCCGCGTGTTGTGCTTTTTGGCAAGCTCTACAGCCATGGATGAAGACAGATAGCATGCCTCTTCATTTCGGATAACCGGATGCATTTCGAAAGGGATGTCTTCACCATACTTCTCTACTGCGGCTGCCATGTTTTCACGAACAGTCGCTTCATCTTCACAGTGTGTAGCAATGAGTAATGAGGTTTTAGAGAACAGGTTTTCGAGCGTTGTTTTATCATCTACCAGCATATTGCCGGTAGAGGAGCCCATAAACACCTTAATCCCACAGACATTTGCCGGGTCAGTTTTGAGAACTTCCTCCAGATTGTCATTGGTAGCACCCATGAAAAAGGAATAGTTGGCCAATGACTTCTCTGCGCCAATGGCATATTTAGCTTCTAATAATTCCTGGGTTGTAGTCTGAGGAACGACATTAGGCATTTCCATGAAGGAAGTTACTCCTCCTGCCACGGCCGCTTTTGCTTCCGTATAGATTTCGGCTTTGTGAGTAAGGCCTGGTTCACGAAAGTGCACCTGATCATCTATTAAGCCGGGAATGAGATATTTACCTTCCGCATTGATTTCAGTGGCATCAGGGTCATTAAGGCTCGTGCCAATTCGTTCGATTCTGGAATCAATTACCAGGACATCTTGTTGCTGGATTGTTCCTTCGTTGACTACATGAGCTCCTTTGATCAGGTATTTTTTGGACATGATTTTTTTGAAGATTGATACAAGGCGAAGTAACTGAGAAAAATGTAGTTGTAAAAATTGTCGCCTTACTTCTTGTGCTTAGATGAGCCTTTCCAGTCTAAATTCTTTGACTACTTTTTCTCCATCAATATTCAGCAAGATTTTTATTTTCATTCCCTCCTTTTTTCTGAAAAATGCCTGTATCTCCGATAAGCTACTATTGTCGGAATTGAGATTGTTCACCTTCAGCACGTGATCACCTGGCTTGATACCCGCCCGGTCTGCGGGTGTATCCGGATAAACCTGTGAGACTACTAAAGAATCATAGTTGTCGCCTAATGAAGTGAGAAACATTCCACTCATATTAGCATCAAACTTCTCTTTATAAGATTGCCCTCTGATCAGATATAAATATCCATTCTGGTAATCAAAGGTCAGGTTGAACCGGGATAGTATTTCTCCACCTATGGTCCCATGTTCAGAGCCTCTTTTGATCGCTTTGAGGTAAATGCCCGGTGCAGGAAATGACACCAGCACGTCATCAAACTCATATTTGTTGCACCTTATTTTATCCAATCTTCCCATGTAGCCGGGAATATCGCCACCAAGCCCCTGACCGAGAAGCGTATTAATCACCTTTTCGGGTTTATGTATGTTATCGCTATTGTTGACATCCAGGAGTAACGCATGGCTGGCTCCTGTATCGATCATAAAATCCAACGAATCCACGCCATGATCTTGCCTGATTTTCAAATTAATATATGGCTTGGAATTCAAAACCTTCATGGAAACCCGTCTCTTCCACCTTCTGGGCCTGTACTTGTTTGGATCATGAAAGATGATGACTCTTTCGTCGTAATCAATTTCTACAACAAATCGCTTGAACAAATCATAGCCAATGATTCCGTAAATATCCTCTCCCAGATTTTTATTGAGTTGAAGATAGTCTTCTTTCAACACGAGCATATTCAGCCCATGCCCTACTATTCCACCAGGTAGGGCCATCTTCACATTGGCAGCCACTCTTGCTTCTATAGAATCGATGAGACCGGGCCCCTGAAGTACCATTTCCCTCACATAATTCAATCCCAGAAAACTCCCGAAAATGTCTTCAGTAAGTATACTCGTCTCTGCGCCAGTATCAAGTATGAATTTGAGCGTGATCTTATTATTGATCTGGATAGGTATGACTATCAAGTTACTGATCAGTTCAAACTCTACTCTGGTAAACTTGACCCCATCTGGCATGACAAACCCAATAGGCCGCTGGGCAGTGGCTTCCGAGATATTTACCAAAATCGCGCCTGTTAGAAGTAAGGATAAAAAGACCTGTCGAATCAATTGTACTAGTGCCATATTGAGTGAATAACAATAGTTGATTGCATTTCCCTTATAAAAGCTAAAGAAAGGGATTTGTTCAATTTACTCAATATTAGATCATAGTAGCTGTCTGAACCAGCCCAATCTCTTATTCAAACAAGTTAGTGATGTCTTCTTTGGACAGGCTTTTTACAAAACTCTCCTCTATAGTAATGAGGTCCTTAGCAAGTTTCAGCTTGGATTGTTGGAGTTTCAGGATTTTCTCTTCTACGGTATCTCTGGCTATAAACTTATAAGTGAATACTTTATTGACCTGCCCGATTCTATGCGCCCTGTCTACAGCCTGAGCCTCTATAGCAGGGTTCCACCAAGGATCTAGTAAAAATACATAATCCGCCTCGGTAAGGTTGAGACCAAGACCACCAGCTTTGAGTGATATGAGAAAGATCCTAACTTCTTTATTATTTTGAAATTTCTCTACTTGTGCTTGTCGGTCTTTCACAGATCCGTCCAGGTAGGAATAAGCAATTTTTTCTTTCTTGAGGTATTTCTCTACAATCTTCAGGTGCTTGACAAACTGGCTAAAGATTAGGAGTTTATGGTCTTTACCCAGGGCCATGTTTACCATATATTGGATATCCTCCAGCTTGCCAGAGTCTCCTTCATAAGCTTCGTCCACCATCAGTGGGTGGTTGGCAATTTGTCTCAGGCGGGTCAGACCCTGTAGCAAAATCATCTGAGATTTTTGTAGTCCATCTTCGGCAATCAGGTCCAGAATTTTATTGCGATAGGCATTCTTTTCACGATCATAATACTCGCGTTGTTGCTCAGAAAGATCACAATAATGAATGTTCTCCACTTTCTCTGGAAGATCTTTGGCGACTTGAGTTTTTTCCCTGCGAAGTATGAAGGGCTTAATGAGGGCGTTGAGTCTTTGTGTCTTTACTTCATCTTTTTTCTTCTCAATAGGAATCTGGTATTCATTTCGGAAAAACCTCTCACTGCCCAGCAAACCAGGATTTACAAAAGACATCTGTGACCACAAATCCATTGTGCTATTCTCTATTGGTGTACCTGAAAGAATCAATCTTCTTCTGGACTTCAGTTCCCTGACCGCTTTTGATATAATCGAATCCGGATTCTTTATTGCCTGGGATTCATCCAGGATGATATAATTGAAGTAGAATTGGCTGAGGATATCAGTATCTATCCGGGTAATACCATAGCTAGTTAGTACCAGATCATATTTTCCAAACCTATTCGGGTTCTTATCTCTATTGGTTCCTGTGTAATTCAGGATTTTTAATCCCGGTGCAAATTTATTTGCCTCCATTTCCCAATTATAAATCAGGGATGTAGGCATGATCAGCAGACTGGTAGAGCTCTCTTCTTTTTCCTTCTCTGCTTGTAACAGCGTGAGCGTTTGGACCGTTTTACCCAGACCCATATCATCTGCCAGACATCCGCCAAAACCATATTGATTGAGAAATTCTAACCAATTATATCCGGCCTGCTGATAAGGACGAAGCTCCCCACGGAAATTGGTCGGCAGAGGCACATCCTCAATCTGATCAAAATCCAGTAGCTTCTCCAACTTTCTGGTCATGGCCACCTTAGCATGATTGCCATCTTTGAGGTCTTTTACCAGAGAAACATGGATCTTATTGAGCTTGAGGTCTTCTTCGCTATCTGAAGTGAACGCAAATAGGTCGCTGTATTCTGTAATCCATGTTTCAGGAATTACAGCAAACTCACCATTCGGAAGTTTGAACTCATGCTTATGGTTGAGGATATGCTTGCGGATGACTGAAAAAGGAATTTCAAATTCTCCAAATTTGATGACTGCCTTGATATCAAACCAATCAATGTTTTCTGTGATTTCCAAGTCGAAACTAGTAGACCCCACAAAGTATTTCTTGACAGATGCGTCACGCTGGTCGATGATAAAACCTTGTTCTTTGAGAATCTCAAGGTTTTCATTGAGCCAGGACATAGCCAGGGTTTTGTTCAGAGTAGATCTGGAACTTTTTAGCTGTAATCCAGAATTGGTCAATGTATCTATGAAGCTTCGTTCTGTATCCGAATCTCGTCGGATTCGATGGAAGGTATAGTTGTCATTTTCCTTTTCTACAGTTACACTGACTTTGCTCAGCTTGTCCGCCTTGTATATATATGACCCATATTTGAAGCTCAGCTCGAAAAGTATTTTGGAGGCGTTTCCATTGCCGTTGTTTTGCGGCTGGTCGAAGAGCGTACCATTGCTCTGTTTAGCTTCTGCTAATTCAGAAAAAGAAAGTATCGGTGTTGGCTCCATGCGCTCCGACTTGATTTCAAAGCCCTGCGCATACACATCAAAGGACTCAATCAGAGGTGCTACGAATTTTTCGAAATATGTTTCCTCTACCTTTTTTGGTATCAGGATGAATTTCTTATTGAAAAAGGGCTTGAGTTTATTCCCGTTTACTTCTTTTGAAAAAGTAAACAGTCTGTTATCTACCACCATCCATGCAGGCTCTTTACACAAGAGATAGCTATCGTTTTGATAAAAATGTACTTTTTCCTCCTTCATCTTGATGGTAGGGAAGTAGTGGGTATTGTCTTCATTACGTCTAAAATGAAACAAGATAGACGCTCGTTCTTCTTCAATGGTGATTTCCTTCCAGGTTGGCTCTCCATCTTTGCCCATTTCAAATAGCCGCTTTCCTGCAATCAGATCCAGGATTTTTGACCGTCTTCTCTCCAGGTATCGGTCTATTTCATCTTGAAGAATTTTGTCTCCTACTTTCTTGTCAAATACTTTCAGAAAAAACTCCTCGGGCTTCATTTTCTTTTTCTGAAACTTATTACACACAGCTATTTGCTGCATTTCGTCCATGTACTTGATGAGCTGGTAATCTGCTTCGTTCAGTCCTGCATCAAATTCTGAAGCATTCTGAGACGAAATATTCTGATGTGAAAATGTCAGGTTGCCTTTCTCATTGAGCTGTACCACAAACGACTCAAACAAGTAACCGAGGTACTCATGGTCGAATAGCGAATAAATGATCTGAAAGGGCTGATCTGGGGATACATTCATAGTCTTCGCGCTTGGGCAAATTTCGAAATTAGGGAAAATGCCGCAGAATCTCACTGAGTAGAGTCAGCAAATTGACTCAATAATCTCCTTGTTAGTATAATCCTTTGATATTGCTGGTTTTTGACGCGTTTATGGCTGGTTTGATAGCTGTGATCAGGGTAATTAGAACAATAACTAACACAGAGTAAACCACATCTAAAAACTCCAGTTTTACAGGGTATGCATCAATGATGGCGGTCTCCATGCCCATAGTGACAAAACCGAAAGTCTGCTGAAGGTAACTAATAGTCAGGCCCAGAGCCAATCCTGTAAAAGCACCTGTGAACCCAACAATTGCTCCCTCGAAAAGGAAAATATTTCTGATCAATCGTCTCGAAGCGCCCAAAGCTTGAAGGATCACAATGTCTTTTTTTTTGTCAATGGTCAGCATACTCAATGAAAAAAATATGTTGATACTGGCAATGGCAATGATGATAGAAAAAGTGAGAAAGACGAAAAACTTTTCATAGCCCAAAACTCGATAAAGGTCACTATGAACCTCCTCGTTGGTAAGAATTTTGAAGTCCGGTCCCAATAGATTTTTCAATTTTTCTTTCACCTCATCTCTTCGAAAATTTGGGTCGATCTGAAGTTCCAGTGCACTCCTTTTATCTTTCTTATTGAAAAGCTCCTCAGCAAAACGGATGGGCACAAAAACAAGATTTTCATCATATGTGCGCTCTACGGCAAACACTCCACCAGGAAGTATATTTTTGAAGCGATACATGCTCTCAGGGTTGGTCATCCCAGGCCTGATATTATCAGGATAATACATCTGAATGGTATAAAAGTCACTCCTTGGGTTGATTGACAAATCATATCGCACACCTTGACCAACAATCGCATAGGGAATATTTTTTTCGGTCAGTTTCATGTCTCCATATACCATGAAGTCATCCAGCCGCTTTTCTTTCACAAAATTTTCGCTTACTCCTTTGACCTTCGCTACTCTCTGTGCCTGATCATATCTCAGCAGGGCATTGTGTTCTAAAACTTCTGTGATGCTGATGATTCCCGGGATGGACTTGATGGAGTCACTGGTGACACTATCATAATCAAAAGATTTACCCACGGTAGGTTGTACAATGATATTCGGATCCACTGATCCATAAAGCGACCTCAGTAATCCTTCTAGTCCATTGAACACGGACAAAACAATGATCAATGCCATGGTACCAATGGCCACCACCAACATGGAGATGATGGAAATGACATTGATAAAATTCTTTTTTTTCTTACTCAGAAAGTATCTTCTCGCTATGAAAAGGCCCAGATTCACTACTCTTCTTCGTCTGTTTCATCAGCTGGCGGGATTTCCAGATTGTCTATCAACTGATCCATATGAGAGGCCGTTTCTTCCGTATCGTCATGAAAAAATGCCAGCTCCGGTACTATTCTCACTTGCTTCCCAATCTTATTTCCGAGATGTTTTCTAACCTCACTTTTGTGATGGTCCAGTTTATCAAAAACCTCTTCCGCATTTGATATTGGCAATACACTCATATATACCCGTGCCAGGCTAAGATCCGGGGACATTTCCACGCCTGTTACGGTCACCAGGCTATTGCCAAAGTAGTGTCTCGTATCTCGCTGGAAGATTTCGCTCAGATCTTTTTGAATCTGTTTTCCGAATTTGATTTGTCTTTTTCCACTCATTGTCTGCAAATATCCATAATCTCCACTAATAAAATTCTATGACTCTTGAATTGATCACAGTTCAACGACTTACAGCTAATTATTACTAATTTCGTTCTCTGAAAGTTCAACTAAAGCACTCCCAAATTGATTCAGTTTTTTAGAATTAATGATCCATATAGGATGATATTTGTCTTCCTCACATTGGTAATCATCCGCTCTGCCTGGATGATCTGGGGATTGCCTATCTCTGTACCGGAACTAAAATGGCTGCTCGTAGGTCAGCGACTAGGTGATGGTTTTGTGATGTATCGAGATTTATATGATCACACTGGTCCTCTGGCTGCAGGAGTTTATGAAATGCTGGATGTGATATTTGGTCGTTCGCGCTGGGTTCACATCGTTTTCAGTACGTTGCTCATTACCGTTCAGGCTGGCATACTCAACAACATGCTTCTCAAAAACAAAGCATTCGAAGAAAACACATATATACCAGCATTTCTATATGTGATCGTGATGTCCGGGATCATGGATTTTTTTGCACTGTCACCACAGCTCATGTCGCTCACATTTTTGTTACTCGCACTCAATCACATTTTTAGGCGTATTGACAATGTAGTGTCTGATGAGCTTTTTGTTTATTCGGGGTTGTACCTGGCCATTGCTACGTGTTTTTATATTCCATCAGGCATTTTTATCCTGATCTTCTTACTCGGGTTTATTCTGTTCTCTTCAGCTGTGGCCAGAAGGCTTTTTTTGCTCTTGCTCAATACTTTCATAGTGCTGGCAGGCATCTGGATCTATTTCTATTGGTTCCGCGCAGGCTGGGATTTTGTCAGTGACTTTTTCATTGTCGGGTTTACCAAACCAGTGACTTATTACATTGGCAGACTGGATCTGTTCATTTCTGGTGGAGGGTTATTGTTGGCCGGATTGATTGGTCTAATGACTCTTTTCACTATCCGTGTGACCAATTTTCAATTAAAAATACAGCAGATGATGGTCGCCTTTCTATTGGCGGCAGGCATTGTCACATTCCTTTCTGTGGATTTAATGACAGCTGATCTGGTATTTTTTGTTCCGCCAATCGCATTTTTCCTTACGCATTATTTACTGAACCTGAAGAGAAAATATTGGAAACCATTCATGCCTGTGTTCATAATCTCTATGTTGATAGCTTTTCCAGTGTTCTTAATTCAAAAAGGACAGGTAGATGGGTTGATCGTTAAAGATCACGAATTTGGAGTAGATGGAAAAAGCCTGATGGGGATTGGAATTCCTGTTTCTTATTATCAGGAATATAAAATAGCCGGTCCTTTTCTGGATGATTATGTAAGCCGACGGAAACTAGCTGATATTGACTTTTACGACTCTGCATCTGAGGTGTATGAGGCACTGGTAAAGTCAAACCCCGAAGTAGTAATAGACCACTGGGGCGAAGCAGAAAAACTGTTTTTCAGGTTTCCTGCTTTCGGAGAGCGATATGAGCAAATGGATGAAACTACCTATCGCTTGAAGGGTGATTAACCACCCTTCAGACTGCTCCTGGCAATTCACATTTAGACCCTGCCGAGTCCTAGCAACTAATCTTATCGACTCGTCTTTGATGACGGCCTCCTTCAAAATCAGAAGACAGGAATTTCTTTACAATCGCATCTGCCAGCTCAAAAGCTGTCCAGCGAGCGGCTATGCAAATCACGTTTGAGTTGTTGTGCTGACGAGTCACTTCTGCCAGGTCAGTGTCCCAGCAAAGTGCCGCCCGGATCCCCTGGTGTTTATTGGCCGTGATGGTCACTCCCTGACCAGAACCACAAACCAACACTCCAAAATCTGACTCACCACTCTCAATCGATTCACAAGCTGGATGTACAAAATCCGGATAATCCGCAGAGTCTGCCGAAAAAGGGCCAAAGTCTTTCACTTCATATCCTGCTTCTTTGAGAGAAGCAACCAGTTTTTCTTTGTGGTAGAAACCCGCATGATCTCCACCAATGGCAATTTTTTTACTCATCGTATTTTTTTAGTTCGGTTGTAGCTAATCGTTCTTTTTTGATCACTCTGGCAGAGATATAGATACTCACCTGATACAGCGCAAACAATGGCATAGCTACCAGTACCTGACTAAATGGATCAGGAGGTGTCAACATTGCTCCAAGCACCAAAATCAATATGATAGCATGCTTTCGATATTTTCTCATTAACTCCGGTGTTACCAAACCCGCACGAGTCAGGAAGAAAACCACGATAGGCAATTGGAACAAAAGCCCACATGCTAATACCAAAGTGGTCACTGTAGAAACGTAGGAGATGATGTCAAATTCGTTGAGAATTGTAGGGTCTATCTGGTAATTTGCCAGGAAGTTGATAGAAATGGGAGTGACGATAAAATACCCAAAAAGTACACCAATAATGAAAAGCATACTTACATAGAAAGTCGCTCCTCTTGCTGCTTTCCGTTCTCTTGGATACAGTCCCGGTTTGATAAATCTCCAGATTTCCCAGAAAGCATACGGAAAGGCAGCTATGATTCCCACGACAAAAGAGGAAGTGATGTGCATGGTAAACTGACCGGTCATCTGCCTACTCTGTATGATAAACGGCAGCTCATCGATACAAAGTGCAGGTGTGTGCAGTGCCACTGAGAGCTTGCAGAGCATTTCGTACGTCCAAAAGTCCACACGGCTTGGCCCAAGAATAATGGTATGAAAAACCAACCCTTTGGCCAAAAAAGCAGCAACAGCAAAAACCATGATAGCTGCCAGCGACCTGATAATGTGCCACCTGAGTTCTTCCAGGTGATCCAAAAAGGTCATTTCTACGTCATCCTCAATCTGATCTAGAGGCATAGAGGTTTATTTGTAAAGCGGGAAATTGTTCATCCAGCTGTTCACGTTAGTTTTCACCGCAGAAAGTGCTTCTTCATTTTCAAAGTTGACAATCACTTCGTCGATCAAGTCAACAATCTTCGTCATGTCATCTTCTTGCATTCCGCGAGTCGTGATCGCAGCTGTACCTACACGCATTCCAGAGGTGACAAACGGTGATTTGTCGTCAAACGGCACCATGTTTTTATTCACTGTGATATCAGCTTTGATCAAAGCATTTTCTGCATCTTTTCCAGTCAATCCTTTTGAACGAAGGTCAATTAGCATCAAGTGGTTATCCGTTCCTCCAGAAATAATATCGTATCCTTTTTTCACAAAAGCATCCGCCATCACTTTGGCATTTTTCTGCACTTGCATCACGTAATTCATATAATCATCAGAAAGTGCTTCACCAAATGCCACTGCTTTTGCCGCGATGATGTGCTCCAATGGCCCTCCTTGTGTTCCCGGGAATACACCAGAATCAAGGATAGAGCTCATTTTTCTGATAGTTCCTTTGGCTGTGGTAATGCCGAATGGGTTATCAATATCTTCTCTCACCATGATGAGTCCTCCTCGTGGGCCTCTCAATGTTTTGTGAGTTGTGGTAGTTACTATGTGACAATAGTCCAAAGGATCATTCAACAATCCTCTCGCAATCAGCCCTGATGGGTGAGAAATATCTGCCAACAACACCGCTCCAACTTCATCAGCAATGATTCTGAATCTTTCATAATCCCAATCTCTGGAGTATGCAGATGCACCACAGATGATCATTTTAGGATTCACTTCTTTCGCTTTGGCCTCTACTTTATCCATGTCAATCAACCCTGTTTCCTTCTCTACACCGTAGAAATTGGCATTGAAATATTTACCAGAGAGGTTGACCGGCGATCCGTGAGAGAGGTGACCTCCGTGTGACAAGTCAAAACCAAGAATTGTATCTCCTGGATTCAAACAAGCAAGGAATACGGCAGCATTGGCCTGTGCACCAGAGTGTGGCTGCACATTTGCCCAGTTAGCACCAAAAAGCTCTTTGATTCGCTCAATCGCTAACGTCTCAATCTGATCCACCACTTCGCATCCACCATAGTATCGTTTACCCGGAAGGCCTTCGGCATATTTGTTAGTCAGCACGCTACCTGCTGCCTCCATCACTTGCGGAGAAGCAAAGTTTTCTGAAGCGATCAATTCGATACCTTCGGTTTGACGCTTTTTTTCCTGGTTGATAAGGTCAAAGATTTGATTGTCTCTTGTCATTGTTTTTGAATTGTCTATGATGAGTGCAAATACTCTAGTGGATAATAGAGGAAATTTCCCCGGGTTTAATTGAAGCGCAAAATTAGTGGAACACCCCCACATTACCAATCAGATGTTTCGCAGAAAAATTTAGGCATGCGAAAGACAATTCCGTGAAAACGGCAAAAAACAAAATACAGGTGTCTGTCTATACCGCGATACCAAATATTTCGAGTTAATTTAGCCGTCTATCTATAGGTAAAAAGTGATGCTAGACGATTTAAGGAAACAAATAGACGAGATAGACGATGAGCTCATTCAGCTGCTAAGCAAGCGCATGGATGTGGTGAAAAAGGTAGGTGAGCTGAAGCAGACAGACAATTCCGCCATCTACAGGCCAGAAAGAGAAAAAGCCATTATCGACCGGTTGGAAGCCAATAAGCAAGGTAGTTTACTCAATCGGTCAGCAATAGAAGCCATTTTTCTAGAGATTTTTGCAGTCAGCAGAAACATTGAATTACCAGAAAGAATTGCCTATTTAGGGCCTGAGGGAAGTTTTACTCACCAGGCAGCGGAAAGTCGATATGGAGGCCTCAGTGAGTACATTGCTCTGGAAACAATCCCGTCGGTTTTCGAATCTGTGGCCACCTCACGGGCCAGGTTCGGTGTAGTGCCCATCGAAAATAATCAAGAAGGAACAGTACAGGAAACAATTGATTTGCTGGCCAGACATCAGCTAACAATTGCAGCAGAAATCGTGTTGCCGATACACTTTGCTTTTTCTTCCGATGAAGAGAGCATTGATACCATCAAGGTTGTTTATTCCCGTGATATTGCCTTCCGTCAGTGTAAGAATTTTCTGGCCGACTATTTCAAGCATGATGTGAAGCTGGTACCTGTAAGCAGCACAAGCAAGGCCTGCCAGATGGCAAAAGAAGAACCGGGAACGGCAGCCATTAGTGCACCAATAGCCGCAAGACTATATAACCTTCCAATTCTTTACAACAACATTCAGGACTCGGCACATAACCAAACGCGCTTCCTGATCATCAGCCAAAACTTCGTAAATCAAATCAGCGGAGAAGATAAGACGAGCATCATTGCTACTCTACCCGATGAGCCGGGTTCGTTGGTTCGGTTCTTACAGAATTTCCAGAATGCAGGCATCAACCTTTGCAAGGTAGAAAGCCGCCCTGCTAAAGATGGAGCCAAGTTCAAGTATGTTTTCTTCGTGGAGTTTGAGGGACATTTCCATGAAGAGAAAGTCCAAAATACTATCAAACCGTACAAGAACTACATCACGTGGCTGGGTAGCTACGTGCAGTTGGTTTAATGCCTTAATTGTTAGGTCTTTGGTGTAGAAATAGTAGTTCTATTGGAGTGTTTCTCACATTAGAAAACCAATGTGTCTGTGAATTCGTCTGTAAAGAAGTTTCCAATTAAGATCATGAGCAGAAAAACACCTAGAACGACCCCAAGCCGATATGCCAACCAAAGAGCTGACTATTCTGATGATGTGATTTATCCGATTTTGGATGAAGCACTATTCTGTACAATAAGCTATGCTGAGGACAATGTACCATTCAGCATTCCTCAATCTTTTGTGAGAATAGATGACCATATCTATTTACATGCATCCGTCGGTTCACACCTTATCAGAACCATTGCCGATGGTCGTCCTTTGTGCATATCTGTAATGTTGGCGGACGATATAGTTGTGGCTAAAACGGCATTTCATCATTCGGTGAATTATCGATCGGTGGTTGTTTATGGTAAAGCAGAAATCATCGAAGATCAAGAACTGAAGTATGATGCTTTCAAAGCTCTGACGGAAAAAATGGTGCCGGGAAGCTGGGATTATCTCAAACCGATGAGTGAAAAGGAAATGGCTAAGACCACTGCTGTTCGAATTCCTCTGGATGAAGCTTCTGCCAAAACTCGTCAGGGTCAGCCAAGCCATGAGGAAGACGAAATGGATCTGCCAATCTGGACAGGCCTGATTCCGATAAAGCCACTTCGACAGACACCAGTGCCAGATGAGCATGGAGCTAAAATCGAACTGCCGGAGCATTTGAAAGGTTGATCACAATAGGTTATCTTTAATTTATGAGTTCGACAATTACCTCTCCCCCACGTACAATGATGGAAGTTTACCAGAGCCTTCCAGAAGGAACCCTGGCCGAGCTCGTTGATAATCAATTGTATATGTCACCTTCACCACTCTATCAACATCAGAATTTACTTTTCGAGATTTCTAAGGAAATTTCGATCGGGATTTCTACTAAAGGAAAAGTATTAGTCGCTCCTATGGATGTCTATCTGGATGATAAGCGAAATGCCGTACAGCCAGATATTATCGTCATCCTGAAAGAAAATATGGATATTATCGACCCGAAGGGACATATTCATGGCGTGCCTGATTTGCTGGTAGAAGTGCTCTCTCCGGGCAATAAAGAGCACGATCTCATCACCAAGAAGGCTCTTTATGAAAAGTTTGGAGTGAAAGAATACTGGATTGTTGATCCGGAAACGAAGTTGTTCCTTGGATTCGAATTAAAGGACGCCAAATTCCAGAAGGTTCATGAGGAAATCGGGCGATTCGATTCTGGGTTGTTGGGGTTGAAGTTTGAGATTTAAACTCCTTTCATTCCAATCATTCCAAATCTCTCAGCCTCAAACTCTCTCGCTTCCAAACTTTGTGACACATAAACTTCTCTTTCGTACTGTGTGTCACAGTCCGAGGTGCGCAAGCAAAGCCCAATAGGCAAAATGTTAACAGCAACTTTTTAGTTTAAGTCAGGTAAACCTATTACCGATAGACTAAAGACCTCCTCCACCTTTTTTCTTCTTACCGAAAAGGTCTTTTACGGCATCTTTCGCCTTGTCTTTTACTTCATCTACTTTCTCTTCTGCTTCTTCTTTGAGCTCCTCCTTAGTTTCATCCACTTTTTCTTCGGCTGCAGCTTTCGCTTCGTCTACTTTCTCCTCAACCTCAGCTTTTACTTCGTCTTTCTTCTCTTCCAGCTGGGCTTTAGCTTCTTCTTTTTGCTTATCGAGCTCGGCATTGGCCTGGTCTTTCAGTTGAGCCTTCAGGCTACTGCTTCCTCCCGAACCAGTTGGTTTAGCACTTAATAATTTAACTTTTGGTTTATCATAAGAACCCTCTATACCCAGATTCATGGTGATGTCCTGACCGATAGCATTGTCAATGCCTGCAAAACCAGAAATGACAGAATTGAGTGCTTCGCCTACCTGACCAGAAGGGACATCCATCGACATGGCATAATTGAGAGAGCCATCCACACCAGTACTTCCCGCTACGGTAGCTTTTCTACCTCCAATTTTGAAATCGAAAGGCTCCACCCAGATACGACCATCTTTGATTTCCATGCTGAGCAAAACATCTTTCAGGGTCACTTCTCCATCTTCTTGCTTGAGTTTGCTTACTTCAGATACGGCTGAAAGCAACTTCACATCTTTCAATGACGCCTGAGCAATATTGACCAAACCAGCTCCTTGCATGTCTTCATAGATCGGCATCATGTCTTGTGCCAGGCTTCCGTTCAGTTTGAAATCTGTGCTAAACTTACCTGTCATTTTCTCAGCCATCGGCGCTAGTTTCTTCACAGTATTGAAAGACTGGTAAGCTGAGGCAATCGAAAGCCCTTCAATACCAAAATCAAAGTTGAAAAGCGGGTTCTCCAATGCTTCGGCTGTTTCATATGCTCCGTTCAATTCAAAATGCCCATCCATCAAGTCAAACCCTGCTTTTTCAAATTTCATTGCTCCTTCTCTGATAATCACTTTTCCACCAAAATCTTTAAGCTCCCAGGTGTCATACTTGATCATGTCAATCTGAGAAGCCAGCACAAAATCAATATTTTCAGGAATGCGGATTACTTCCAATGCTGAAGTATCTTCCGGCACCTCTTCCTCCGATTCCGTCATCCATTCATTGGCATCTACCAAAGCCGAATAGTAATTCAGCTTACCATAAAGCATCTGTGTATCATCCAGAGCATAAGCCAGATAATTGGTGATTTCACCGTCCATATTGAGATCTGTTTTACCAGCATTTCCTTTAAATTTGGTAAGACTGATTTTCTCAGGGTCGAAAGACATTTCAGCTTCCGCAATGCCAATGCCTTGCGGCAAGTCTGGACTTTCATACACAAAACCTTTCATGCTCATCTGTCCGGAAGTAGGTAGCTTATCATATCGTTCAGCATCCACGTCAGACATGCGGCCCTTGGTTTGCATTTTGGCATTGATAAGTCCTTTTACACTCATACCTTCTAGCTCCACCACTTTGGTGATTTTCTCCAGGTCCAGGTTTCCATCCAGTTTGAAATCCCAATAATAATCCTCCAGGTCTTTGAAAATCAAGGAAGCAGAAACCTCTTCTCCATCCAGCAACATGTGGAACCTATCCATGATGAAGCTTGTCTCTCGCAGGTCAGCAGTTGGCATGTCAAACTTCGCCGAAACCTGAATATCTTCCATCGGGATAGGGTACTCGGCATAATTGATTTTACCGTTAGCAATTCCAAAATTGGCCACCACCTGTGGTAAATCTGTCTCCGTTACTTTTCCTTTTACAAACCCATCAAAATTCACATTTCCGGCTGCAGTCACGCCTTCCATGTATTCCTGATATACTCCCGGAATGAGCGAAAGCACACTTTTCATATTGATGTCTTTGCCCCCGTAAGTAATGTCAATATCTATGTCCTCAGCAGGCATGCTCACCCAGCCATCAAACCCAAACCCAAAATCGCTGAGCATGGCCTTGTTTTCCTTGAAGGTGAATTTCATATTGGCCAAATCCATGGCCATTGTGATGTCTGCAGTCAGTGGCTTGTTGGAAATGTACTCTACTCCATCATAGCCGATAGTGAGTGACTCAGCAGTAGTGCTCGTAATCATGTCGAACACATCGAGCGCAAAATCACCAGAACCAGAGTGGTTCAGGCCTTTGATATCGGCTACCATTGGCAGAGTGGCATCATCATAAAGCACCGACCCGTTCACAATCTCCCAGCCCTGGATTTTGATAGCCAGAGCAGATGACGATTCCTCCTCAACTTCTTCTTCCTCTTCACCGGTTGACTTAGCAATGTCATAATTGGCTGAGCCATCTTCCAGTACCAACACCTTGATTTTTGGATCCAGCAAGGATACATTCAAGATCTCAATTTGTTCCCCTTTGATAGCCGACATGATGTCGATAGTCAGGCCAAACTCTCCAACAGCCACCAACGTGTCTGCATCGAATGGCGCATTTCCGACAATCCCGAAATTGCCAACCGTCACAGATAGGTCTGGAAAAGACTTGAAAAGTGAAAGGCTAAATGCATCGGTATCGTAATAAACTTTTGCGTTGAGTGCATTGTCCAGTTCTTTGTCGATAGCGGACTGAATGTCGTCTTTAAAAATGATAGGAACAGCAATTGCCGCTACGATGACTAAACCAAAAAGTGATGCGAGGATGATGAGTACTTTCTTCATTTTTATAGGTGATATGATTGTAACACCAAATTAAGGATTAATTGGGTAGATGTCATTGGCGATGAAAAGAATTAACCTTGATGGTCCTCGAATTAATGATTGGGAAATATTTTCAAGCTTGATTAATTCGCTATCATGGATTTAAATAGTCGCTCGGCTATGCCGGGTGACTGATATTGGATTGACTGTGCCAATAACACACAGACAATGCAAACACCCATATTGTCTTCTCTCAGAGAAAACTAAACCATTCCTCCTCCACTTGGTTTCCTAACCAATGAAAACTCTGCCTCTATTTTAATCGAACCTATGGCCTGTCAGGGTCTTTAATGTTCGACCAAACTCTTAAAATGTGAACAACCTGATCATCTAAGCTGTAAAATATCGTTGTTTTAGGAGAGTGTTGATATTCTTTAGTTTCAGGCTTTCTAAGTGAGTTCTTTTGTCGGTGTGGTGCCAACTGAATATGTTCCAGGCATTCTTCAAGGCGAGTAAAAAATTGACGGATGTGTTTCTCCGACCACTTGCTTTCGAGATATTCTATAATCTTATCTAGATCTTCATTGGCCTCATCAGCCCAAACTATATCTAGAGCCATTTCTCGTATTTCTTCCGGACTTCATTGTGTGGAGTGACCTTACCTTCCTCCACCTGTTTTAGGGCTCGATCCAATGAGATCGACAGCTCTGACTCTTCTTCCACCAAAGACTCTAGCCGATCCAATTCCTGCTCATTGAAACTCATAACTCGTTCGATAAGGTGATATTTTCTGGATTCTAGGTTCATTGGTTCAAAATAACCAATTCTTTTCTTTCTTTCATTTTTCCATCAACGATTAATTTCTAACATAGTCGCTCGGCTGTGCCGGGTGACTTATAATTAGATTGGTTCAGCCAATAACAAAGAGACTCTTCAAATACCCAAATTGTCTTCTCTCAGCGAAACTTAAACTACTCTTCTCCCACTTGGTTTACT
Source organism: Bacteroidia bacterium (assembly GCA_030425425.1). Lineage (GTDB taxonomy): Bacteria > Bacteroidota > Bacteroidia > Cytophagales > Cyclobacteriaceae > Marinoscillum. Next base: position 47,547 of record JAUIAO010000034.1, on the reverse strand, counting down.
AAGCAATGAAAAACACTTTGGCTAGATTGTCAGAAGCAAAGCATTGAAGTCTGTTGATGATAGGTTCCAGAATCTAAGTTCATAGCACTAACTTTGTGTTTCGAATTATGCAAAAAGACAATTCACATACATTTACCAGTGCCTTCAGAAACTTCCTGAAAACTGAGAAAATTGACGGAAAATACCGTGAAAAACTACTGGTAGAATCCTGGGAGTCCTTGATGGGAAAACCAATTGCCTCTAGAACAAGTGCAGTTTATCTCAACAAACGAGTGCTTTTTGTAAAACTCACCTCTGCACCTATGAAACAGGAATTGGTAAATAATAAACAGAAAGTCATCGCTGTGCTCAGCGAAGATTTTGGGGATTTGTTTGATGATGTGAAATTTCTTTAGGGCAGAGAAGCAAATCACTTTTTCTCTTCCAAGAGCTCTTTCTCTCGCCACCTGAATACCCAGCCAATATAAAAATTCAGTCGAACTCCTGTGTTATCCTCATATAGACCAAAACCGGGCACATCATAAGGAGCCATCACACCGATGTTCTTCACCTTGCGAGCTACTTTATAGCGAACAGTATAACCCACAGTAAGGTTTTTCCATACTTCTGTTGAGAGGTGCATGGTCATCTCCATCCAGCGAGCTATGAGGTCTGGGTTCGCGGCGCTCACATCATAATCACCAAAAAAGGTGCTATCCACGGAGAATGTTAATTGGTCAGAGAAGTTGGCCTGACCATAACGCAACCCAAACGTGAGAATACTTCCATCAGTTACATTCTTGAGCAAATTTACTTCAGGGCCAACACTAAAATAATTGCCCTGTGCTTCATATTGATATCCAAAGCCATCGCCTCGTTCCGAACTCTCAGTTCCATATTCCACGGCTAAAAAGTATTGGTCAAAATCCATTGCTGCCTGAAAACCCGTTCGTCTTTTATAATCATCAAAAACTGACACCCCTCCAGCTATCGCATCGTAACTGATTCGTAACATGCTTGGTTTCCAATCTCGCTCACGAGGTGGGAATATTTCTTTGATTCCTTGAGGTGTTCTTTCGGTGTTAGAGCTGGAGGATGAGCGCTGTGAAAATTGATTTGCTGCTCCACTTAACCTTCCCTGAGCCACCGACTTCCATGATAGAACTATCAGGGCGGCAACAAGGACAATATGTAATTGTATTCCTTTCACTTTTAGAAATATACTTCCAGGTTGTATGTTGTTTGAAACTCACCTAATGGCCTGTATATGATCGCCACCGAATCAAACTCATTGCTGTATGCCGTGTCAATTTTGTAAGAATATACAGGATCACACTCATCATAGTATATTCTCAGATGAGGCGTATATTCAATTGTCAATGAATAATTAATGGAGTCAGTTTCGAATAAATAGTCAATCGTTTCTGCCTCCGAATACAAATAAAGGCCGGTAGCAGAAATAGTGTCATCAGTCAAGGTGGTATCCGAGGTACTGGAGATGTAATAATAGTCGTCATAATCGGGCGCATAAACTTTAGCGAATGCCACTGTTTTTACCTCTTTTTCTACAGAGTCTGATTCATAAAAACCAACTATCGCATAATCACGACTTGTCTCCAATTCGCAATCTTTAATCTCCTGGCAGCTGACCACTGACCATAATCCCAAAATAAGAATAAACCCGTTTCTCATATTTTATTGAAGCACGCAAAGTTATCAACTTGATTGAATCAGTCAGCTAAAGTTTTACAGATTCCTGTTTACTCTGGATCTTCAACTTTCTATATTCTTCTGACCCTCTCTTATAACCTGAAACAATTGAACTTATTATGGGGGGTTATTTGTATTAGCTTTGCATTCTCAATTTCAACAGCACGAATTGCACCCGTTTCTGGAGAAACGCTGAAAGCAAATCAATGTGTCCGTTGGGATTAAACTCAAAACTCATGAAAACTAAAGGACTCAAAAAGGACAAAGTGAATATCGTAACGCTGGGTTGCTCCAAAAACCTGGTGGACTCAGAAGTGATGCTCACCCAACTCCGTGGAAATAAAGTAGATGCCACTCACGAATCATTGAAAGATGACGCCAATATTGTTATCATTAATACTTGTGGGTTTATAGACAATGCCAAACAGGAATCTATCGATACCATTCTCCGATATGCGGACGCCAAAGAAGAGGGAATGGTAGATAAGGTTTATGTAACAGGTTGTTTGTCTCAGCGATACAAGGACGATCTACAAAAAGAAATCCCCAATGTAGATGCCTGGTTTGGCACGATGGAGCTGCCCATGCTACTGAAGAAGTTTAATGCGGATTATAAAAAAGACCTGCTGGGAGAGCGGATCATTACTACGGATCGTCATTATGCTTACCTGAAAATTGCGGAAGGCTGCGATCGCCCATGTAGTTTTTGTGCAATTCCGATCATGCGCGGAAAGCATGTCTCCAAGCCAATGGAACAAGTCATTGCAGAAGCCAGCTCATTGGTTAAAAATGGCGCAAAAGAGCTGCTGCTAATCGCTCAGGATTCTACCTATTATGGGTTGGATCTTTACAAAAAAAGAAATCTCGCTGAACTACTTGACAGGCTTGCAGATGTGGAAGGACTTGATTGGATTCGTTTGCATTATGCATTTCCTACAGGGTTCCCGGAGGATATCCTCGATGTAATGGCTGCCAGACCAAATATTTGTAATTATCTGGACATTCCGCTCCAGCATGGAAGTACCAAAATGCTCAAAATCATGAGAAGAGGTACCACAAGAGAGAAAACCGAACGACTACTCGATACCATTCGCCAAAAGGTGCCGGATATTGCTATTCGAACTACGTTGATTACAGGCCACCCGGGAGAAACAGAGAAGGAGTTTGAAGAAATGATGACATTCGTAGAGCGATCACGATTCGAAAGACTCGGAGTTTTTCCTTATTCACATGAGGACAACACCCACTCCTTTACCATGGAAGACAGCATTCCTGACGAAGTGAAACAAGATCGTGCAGAACAAATCATGTCTTTGCAAGAAGGTATTTCTGAAGAAATCAATGCTCAAAAAGTAGGTAAAAATTTCAAAGTATTGATAGACCGGATGGAAAGTGGGCAGTATTACGGAAGGACAGAACATGACTCCCCTGAAGTAGATAATGAAGTAATCATAGACGCTGGTGCACACTACCTGAGAGTAGGTGAGTTTGCCGATATTAAAATTGAGTCTGCTACGGCCTTTGATTTGATCGGCTCACCTGTTGCAAAATAATTCATAAACATCCAGAACATTGGAACGTTTATGGTGTTGAATATCCGGTTCGATTCATGGAATATCATGGTTGATACTAAATTTGTCTTATTCCCCTAAAAGACTGAAAGAACATCGATTCGTGTAAAAAAGCTAAAAATAGACATTGCGTTTGTCAGACTATCCAATGACAGATGGTGAACAAAACCAAAAAGATTAAATGAAACTAGATTTTGTAGAATTTGAAGAAGCGAATTGTCACTCTTCATTATTCATAGATTATATCAATCAAAAAAAGGAACTCGAGCCTTTTTACTCCACTTTTCCTACAGATAAAAATTTTGAAAAACTGCTATCCGAGCGACCAATGTCGAAGGAAAGCAGAATGAAACTGGTCGAGGTTTTAGCCGACCAATATGGTGCGTTAGAGACTTGCGACCCTTTAGAGTTTAATCTTCACAGCATTAGTGACAAGAATACATTCACCGTTACCACCGGGCACCAACTCAATATTTTCACAGGGCCTCTTTATTTCATTTACAAGATTGCTACGGTAATCAATACCTGTAACCATCTGAAAACTTTGTATCCGGATTATAACTTCGTGCCTGTCTATTGGATGGCCTCCGAAGACCATGATCTGGAAGAAATAAGCCATTTCAACCTCTTTGGTAAGGAATATAAGTGGGAAACTGAGCAGACGGGTCCTGTGGGGCGCATGAAGCCACATTCACTGAACTCGATCATCGACCAACTCCCCGAAAAAGTTGCGCTATTTGAAAAAGCATATCTGAACTTTGATAACCTCGCTGATTCGGTTCGCTATTATGTGAATGAGCTATTTGGTTGCTATGGGTTAGTAGTCTTAGATGCAGACGACAGGAGACTGAAATCAATGTTTGCTCCGATCATTGAAAAAGAAGTACTGGAAGGAAAATCCAATGAACTGGTGAATGCAACTTCTCAGAGACTGGATGAGGCCGGTTATAAAAACCAGGCATTTTCACGAGATATCAACTTTTTTTACCTGGAAAACGGGAGCAGAGAGCGAATCGTAAAAGAGGGAGAGAATTATCAGGTTTTGAATACCGACAAGAGCTTTACTGAAAGTGAGATCAAAACACTGATTAAGAATGAGCCGGAGAAGTTCAGTCCAAATGTGATCATGAGACCTGTTTATCAGGAAGTGATTTTGCCCAACCTGGCATATGTAGGTGGTCCTGCCGAGATTGCCTATTGGCTTCAGCTCAAAGACGTCTTTGACCATCATAATGTGTTTTTTCCAGCACTGATGCCAAGAGTATTTAGTATGGTGGTGAATAAGGCACTGGAGAAAAAAGTACAGAAGCTGAAATTGACTTCACTGGACTTGTTTAAAGAACCTCACAAGATAAAAGAGCAATACTTGCAGAAACATGCTGACAGTGAATATGATCTTTATGCCGAGCGCGGTGAGCTAGGTGAGGTGTTTGATAAAGTGAAGAAAAAGGCTGAAGACATTGACTCCACGTTGGTTGGGTTTATAGCTGCCGAAAGCACAAAGGCTCTCAAGTCAATTGAAAATATTTCCAAGCGATTAAAAAAAGCCGAAGAGCAAAACAACGAAACAGCAATGAAACAGATAGACACCATCAAGGAGAAACTCTTTCCTGGTGGTGGCCTGCAGGAGCGCCATGACAACTTCCTGAATTTCTATCTGAATAATCCAGGATTCATCGAACTGATTCTTCACAAGTTTGAACCGTTCAATTACCAATTCCATGTTTTACATGATGAGTAATGTCAAGCCAAAAGAAAGTCGTTCGGAAAACCATTCTTCAGTATCGGAAGCTTTTAGATCGGGAAATATTTGATCAAAGAAACGAGTCAGTTTTGACAAATATTTCACAGTTAGTCGTGGAGAAAAAAGTCAACTGTGTACACTCCTTTTTACCCATAGAAAAAAACCGTGAGGTAAATACCTGGCCAATAATTGGAGCGATGAGAAAACTGAATGTTCGTGCGGTTTTATCTGCCACTGACTTTCAGCGGCAAACAATGTCACATTTTTGGGATGATGATTCGCTGGAATTTGAAAATGACCAATTTGGAATACCTACGCCAATAAACGGAAAACAAGCTAACCTGGCTCAAGTAGATATGGTGTTGATTCCATTATTGGCTGCAGACAGGACTGGCAACAGAATTGGCTATGGAAAAGGCTATTATGACCGATTGCTATCCGGAATGAACCCCAAAGTTTGGAAGGTAGGATTGACTTTGGGACCTGTATTTGATCATTTTAGCTTTGCAGAACCACATGACATCAACTTGAACTTTTGTGTAACGCCACACCAGATTATTGACTGTGACTCCACCTCTGTATAGAGTATTGAATATTTTATTCAATCTTTGTTTACAAAATTGATCATATCAAAATATGTGCAACAAAAGGTGCCATTGGGCCGAAAATACCTTCGATGCGTACATCAGATATCACGATGAAGAATGGGGAGTTCCCGTTTATGACGACAAGGTTCATTTTGAGTTTTTGATATTAGAAAGTGCTCAGGCGGGCTTAAGCTGGAGTACCATTCTGAAAAAAAGACAAGGTTATCGGGAGGCATTTTCAAATTTTGAAGTAGAGGCTGTCGCTGAATATTCAGAAGCTGAAATTGAGACCCTTACGCTGAACTCGGCAATTATCCGAAACAAAGCGAAAATTGCTGCTGCCGTCAATAATGCCAGGCGTTTTATTGAAATACAAAACGAGTTTGGCACATTTAGCAATTACATCTGGCAGTTTGTGGATAATCAGGTGAAAGTAGGGAGCTGGGAAAGCATGGAAGAAGTCCCTGCGACTACTGCTGAGTCTGACCTCCTGGCAAAAGACCTTAAAAAACGCGGTTTCAAATTTCTGGGCTCCACCACGATATATGCTCACATGCAAGCGACTGGGCTTGTGAATGATCACACTGTGGACTGTTTCAGGTTTGCACATCTAAAACAATCGAAAACGTAATTCGGGTGGGAGTCAACTCCCATATTTATTGACTCTAAAACACAAAAAAGCACAAGCTTTCACTTGTGCCTTGATTGATAAATCATCTTAGTGTTCGTATTCTTCTACAGGTACACAGCTACACATGAGGTTTCGATCCCCATAAGCGCTATCTATCCTACTCACTGATGGCCAGAATTTATTGAATTTCAACTCTGGAAGTGGAAAGGCAGCTTTTTCTCTACTGTAAGGTAAAGTCCACTCATCTGCCATGATGGTTCGATAGGTGTGTGGAGAATTCTTCAATACATTATTAGACTTATCCACTTTTTCATCAATCACCTCCTGGATTTCCTCTTTGATAGAGATCATCACATCGCAGAATCTGTCCAGCTCAGACTTAGTTTCACTTTCTGTAGGTTCAATCATCAGTGTGCCCGCAACTGGAAAAGAAACCGTCGGAGCATGGTATCCATAGTCCATCAATCGTTTGGCAATATCTTCTACTTCAATACCGCTTTTCTTGAAATCCCGACAATCAATAATCAATTCATGTGCGTTTCTGCCCATCACATTGGTATAGAGAATAGGAAAATGATCCTTGAGTCGATGACCAATATAGTTGGCATTGAGAATCGCCACTTCCGTTGCATTTTTCAAACCTTCACCACCCATCATCGCAATGTATGCATGAGAGATCGGTAAAATACTCGCACTCCCATATCGGGCACTACTCACATTCACCTCATCAATTCCTTCTACCTGATGTCCCGGTAGGTAAGGAGTTAAGTGTTTGGCCACACCAATAGGACCCATGCCTGGTCCTCCTCCTCCGTGAGGAATGCAGAATGTTTTATGAAGGTTTAGGTGGCATACATCAGCACCTATCATAGCCGGTGATGTCAATCCAACCTGAGCGTTCATATTGGCACCATCCATATAAACTTGCCCGCCATGCTTATGGATGATTTTGCATACTTCTACAATGCTCTTTTCGAATACCCCGTGTGTAGATGGGTAGGTCACCATGAGCGCCGAAAGCGAATCATGGAACTGTTCTGCCTTGGATCTTAAGTCTTCCAAATCAATATTTCCATGATCGTCACATTTTACAATCACCACTTTCATGCCGGCCATTACTGCGCTGGCAGGGTTGGTACCGTGTGCAGATGATGGGATGAGCGTAACATCACGCTGAGGATCGCCATTTGCCTGGTGATATGCTCTGATGGTCATTAGTCCGGCATATTCTCCCTGTGCACCGGAGTTTGGCTGGAAAGAAACTGAATCGAATCCTGTGATCTCCGCAAGCCAGTCATGTAACTCAGCAATCAAAGTATCATATCCTTTCGCTTGCTCTATTGGAGCGAATGGGTGCATATTTCCAAACTCGGGCCATGTCACCGGGATCATTTCCGTGGTGGCGTTGAGTTTCATGGTGCAAGAGCCTAAAGAAATCATGGAATGTACCAGAGAAAGATCTTTGTTTTCCAGTCGCTTCATGTATCGAAGCATTTCGTGTTCACTCTGAAACTGATTGAATACTTCGTGAGTCAGATAATCAGAAGTTCGCTGGAGACCCTCAGGGTAGGTAATGACTATCTCTGTTTCTATTTCTGGAATCGATTTATCCAATGCTTCGGCAAATACTGCAACAATATCTCTTGCATCAGCTGGAATATTGGTCTCATCAAAAGAAATCATCACACTATCGGAAGTGTAGCGAAAGTTCATTTCCTTAGATTCCGCAGTACTCTTTATTTTTTCTATTTCTTCTGCTTCGAGTTCAAACCTAAGTGTATCAAAATACTGATTATTCAAGTTTTCAATTCCTGCTTTTTCCAATGATCTTGCTACAGTAACTGCCAGCCCATGCACTCTTTGTGCTATTTTCTTCAACCCACGTGGACCGTGATAAACGGCGTACATACCGGACATGACAGCTAGTAGCACCTGAGCTGTACATATATTGGAAGTGGCTCGCTCTCGCTTAATATGCTGTTCGCGAGTCTGAAGAGCCATTCGATAAGCCGGATTGCCTTCTGCATCTTTAGATACACCAATAATTCTACCCGGAATGTGTCGTTTGTTAGCTTCTAGCGTAGCGAAAAATGCCGCATGTGGACCTCCGTACCCCATTGGCACACCCAATCTCTGAGAAGTACCAACCACGACATCAGCTCCCCATTCACCTGGAGGTGTGAGGAGGCAAAGACTCAATAAGTCAGTAATAACTGCAATGCCGATTTCCTGATCTTTAGCTGCCTGAACGAAGTTGTTTCTGTCAGTTACACTGCCGAGATTATCAGGGTACTGCATCATTACCCCAAACAATTCAGGATCTGTTAAATCAACAGTATCCGCATCACCGATCTCCAGTTCTATTCCAATAGGTTTGGTTCGGGTTTTTAATACTTCCAGGGTTTGTGGAAAAACCTGACGATCCACCACAAATTTGTTCGCTTGCTTTTTGGTTTTAGGTCTGATGGCGTGAAGCATAGCAATCGCTTCTGCTGCTGCGGTTCCTTCATCCAGTAGCGAAGCATTTGCGATTTCCATACCCGTCAGGTCTGTCACCATGGTTTGGAAATTGATCAACGCTTCCAGTCTGCCTTGTGCGATTTCTGCCTGATACGGAGTGTAAGCTGTATACCAGCCTGGATTCTCAAGAATATTACGCTGAATCACCGCAGGTACTACCGTATTATAATACCCCTGACCAATAAATGATCGGTAAACTTTGTTTTGATTGGCGGTCTTTTTCAGTTTTTGGATGTACTGATATTCATTGAGTGGTTCGGGTAGGTTTAAGGGCTTACTGAGGAATATTTCATCAGGAATCGTGGCATGCATGAGCTCATTTAGCGAGTTTACTCCCAGAGCTTTGAGCATTTCCTGTTGTTCGTCAGCATTGGGGCCGTTGTGACGAGATTCAAACGCTACTCTTTCTGTCAAATCGATGGTCATGGGTATGGTGGTCTATTTGAAAATTTTGCTGCAAATGTAAAATGATTTGTTCATAAAAAATGTTCACACCAGAGCACTCCAAATACACATTTTGCCGCTCAGATAGTTATTCTCTTTAGTCAATTAGTTTTATCATTTCTTTAAGTAAAAATTGAGCGTCAAAGCATGAAACGAAATATTGTTTTTTCATTCTTATTTCTAGGATTAATAACAATTTACGGTCAGGACAAACAGGCCATCAAATTTGCGAAAACCATCAAGGAAAAAGACCTTGAGTCTTACCTGTCCGTATTGTCTGCAGATAGTTTGGAAGGGAGAGAAACTGGCGAACCCGGTCAGAAAAAAGCTGCTCAGTTTATAGCGGCAAAATTTGAATCTTTTGGCCTTCAGCCTGTAGTTGAGACTCCTTCTGGGTTTTCTTTTTTCCAGACATACCCACTGAACAAAAGAAATTATGTCACAGCTTATATGAAAAAAGGCAGTGAGCAAAAACAAAATTTTGAAGACTTTCTGATGTATTCAAATAGCGAAACCATCGGTGAAGAATATGCCGATATTCTTTTTCTGGGAGTGAAAACGATAGATCAATTAAAAAATATGGATCTCAGCGGAAAGTTTGTCGCCTTCAACAGCCCAGAATTGCATGATTGGAAAAGAGTGACACAAGGAGTGAAGGAGCTAGATGCTGAAGGTGTCATGGTGATCATCAACAATCAACAATACTTCAGATACCTGATCGGATTTTATAAGAAACGATTGAGCAAATCGAAACTGGCTCTGGAATCTGCGAATGAACCTAAAATTATTTTTGGTGATCCGGCTCTGGCGGAATGGATTTTTGATCTGGGTTATGACTCTTTGAGAGCAAGTGGGGTTGGTAATAAGGCCCGTGTAATTATCAATTCAGATCAACTTGTGGAGGAAATCATAGCGGAGAATGTGCTAGGATATATTGAGGGCACTGAGAAGCCAGAGGAAGTGCTGGTAATCACATCTCACTATGATCACCTGGGCATAGATGAAAAAGGAGAGATATACAATGGTGCTGATGATGATGGCTCGGGAACCAGTACAGTTTTGGAAATTGCCCAGGCTTTTGCCATCGCTGCAGAGAAAGGTTATCGACCAGAAAGAAGCATCCTGTTTATGACTGTGTCTGGAGAGGAAAAAGGATTGCTGGGCAGTGAATATTATGCAAATCACCCTGTGTTTCCTATAGAGAATACTGTGACCAACTTAAATGCTGATATGGTGGGTCGGATAGATCCCATCCATGAAATAGAGCCGGACTACATTTATCTGATCGGGTCGGACAAACTATCCTCGGAGCTTCACGAAATCTCTGAAAAAGTGAACAAAACCTACACAAAACTAGCCTTAGACTATACCTACAATGCAGAGGATGATCCGAACAGGTATTATTACCGATCAGACCATTACAATTTTGCAGAGAAAGGAGTGCCGGTGATTTTTTATTTCAATGGCTCACACGATGACTATCATAGACCAACAGACACGATTGATAAAATAGAATTTGGTCTGATGAAAAAGCGCGCGCAACTCATATTTTACACCGCCTGGGAACTTGCCAATAGAGAAAACAGGGTGAAGGTGGATGAAAAATAGTTAATGGTCAATAGTTTTTAGTCCACCGTTCTGTTTAGAAATAATTTGTGGATCAGAGACTGATAACTATTCACTATTGTCTGACGACTATCGACTCATTACTTTTTATAAATCAATGCAACCGCGTGCGCTGAAACGCCTTCTTCCTTTCCAACAAAACCAAGTTTCTCAGTAGTAGTGGCTTTCACACTTACATCCTCCAACGGAAGATCCATCACTTCTGCAAGGGTCTGCTTCATAGCTTCAATGTGTGGACTGAGTTTTGGTCTTTGCAGGCAGACTGTTGCATCAATATTCACAATACCGTACCCCTTTTCAGCAATCAGCTCGACTACCCTTTTGAGTAGAATTTTACTATCAATTCCTTTGTACTGAGGATCTTTGTCCGAAAAATGAAATCCAATATCACGCATGTTTGCGGCTCCTAGCAAAGCATCGCAGATTACATGGATGAGAACATCGGCATCAGAGTGACCGTAAGCGCCATGCGTATGTGGCACTTTGATGCCTCCGATCCAAAAGTCCACGCCTTCCGCCAAAGCGTGCACATCATATCCATATCCGACTCTAATATTGGGTTTCATATTTAGTTATTTGAGGATTTGTAATAAAGTGTAGTGCAGTTTTCCGGACGAAGCATTTGTGAAGCAGCTCTGAGAATGTCTTCTTTCGTGACAGATTTCACCATTTCTATTTCTTCATTGATCAGATTGGTGTCACCCAAAAAGGAAGCATACGCCAGTCCCATGGCTCGATTAAGTAAATCAACTTCCGCAAATACAGTCGTAGCTTCTGCCTGATTTTTCACTTTTTCTACGAGCTCATCTTCGATCAGCATGTCCAATTTGCTAATGATCTGTTGAATCTTTTCATCCGCCACTTTCATCTCCACACCTGGCAATAAATGACCGGAGATCACTAATAATCCTGGGTCATAACTACCCGTTACATAGGCTGATAGATTAGAAAAAACTGAGTCTTTTTTCACCAATTCTTCATAAAAAATAGATGATTTACCGCGTCCCAATACATCACTGAGTAAGTCTGCCTCGTGATAAGCTTTTCCAACTCGACCGGGCATATGATATGTTTTATAAATGGCATTAGAAGGTACATTGGCTTCTATTTCCAAGAACCTCGCTTCGTTTTGGGTTGGTTCTTTTGGAATGCCATTCAAATTGGATGGTTTTCCGGCAATTTGGCCAAACCATTTTTCTGTAAGTTCCAAAGCTTTTTCTTCTGTGATATTGCCAGCTACCACCAAGATGGCATTGGATGGGTTGTAATGACTCTGAAAAAAGTCTTTCACATCATCCATTGTAGCCTCCTCAATATGGCTGATTTCCTTGCCGATCGTTGGCCATTGATATGGGTGCTTTTGGTATGCCACAGGTCTCAGCTTCAGCCATACATCACCATATGGTTGATTCAGGTAACGTTGTTTGAATTCCTCGATGACCACTTTTCGCTGTACTTCCAGTACCTCAGGGTCGAATGACAAACTCAACATCCTATCTGACTCCAACCAAAAAGCCGTTTCCACATTTTCTGCTGGAATAGTAATGTAATAATTGGTGATGTCTGTGTTGGTAAAGGCATTGTTGTCTCCACCAACAGCTTGAAGTGGCTCGTCGAAGTTTTCAACATTTTTAGAGCCCCCAAACATCAAGTGCTCGAACAAATGCGCAAAACCTGTTTTGTGAGGTTTTTCATTTCTTGAACCGACTTTATAAAGAAGATTCAGACAAATTAATGGTGTGTTCTGATCTTCGTGTACAATCACTTTGAGGCCATTCGGCAAAGTATGTTCTGTGTAGTTAACCATAGAAGGCGGCAAAATTACCAAAATAGATGGAACAGGTGTTTCCCCAAAAAGTTTATACCTGTTTGTTTTTAAAAATGATGTCGATAATGACATATCAAGAATCTCAGGAGAAATTTTACCTTTGACGAAATTTTTCAACACCCCATGAATAAGCAGATTGCCAGTACGCACAGCTAAAACCTGATAATTGAGCAATACTTAACAAGTACGATCAATATGAGGAGGTATATCGCTTGTTTCAACATTGTTAAAACATGAAATTCGACCCCAAAAAGAGATCCGATAAACAACTGATTGAGATCTATCATCAGCTCGTAACTCCTCGGCTGATCGAGGAAAAAATGCTCATTTTGCTCCGGCAAGGAAAGATTTCTAAATGGTTTTCCGGTATAGGACAGGAAGCTATTTCTGTAGGAGCAGCCATTGCCTTGCAGGAAGATGAATACATACTGCCGATGCACAGAAACCTTGGAGTTTTCACCACTCGAGGAGTGAAATTAGAGCAACTTTTGGAGCAGTTTCAAGGCAAAGCCGGAGGGTTTACCAAAGGAAGAGACCGTTCTTTCCACTTTGGGAGCAAAGCTCACAACATCGTTGGGATGATTTCCCACCTCGGACCACAACTGGCGGTTGCAGATGGTATAGCGCTGGCAAGGTTACTGCGCAAGGAGCCTAAAGCAACCATCGTATTTACAGGAGACGGGGGAGCCAGTGAGGGAGATTTTCATGAGGCACTCAATGTAGCTTCTGTTTGGAACCTACCTGTCATTTTCATCATTGAGAATAATGGATATGGACTCTCCACTCCGAGTAAAGAGCAGTTCAATTTTGACAGTTTTACTGTGAAAGGCCTAGCTTATGGTATGGAAGCCTACAGTGTGGAGGGTAATAATATTTTGGAAGTACTTAATGAATTGGAGCCGATAGTAGAAAGTGTTCGCAATAATCCACGACCAATCATTTTCGAAGCAAAGACCTTCAGAATGAGAGGTCATGAAGAAGCTTCGGGCACCAAGTACGTACCAAAAGAACTCATGGAGTTTTGGGCAGGCAAAGACCCTATAGAGAATTATGAAAAATTTCTGATTGACCATCAGGCGGCTTCAGAGAATGAACTCAGTCAGATCAAAGATCAAATAAAAAAAGCAATCAATGATTCTGTAAAAGCTGCATTTGCTCAACCTCCAATAGAAGCGAATACACAAGCAGAAGTTGCTGATCTTTTCAAACCATTTGAACAAAAGGTAAGCGAATCATCTAGGTCTGCATCCTCCAAAAGATTTGTAGATGCTATCTCTGATGGACTGAAAGAGAGCATGAAAAAATACCCTGAGTTGGTAATCATGGGGCAGGATGTAGCCGATTACGGTGGTGTTTTTAAAATCACCGAGGGATTTGTGAAGGAGTTTGGTAAAGAGCGGGTAAGGAATACACCAATTTGCGAATCGGCCATTGTAGGTGCAGGACTTGGATTGTCAATACAAGGGATGAAGAGTGTCGTGGAAATGCAGTTTGCCGATTTTGTGACTTGTGGTTTCAATCAAATTGTAAACAATCTCGCAAAAAGTCATTATCGATGGGGACAAAATGCAGACGTAGTGGTGAGAATGCCAACAGGTGCCGGCGTTGGTGCAGGACCATTTCACTCACAAAGCAATGAGGCCTGGTTTGTGCATACACCAGGTCTAAAGGTGGTTTACCCATCGAATCCTGCTGATGCGAAAGGTTTGCTTTGTGCTGCCATAGAAGATCCAAACCCTTATCTTTTTTTCGAACATAAATACTTGTACCGGTCTTTGACCGATGAAGTCCCTGATGACTGGTACACTGTAGAAGTTGGGAAGGCACACCTTGTAAAAGAAGGAAGTGAATGCTCCATTATCACCTATGGAATGGGGGTTCACTGGGCAGTAGCTGCTGTAGAAGAGTTAGGAGTTTCCGTTGATCTCCTTGACTTGAGAACACTTTTGCCATGGGATAAGGAAGCAGTGAAAAAAACCGTAGAAAAAACCAACCGAGTACTGATTCTGCATGAAGATTGCCTGACTGGTGGCATAGGCGGAGAACTTTCTGCATGGATTTCTGAGCATTGCTTTCGGTCATTGGATGCACCCATAATGCGGGAAGCCAGTCTGGATACTCCTGTACCTTTTGCCAAAGCATTGGAAGAAAATTTCTTGCCCAGCTCCAGACTAAAAGAACGGATTCAGCAATTAATTGAATACTAGCCAAGGGTGACGAAATAACTGGTTTTTACAGGATTATCTCAAAATATTGGAGTTTTCACACCTAATTCGGCCATATTGAACGTTTATGATTGGGATTGCCAAGGAAAATACAAATCTTTGACATAATCTGATAATCAGCTTGAAACGATCTATCTTCATAATTTCTTTGTTTACCATTTTGCTGCTTGCGGCAGGAGGAGAAACTTATGCCCAGTTGATTACCGATTCTGATGCCAGGCTGAAAACCGAAAAGAAAAAAGAAAAGGGAGGGTGGTTGATCAATCTTTTCACTAAAAAAGGGGAATCTGTTTCACAAAGCAAACCGAAAACTCAATACGCTCCTGTTCCTCGATATTCCGCTGGTTCGCCGTTTGCCTCATTCAACAAACGAAAAGCCAATACTCCCCCAAGATCTATTAGCAGCAGTCGCACGAGTATGTTTGCCCGTTTTCAGAATGTAGCACCAAGGTACTCGGCCGGAACACCTTTTGGAATGAGCGTGAGCCGTGTCACACCGAAATACTCAACAGGCTCCCCATTCGGAAACAGGACCTACAGTGTCAGCCCAAAATACTCTGCTCCATCGCCATTTGGTAATAAAATATCAACTGTGACACCAAAGTATTCCAGACCTTCACCTTTTGGAAATAAAGCGTATGCGGTTTCCCCGAAATATTCGCCCCCATCACCTTTTGGAAACAAACTCAGCACAGTGTCTCCAAAGTATTCCGTAGGTTCTCCTTTTGGGAATAAAATGTATAATGTGACTCCAAAATATTCTAAACCTTCACCTTTCGGCAATAAACTGAGTAACGTAATGCCACGATATTCCGTGGGTTCTCCATTCGGTAATAAAGTGACAATTGTTTCTCCAAGGTATTCCGCAGGCTCGCCATATGTCACCATGAATTATAACTGGATAAAGCCTCGCTACTCTACAGGCAAAAACAAATTTTATGTAGATGAAAAACTGAAGCGTACGCCTCCAGAATACTTGTATATGTACGAATACAAAGGATCAACCCTTGTGCCCAGCCGATGGCTTCAAGAACTGAATGCCTCAAATAGCTCATACAATATGGGAGGATATACTGGATCTATCAAGCAAGACCCTGCATGGAAGAAAAAACAAGCTGCATCCAACCTTTCATACCAACTGGGTGGAAATCTTGGGACTATCAAACAACCAGCTTTGTGGAAACAAAAACAAGGAGCCTCAAATCATGCTTATGCTTTGAGTGGTAATTTTGGCAACATCAAGCAACCTGCGGCCTGGAAACAAAAACTGAATGAGTCAGAAAAAGCTTATGCAATCAGTGGAAATATTGGTAAAATAAAGCAACTACCACAGTGGAAGCAGAAGATGAACAGCTCTCAAAATGCCTATGCACTCAGCAGTAACCTTGGGACTATAAAAGTGCCGCTAAAGTGGAAAAGCAAATCAGATACTTATCAGTCCTCTGATGCCCTGATGAGCTTTGAAGGGCCGATCAGGTTACCTCTATATTGGCCTTTGGAGTCACTAGATGAAGCTGAGTTTTCTGGTAATTTTAAAAAGAACTGGGTGAAGAAAAACAGTATGCATCCAAGTGCAGTTTACAAAAAGGCCAATTTCGATAGTGAGCTGATCAGAGACGGTATGCGCACATGGAATGTGCTGTGGACAAGGCTGAACCGGAACAAACAGCAGCCAGATGCTGTTACTGATAAAATTTCAAAACCAAAATTTGATCGTAAAGAAGCGGAAATCTGGAATGACTGAAATCAACTGGACAGAACTTACTAGCGTCGAGCAGCTCGACGAATTAGACTCTCAATCACAATCCCAACCTATTTTCTTTTTCAAGCATAGTACGAGGTGTTCTATCAGCTCTGCTTCACTGAGTAGGTTGGAACGCAAATGGGATCAAAAATCTGCTGGCAACCTCAAACCTGTCTACCTGGATTTGATCTCAAACAGAGAGGTATCTAATGCGCTCTCCGAGAAATATGGCGTGGAACATCAATCACCTCAAGTACTTTTGATAAAAGATGGAAAATGCATCTATGATAATTCACATTTTGGGATTTCTTTTGACGAACTTATAGAGCACATATAAGAAGCTGAGTTAGCTAAGGGTATAAAACCAACAAGTTGTTGACATGGTGATGAATAAAACCTTGATTTATTTTCTGTTCTCGCTGAGCGTGTTGAGCTCTTATGCTCAATCCGAACTTGATGATTATCATACAGAAATCACCTGGGGCGTCAACAAAAACACGAATGGTGGCTTGTTGGGAGGTTTTATTTTCAAAATTGCCAAAGAGAGAGCAATCGATAAATATACGGTAATAGGGCTGGAGCTCGTGAATGTAAAGCATCCTTTGGAGCAGCGTTATTTATCTCCTGTTTCCGGATCAGCATTTATCTGGGGCAAACAGAATTATTTATATTCATTCAGAGGGCAATATGGCCGTGAGTATCTTCTGTACAAGAAGGCTCCGCAGCAAGGTGTACAAATCAGTGGGGTGATTGCCTGTGGGCCTTCAATTGGAATAATAGCGCCATATTATGTGTTGTTTAATGGGAATTCTGAACCATTCGACCCTTCTCGTCATACAAACTTTTCATCCATTCAGGGATCGGGACGGTTGTTTGAAGGATTAAGTGAGTCTAGTCTGACTGCAGGTATGAATGTGAAAGCAGGGTTGTCTTTCGAATTTGGCTCATTCAAAAACAGTGTAGTCGGTATAGAGCTTGGTGTATCGGCCGAAGTATTTCCAAAAAAAATCATTCTGGTTCCCACACAAGAAAACAACGCACTCTTCACAGCACTGTATATGAATATGTATTGGGGAACAAGAAGGTAACATTCCTTGTTTTGGAACTTTCAGGCGCTCAGGCTTTCTTTGCAACTTCAAAAAACGACTCATGATAGAATTACCTACTATATCACAGGATAAAGCACAAAAAGTAAAAAAACCCAACTGGTTACGAGTGAAATTGCCAGTGGGAAAGGAATATGCCAATGTGCGGAAGATCGTAGACCAGCATAAACTACATACGATCTGTGAGAGTGGTAATTGTCCGAACATGGGTGAATGCTGGGGAGCTGGTACTGCCACTTTCATGATTCTTGGAAATGTTTGTACACGAAGCTGTACTTTCTGCGCTGTGGCTACCGGTCGACCACCTGAATATGACGAGGCAGAACCGCAAAGAGTAGCTGAAGCGATCAAAACTATGGGAGTGAAACATGCTGTGCTTACTTCTGTGAATCGTGATGAACTCAAAGACAAGGGAGCCGAAATTTGGTATCAGACTGTAGTTAAAGTAAAAGAGCTCAGCCCGGAAACAACCATCGAAACGCTGATCCCGGATGTAAAAGCAAAATGGGATGCACTTTACAGAATGATAGAAGGTGGACAAGAAGTCGTTTCTCACAATATGGAAACTGTGGAGCGACTGTACCGCAGAGTTCGTCCCCAAGCCAAATATGCCAGAAGTCTGGAGCAAACGAGGCTCACCAAAGAAGCCGGAATGCGGACTAAATCAGGAATCATGCTCGGATTGGGAGAAACCCAGGACGAAGTGCATAAGGCCATGGATGATCTGGCAGAAAATGGATTAGATATATTGACTCTTGGTCAGTATCTACAACCGACTAAAATGCACATTGAAGTAGCTGAGTTTATCCACCCGGATCAGTTTGATGCTTACCGGGAAGAAGGCCTGAAAAGAGGTCTGAAATACGTGGAATCTGGTCCGTTGGTAAGATCCTCATATCATGCCGAGAAGCATGTAGATGTGCCGATTTGATTTTGTGAATCTGTCAGAGTTTAGACATATTCTGGATAAACCTCCCACACTTTTACATCAGATTCGTACAGTTCTGATTTGAAACTAAATAGTTTTAACATAAGACGAGCTGCACCCCTGATCAAGACAGAATCGGAAATTACAATGACTCTATCGATCTGCTTATAAAGAATGTGCATGTGCTTTAACCATTCACGTCTGGCTGACATTTCAAAGCCAGTCATTTGCTGACAATCCCAAATCATTGCGAATTTTTGATTTGGAAGGTTGGTAAAATGTTCTTGCCAGGCTTGTGTAGATAACTCACTGGCTTCCTGAGTAAATTTCCCCTTGAAAATGAAAGTAATGCATGGTGTGTCCAATCGCCTTTCGACATGAACATCTACGTTTTTAGAACTTAGTAACATAGGTTTAGAATAGGTTGATCAAGCAGGAATTCAATTGAATCCCTGATTTACATTAAATACTATGTAGCAAGGGTTGGGAAGAGCTGATGGGGAGGATTTTGTGATTCCTGTAGAACCCTAAACTTCAATTTATCTCTTCCGTGATGAAAGCACAAACTGGATTCGATGAACAGCGAAAAATGGCTTATGAAAAATTACAATAACTGATCACTTATGACCGATATCGAACATAATTTGTACGTAATCTGGGCCTTTTTGGTGCCCCAGGTCCAAAATAATAACACATTCCCATTTGGCATACAAATTGAGAATGCATGACTCAAATGAAAACAAATGCTCAAAAACTATCTAATTACGGCTTTCCGTAACCTAAGAAGAAACAGAATATATACGTTACTCAATGTGTTTGGCCTGGCCCTTGGAATAGGTTGTGCATTGGTCATTTTCAAAGTGATTCAGTTCGAGTATAGCTTCGACCAGCATCAGGCTAATTACGAGCAGATCTATCGGGTGGTCAATAATAGTATTTATCCAGACGGAATAGAAAAAGGGATGGGCACTCCCCACCCAGTGGCCAAAGCGCTTAAAGCCGATATTCCGGGAATCCAACAAGTCTGCAGGATCAATAACCAATTCGAAGCTCAACTGAACACATATACCGAGAGTGGTCTGATGAACAAGTTCTTAGTGGAAGGAGTAGCTTTCGTGGATTCTTCATTTTTCGATGTATTTACCGTGGATCTTATTGCTGGTAATGCTAATGGATTGCTGAGTAACCCTAAAACTGTGGTGGTATCACAGAGTGAAATAAAAAAGATATTCGGGCTTGCCCCGGAAAATGCCAATCTGGCTATTGGCAAAATCATCAATTATGGCAATGTGATGGATTTTGTGGTAGTTGGCGTAATGAATGACCCTCCTGAAAACACCTCCTTTCCATTCCATTATCTATTTGACTATGAAAGCCAGGGGGGAGAAATCAACCCATATTACCGGGAAGGAACTTCCTGGAATTCTACCAGCTCTAATACCAACACTTTCTTCATTGCCGAAAATGATTTTTCTATAGAAACATTCAATGAACAAATGCTTGATTTCGTAGAAAAGTATCATGGAGAAGGAGAATCAAAAGAACGGAATTATCTGGCACAGCCGCTCGGAGATATGCACTTCAACAAAGAGTATGATGCCTATGTAAATACTACTTCAAAAGATTTTATGCTTGCATTAGCCATAATCGGGATATTCCTGGTGGTCACTGCTTGTATCAATTTCATCAACCTGGCCACAGCGCAAGCCACCAACCGAGCCAAAGAAATTGGTATCAGAAAAGCCATTGGCAGCATGAGCAGGGATTTGGTCATACAATTCATGTCAGAAATAGCCATGATTACCCTCTTTTCATTGGTATTGGCGCTGGTCATTGCAGAGGTCATGTTTCATAGGTTGCACGAAATAATTGGTCACCAATTAAGTATTGGTTTGTTCGACAGTTCAGGAACAGGACTTTTTATCCTGGTTTTATTCGTAGTGGTGACTTTCTTATCTGGTTTTTATCCAGCCATACTACTTTCACGCATGAATGCCGTAGATGCTTTGAAAAAGAAAATCAGTGCTCAAAAGCATTCTGGAGGACTATCGCTGCGAAAGGGTTTAGTCACTTTTCAGTTTGCAATTTCTCAATTCCTGATCATCGGAACATTGATCGTCTCTTCCCAAATGGACTTCTTTCTCAATAAAGATCTTGGGTTTGACAAAGAAGCAATTCTCACGACATATTTACCCGAGCGTGATCCGGTAAAAATTGATCGATTTAGAAAGCTGATGAATGCTTCTCCTGCTATTTCCAATGTGAGCTTTTCTCTTGGTGAGCCGACTAGCAACTCAAACTCATCCAGCAATTTTAATTATGCACCACTCCAATCTGAAAACGACTATCATGGTAACTTCAAACCTGTAGATGAAAACTTCGACGAGCTATTTGGTTTGGGTTTGCTTGCGGGCAGGTTTATCGAAAAGGGTGATAGCAATAACGTGGTTATCAATCGCAAAATCGCCGACCTCATCGGTTTTCAGGATCGCTATGCTGAGGCAATAGGTGAAAAGCTCTCTAC
This sequence comes from Bacteroidia bacterium, assembly GCA_030425425.1. Lineage (GTDB taxonomy): Bacteria > Bacteroidota > Bacteroidia > Cytophagales > Cyclobacteriaceae > Marinoscillum. The sequence continues at coordinate 26,380 of JAUIAO010000034.1, read as the reverse complement.
TGACTGGAATGGAGACAAAAAGATCATCGGAGTAATGGAGAACTTTCATGCCTACAGCCTGGATGAAGATTTGGATTACGTACTGTTAATTTATTACCCGGAAGCATTTTACAATATCGCATACAAAACACCTTCTCTGGCTTCCGTAGAAAAGGCTAAATCTGTTTTTGAATCTGCCTGGAATACAGTATTTCCAAAATATGTGCTCGATTATGAGTTCTACGATCAGAAGCTTGCCCGAAACTATGAAGATGTTCAGCATATTATGGGCTTGATGAGAATTTTTGCCATCATAGCTATTTTGATCGGCTGCCTGGGCTTGTATGGGTTGATCGCATTCATTGCTATGAACAAAACAAAAGAAATTGGTATCAGAAAAGTACTTGGTGCATCGATCTATCAAATACTGGGTATATTCTCTAAAGAAATATCATCCTTGTTGCTCATCGCATTTGTGATCACTGCACCTCTGGCGTTTTATCTACTCAGGGAATGGCTGGACACTTTTGCTTACCGCATTGATATAGGTGTTTGGTTTTTTGTAGTTGGATTTTTCATCACGCTGATGATTGCGCTGATCACGATCAGCCATAAAACCATTACCACAGCGTTGATCAACCCGGCAAAAACCTTGCATGATGACTAGCTATTTGAACCTGGCTGTTGAGGTAAAGTAATTGTAAATGTACTGCCATGATTTACCTTGCTTTGTACCTCAATAGTTCCTGTGTGCATTTCCACAAAATCTTTAGTAAGGATAAGGCCCAGCCCTGAGCCTTTTTCTGAGTTGGTACCGGGCGTGCTTCGCTTATGAGACATTTCATATAAAACGTCCATCTGAGATGGCGTCATTCCTATTCCATGATCTTTTATGGTGATCGTCACAGACTGTTTATTTTGCTCTACTAAAACTTCTACTTTGCTTTCTTGATAAGAATATTTGATGGCATTTGTCACGAGATTACGAAGTACCGTTTCCATCATATTCCAGTCACAGATTACTTCAAATGGTGAGGTAACGTTAGTAATCAATTCTATTTTTTTGGAACTCGCATGATTCTCCACCTGACCAAATACTCTGTAAACAAGGCCATGCAAATCGATCTGTGTAGGCCGAAAAGAAATATTTCCCGTCTGGCTCTGCGCCCACTGCAAAAGGTTTTCTAGCAAATTGTAGGCTTGGTTGGCGCTATTATTCATCAATTCAAGGAGTAGTTTTTGCTCATCCGCACTGATAGATTCATGCAGCAAAATATTGGAGCCTTCCACAAATGATGATAACGGGTTTCTTAAATCATGACCTATGATACTAAAAAACATGTCTTTAGTAGCTACAGTCTTCTCCAGATGCTCTTTTTGAATGTTTAAGTTCAGATTTATTGACGAGATTTCTTCAGATTTCTCCTCTAAAGTGTCCAGGTATTTATTGATTTCAAGATTCGCTTTTCTTTTTATTTGATATGCCCGATAAATTAAAAAAGTAACAATCACCAACGCTAATGCAATGATGAGGAATGTATTGCGAAAAGCCTTTTGTTGTTGAACCTGTTGGGTAGCCTCAAAATCTTTTTCTTTTTGAAGCGTTTGTTGTTCCCTCCTGTATTTATCAAACTCAAATTGCATTGCCTGTTGTGTAATCTTTTTCGTCTTCTCTTCATCCTGTATGCTGTCCGACATCTCCTTGAATAGAATATGATAGTTCAATGCTCTTTCAAAATCTCCATTTCGTTGATATATCCTAAAGAGATCATATGCACTATTCCGGATTATGGGTAAGTACTCTATCTCCATAGCCACATTCATGCATCTTTTGAGATATTTAATAGCCCGATCAGTGTGTCCTTGTTTCTCTGCCAGTTGACTTTGATAGAAAAGTGTAAGAGATAGCTCCTCTTTATTGGTTGTGTTTTCAAGTAATTTTTGCGCCCTGGAGAGACTGGTTCTGGCCGCTACCAGACTATCACTGAGCACCTGAAGGTTTCCAATTCTACTCCATGCCATACCCAGATATTCATCATTTTTTAGTTTTTTGCTCAACTCCAGAGCTTCATATAAGTAGCTAAAAGACTGGTCATATTGCTGAAGGTCTCGATAAAGCTCCCCTTGATTCCAAAGATTGATACAAAAAGGTGTAAGGTTGGCTCTTGTAGGATCACTTTCATACAGTTTTTGAGCTGTGATTTTTCCCTTTTCCAAATATTGCAATGCGAGCGAAAATTCTCTTTGATTCTGATATGCATAGCCAAGATTGCTATAGCACATTACCTCATATTCTGTCAGGCCATGCGTTTCGGAGATTTTCAGTCCTTTGAAATATTGATCAATTGCCTCTACAGTCTCCCCGAGGTAGAGATATATATTTCCCATTCTCAGATAAGTCCAGACCATATTCTCATAGTCTCCCATTTGCTGATCAATCTCAAGCGATTTCTCGTAATTCTCCAATGGAAGACGTACATCATCGCCGACTTGCCACAAACCTCCTTTATTTATGTATGCCTTGCTTATCAATGTTGAGTCTCCGAGCATTTGGGCTTTGCCCAGGTATAATTCCGCATAGTAATTGGCCTCTTTTCTATTACTAATTTTTTGATTAAGTATTGTTAAAAGTAGAATGGCCTTTACTTCCAGCCTGACACTATCGATTTTCATGGCCAGTTCTCTGGTGCTCGTAAAAATATGTCTAGCTTCTTCATGGTAACCCATGTCCAATAACATCCTACCATATTTTAGCCTGCTTTCTACCAGTAAATCCGGATAAAATGAATCGGAACTAAGCTTTTCCAACTCTCTGAGATATGTAGCAGTATGAGACGAGTCCCGGGAACTATAATAACTGATCAGTTTATACAATACTGGGACTTTTAACGAATCATCTAATTCGGTATTCAAAAGCAGCTCCAACGAATCCGCTTCTTTCGTCTCTTGACCAGAAGCTTCGCCAATGATTGTCAAATTCAATATGCAAATCATTGAAATGAGCATCAAATGCGAGCTGCTCTTCCAACGACTTTTGGAATAGGAAATATGTTCTCGATTTTTATCCAACCGAATAAAATGTATGGGCCTGGTTTTAGTACTGGTTTTAAAGGTATATATGCTCGGTTGAGATGATACAAAAGTAAGCCTTTTCGCTAAGAATCCGGTGGTGGATTCATAAAGTCAAGTATTACTTCAGGATTTCTGAAACGTTACTTTTGATTTTTACAGAAATCTCATCCAATGGCAGGTCATTGATATCTCGCCCAAAGGGATCTTCTATCTCTTCAGCTATCAGTTCGATACTAATCAGGAAATAAAATGCCAGCATGATCACTGGCACAGACCAGTACCTTAGCTGCCAGAGAAAGGTCACAGGCATAGTGATCGCATATACAAATAGGAATTTTTTGATGTACATGCTATATGAATATGGGATTGGTGTTGTTTTGATTCGCTCACAAGCGCCAACTATATCTGTAAAGCCTTTAATTTCCTTATCCAAAATGAATAAATGCTCAGAGGAGAGTTTTCCTTCTTTTTGGCATTTGACCACACGTTGATATAGCAGTCTGTTGAGCATATTTGGTCGATGTTTACTATCGATAATTTTTTGTTTGATTTCATCATTGATCAGGTCCATTTCACCTATCATGATGCTATCTCTCAGGTGTTCTTTGATCGCAAATGAGACGTTGGGGATCATCCTGCGAAAATACTCCCGATCCTCTGTAGCATCTTTCGGCAAAAAAGTGTCAATTTTTATTGCTAACTGCCTGGAGTCATTCACAAGTGCTCCCCACAGTTTTCTGCCCTCCCACCAGCGATCATATGCTGTATTGGTTCTTAATACCAAAAACAACCCTAAAATCACACCCAGTATGGAATGGAAGGCGATGGTTCCTTCAAACTCTATCTTAAAAACGTCCAGCACTAAAAAACATACAACTAGTGTAAACCCGCCTATGAATGAAAGCAGTGGAGTCATCAACCGCAATACATACCGGCTATAGCGATCAAAAATGAGCGAAAACCAGGATTTGGGATTATACTGGATCATGGTATGTTGTTGGGCTTTGGTGACATAGAGATACTAAAGTAAACCCATTTCTTTTTTAAGTTCAATAATTCTCTTGTAGGATTGTTGGATTCTCTCTACCGGAATGGCCCCACTTTTTACAAATTCTGAAATGATCTGATGAATCTGATGAGCCGTCACCAATTCGTAATCCGGCACATTATTGGCAAAAAGTAAAATATCCACATCAGCCAAAATAGCCATTTTTATAGCTTCTTTCAATCCGTATTCGGCACTAATTGCACGCATCTGCATATCATCAGAGATGACTACTCCATCATAATGGAGGAAGTCGCGAAGTACGTTTTTAATTACTTTATCGCTGAGTGTAGCGGGTAGTTTGCGGTCATCCAGTACTTCATTGACGATATGCGCGCTCATCACAGCCTTTACTTTTCCAGAATCCAACAACATTTTGTACGGCTTCAACTCCTCAAAACGCCAGGTACTGGAAACGTCCGTTAGGCCAAGATGTGAATCAGTTTTTGAGCTTCCGTGGCCTGGGAAATGCTTGACTACTGCCGTAATCCCAAACAAGTCATGAGCATCTATGACAATACCGGCATGCTCTGCCACTTTCTCTGGATTGGGACTGAACGACCTCTCTACCTTACCTATTACCGGATTGTCTAGGTTCAGGTTGACATCCAAAACCGGTGCAAAATTCATGTTGATTCCCAGTCGATACAACATGGCGGCTGTCTGCTCTCCGTAATGCTCTGTACTGTCTGGGTTGTCTAGTTCTCCCAAATACTGAGCCGACACAGATTTCTGAAACCCATATTTTGGCTTCAATCTATTGACTCTTCCCCCTTCCTCATCTATGCTGATAAACAAAGGAATATCGGTTTGTGACTGAGCGTGATCAATGATTGTTTTTAATCTGTCCTCAGTTTCGGTATTACTTAGGTTTTTAGAAAAAAGTATCAAACCACCAACTTCTCCATCTCTGATTGATTGAAATACTGATTCATTCGGATCCAACTCGTTAAAATCTCCCAGGCCAGTCAGGATCATCTGGCCAATCATCAGGTCCAGTGAGTCGACCTCATCAGAGTACTTCTTCTGACCTATCAGGTCAGAATGAATGAGTAGCGTAATTAAAAAAAGCACCAAAAATGGTTTTTTCATATCATCGATTTATTGAATTTATTGATTCGATTGCCACTCAAAGATACGTAGTAACCCTGAAGATCGGCCGTCATACAGCTGTGGACAGGAAGTACTCCCAAAACATCACCGATTTTTACAGATTGAATCACCTCATCAGATACGTGGATTATCCCATGTTCTTGAGAAACGCGAACTACATTTCCAATTGGTAGAGATCCCCAGCTTTTGCCTTTCCATTCAACAACTGTACCAAATGAACGGATACCTTCTGGCATGATCATATCCTTTGATAAGTGTACTCCTCCTCCATATACTACAATTTCATTACGCTGAGGGTGCACAGCTACTACCGGACAAGCCATGCAAACGGCAATTTCTTCCAAAGAACAAGCATTGAACCATTGCTGCATGGTATCGTAAAACACGAAATTGCCAGGTCGCAACTCGTCCATTTCACTGAAATCTTCCAGAATAGAACAGGTAGGAGTATCTCCATACGAAAAAATCAAATCCTCTTGATTGGTCAGCTCTTTTACCTGACGCATCAAACGGAGGGAATCCTGATAAATCCTACTTGCTTCAATATTGGTCAGGGGTTGATAACTATGGCCTGCATGCACAAGGACTCCCTTGAACTGATGCTTTTGGTTTTTTGATTCTGCAATTTTTCGAATTTTCCCTTCTTCGGAAATTTCTACACCCGTTCTATGAGTGCCAACATCTAACTTGATAAAATAGCCGAGTTCAGCTTTTACATTTTGATTGAGGTGGTCCAGTGCTTCTTTAGACACAATAAGAACATTGAGATGAACCTTTGATGCCAGATCATTTAAGGCTTCATGTTCCAGGGGGTTATAAGGAAAAGCAATAGTAATGTCGTTCCAACCATGCTCGGCAAAATACTTCGCCATATCCATTGACGAAACTGTGATTTTAGAAATACCCTCCTGGCGACACCACTCACTTATTTCTGCTGATTGATGAGTTTTGAAATGAGGGCGAAGCTCGGCATTGGATTTATCCGCCTTTAATTTCATATTGCGAATATTCGCTCTCACTTGTGCTTCATTTACCAAAAAAGTCGGTTTATTGATCTTCATTGCACAATATCAATTATTCGTTTAATTATTTCAGAAAGGTAAGAACCGGCATCCGGCCCATACCAACTCATAGTTCTCGCTTCATATTTTGGTAAATCATACCACTCATCTTTGATCACATAGCCTATATAATCTCCATTGAATGAAGTGAGAACCAGGTTCAACCCTTTTGCTCGGGCATATTGATAGAGTGGCACGGCCAGTTCACCAGAGAAGTCACAGGGCAACCCAATGAACAGATTTTGACCCACTTTTACTATAGAAAGATGGTGGTTGTAAGTTCCGAAGAGTTTTTCAAACCAATAAGGACGGATTGCCAGATTTTTGGAAATTTTAACTCTTGGTGATCTCATAGGCAATTTTAATTGAAAAGAAATGAGGGAGCTGGAGGAGATCGGCCCGGGTTTTAGCATTCTCAATAGGTTCGTTTGTTCTGCTAACTTTTCAGCAATATTTTTTGCTGCAGCAAAATCTCTGGACTGAATAACCGGGCCCATACTACCTACAGCACCTGCAGCATATGCCGCAAAATCAATACTTCTTTGATTTTGTAAAAGCTGAGTATAATAGGAAGGAAAATCTCCTGTAAGCAACCTGTTTTCATGATTCAGGCATGTCGCATGAGCACTGAAAAAACTAACTATTCCCGTTTCATTTTTCTTTTTAATCTGTAAGATTTTGAGCCATGGGTCGATAATTCCCTGCTCTTTAACCAGGCGGTTATATACCAAATCGCCAGCATCCAATTCTCCAAAACTAAGAGCTGCCGTATCCGCACTTTGTTCTGCTCTGACGACAGATTCAACTATCCGAGAAGACAAGCTGGTAATGGTTTCTTCATCAAATGGTCCTGCAAATAGCTCACCGACCACACCGGGAGCCCATGCGCCCTGACCAGAATGCGTATGAGTAGCAGTAAAGTAAATTTCATTTTTATTCCACTCTTCAGGGAGCTTTTGATAAACACGCTTAGACAACTCCGGGTGAATGATAAGTAAGTCTGCAGAAATGATAGCCAGCTTTGTTTTTTCAGTTTTCAAAATAATTGTCTTCACAAAACTGCTATCGTGTATTCCCGCCAATTCTTTAGGGTCTCTGGTTCCATATCCAGCCAATGGTACTTGATTTTTGGGCGTAATGCTGATAGTAGACCATCCCGCCAAAAATGCTGAACTATCTTCTGGGTATTCCCATGCACTTTCCAAAGAATCCAAACGCAGGTTGATCTCCATAAAGAAATGCTGTGTTTGATATGGCGAACGATCTACGGTATTCAGGAAAACTATCAGAATGAGAAAGACCAAGATCAATATGCCAACTGAAGATCGTAAAATGCGCGATTTGATGTATGAATATTTTGGTTTCCTGGACACGATAAGATGAAACTATTAACAAAGCTTTAATAGTTTAGCCGACTTATCACATTATTTCTAGATTATTTACAATTGGAGAAAGTATCATTCGAGTTTTTAGGACTTACACTACTCGAGCCTTTGAGCTCTGGGATGAACTGGGTATTGGCTGTATTTTGCCTTTATTTTTATCAAACATTGAGAAAAAATCAAAATGAGCCTAACCGATACTGGACATGGTTTTTCCTTTTGTTTGCTATTTCATTCTTTTTTGGAGGGATTTCCCATCTGTTTTTCGAATACCTGGGCATGAATGGAAAAATCCCTGGTTGGTCAGCGGCTGCACTGGCTGTGTCCTCTGGTGAATTAGCAATGATTGCAGGGACAGAAAACAGCAAGCAAAAGCAAATGCTCCTTACCGTAACCAGAAGTAAACTGTTTGCCACTTTTGTGTTGCTGTTTATCGATCTTTCATTTACATGGATCATGGTGCACACAGCAGGTTTTTGGTTGATGACTGGAGTAATGGCTTTCAAGCGGTCTCGTTCGGGACAGGACGGATATCGGTTGTTTTTGTATGGTATGTCGTCACTGCTGTTGATCGCTATTGTGAAAATTGGTCAAATAGATATTGATCCAGCCTGGTTCAATAGAGACGATATTGCTCATTTAATCATGATTGGGATGTACTGGATGTTTTTTCGCGGGGTACTCGCCACCACTGACATGCCCAAAGAGGTGACTCATACTTCATAGATAGATTTCTCGTGTTTTGCTGTTACGCCTGACAGTATGACTCAAGTCAAATAGGTGTTTGACGGACGTCATAGGAGAAAGATAGTCTAATGATTAGCTTATGTGCTTTCAACATCGATTGAAACAAAACAGACTATAAAATAACCCCTAAAACACGCGTCATGAAAAGAATATTGGTCCCTACAGATTTTTCCGATTGTGCACAGAATGCAGCAGATGCAGCCATCGGTATTGCCAAAAGATATGGTGCAGAAATCCATTTTTACCATTTTGTGTCAGTTCCTATAGACTGGATTCACATAGATTTTGCTCAAAGCACAGTCTATCCGGACGTGACAGAAGAAGTAGATCGCGTAAAAGCTGAGCTCAATAAACTAGTAAAGCAAGCAGAAGCTGAAGGCTTACAAGCCGTACAATACATGGATTTTGACAATAGTTCGGATGCAGTGACCAATTATGCAGAAAGAAACAATATTTCCATGATTGTGATGGGTTCACATGGAGCAAAAGGGGTGAAGGAGTTTTTCATTGGTTCCAATGCTCAGATGGTGGTAAGAAACTCCGAAGTACCTGTGCTGATCGTAAAAGATCGACTAGAAAATCTGGAAATTCCGAACATACTTTTCGTTTCTGACTTTGAAGATGAAATGATGAGGCCATTCACACATGTAGTGTCTTTTGCACAACTAATGGGAGCAAAAATCCATTTGCTATACATTAATACACCATCGGACTTCCATCGGTCATGGGTGATCAAGGAGCGCATGGAAGCGTTTATTGCCTTGGCATCCACTAATCTGGAAGAAGCCGAAATTGAAGACAGCTACACTTTTGAAGAAGGCATAGAGCAATATTGTGAACATAATGTGACAGGGTTATTGGCCATTGCTACTCACCACAGAAAGGGATTGTCCCGGGCGTTCCTCGGTAGTCTCACAGAAAAAGTGGTGAATCATGTGAAAGTACCTGTAGTGAGTTTCCCAATATAATACTGTAATAGTTTGTAGATTTTAGTTTTGATTGAAAAAGGCCCGGGATGGGCCTTTTTTTACGGAAAATTCACATTTGAACAGTTGAAGAATCCAGCCAATCGTCTTTCCAAATACCATGAGCGGTAACAGATTGACGTATTGATAAATTCAATAGCTTTGGATTATCGTAAGTCATAAAGTATAAAGAAGTATGAAAAACATGATTATTATGCTCTTCGCTGCGGCTATTTTGGCTGCATGTGGTGGAGAAGCTGAACGAACCTGGGTGGTCACTTCCCCAGACCAGCAGGTAGAAGTGGCAGTGTTTACCCAAGCTGGAAAACCAGCATACACCGTGTCCTATAAGGGCAATGTAACGATCGACACTTCCTACATGGGGTTCGAGTTTAGAGGTCAGGAACCTCTTACTGGAAACATGTCTCTGACCAATGGTCAACTTTCATCCGCGGATGAAACATGGGAAATGCAATGGGGCGAGCAGAGAGAAGTAAAAAACCAGTACAACCTATTGAAACTGACCGTCAAAGAAACAGCTGCACCAAGCCGAGTTTTTGATCTGGTGTTCAAAGTATATGATGATGGTCTTGGTTTCAGATACGAGTTCCCAGAGCAAGCGGCCATGGAAGGTGATGTGGTAATTACTGACGAACTCACCGAATTTAACCTGACTGGAGATCACAAAGTATGGTGGATTCCTGGAGATTGGGATATCTACGAATACTTGTATAATACTACCCGGTTTTCGGAAATTGATGCCATTTCTAAATTCGTAGAAGGGGATCACCTGGGTCAGACCTACATTCCTGAAAATGCCGTAAACACTCCTGTAACAATGAAAACAGATGATGGTGTTTATCTGAGTTTTCATGAGGCGGACCTTACTGATTACGCCGGAATGACACTGAAAGTGGATACCGATAATTTTGGAATGATCAGTGAGTTGGTAGGAAATGACAGTGGCATCAAGGTAAAAACATCAGCTCCCTTTGTCACACCATGGAGAACTATCCAGATTACCGATAGAGCCGGCGATCTGATAGAATCTAATCTGATAGTAAACCTCAATGACCCCAATGAACTTGGAGATATCTCGGAGTGGTTTGAACCAATAAAATACCTGGGGATCTGGTGGGATATGCACTTGAGTACAGGAACCTGGGACTATGCCAGTGGAAAGCACATAGCTACTACAGAATATGCAAAAGAATTGATCGATTTTGCCAGTGAAAATGACCTGAAAGGTATCCTTGTAGAAGGTTGGAATACCGGTTGGGAAACCTGGACAGATCCTGAAATGCGAGACACGATTTTTGATTTTACCACGCCTTATCCGGATTATGATATAGAAGAAGTAGTACGATACGGAAAAGAAAAAGGTGTTGGCTTAATCATGCATCACGAAACTTCTGCTGCCGTAAGCAGATATGAAGAGAGAATGGACACAGCTTACCAAATGATGGAAAAACTCGGCATTCATGCAGTGAAAACCGGATATGTAGGCGCTGTGATTCCGGAAGGTGAATATCACCATGGTCAGTGGATGGTAAATCATTATCAGAAAACAGTAGACTATGGTGCGAAATACAAAGTAGCAATCAACATGCACGAGCCTATCAAAGCTACTGGAAAGAGAAGAACCTATCCGAACGAAATCTCACGAGAAGGAGTGAGGGGCCAGGAGTACAATGCATGGGCAGCCCCTTCTGCCAGTCCACCAGAGCACTTGCCTATCGTGGCTTTCACTAGAATGCTCGGTGGACCTATTGATTACACTCCAGGTATTTTCAACTTGTCACTGAAACCTCACAAAGAAGATCATCCGATTTTCTCTACACTGGCGCAGCAGTTATCACTTTATGTGGTGATCAATAGCCCGATTCAGATGGCGGCAGACCTGATCCAATATTACAAAGATCAGCCTGCATTCCAATTCATTCGTGATGTGCCGGTAAATTGGGAACAGACCAGAATTATTGATGGTGAAATAGGAGACTTTGTGATCACTGCCCGCCAGGAAAGAGGTACTGATAACTGGTTTGTTGGTGGACTCACTGATGAAAACCCAAAACCATATACCCTTGAACTTGATTTTCTACCGGAAGGTAAAACGTATAAAGCCATCATTTACAAAGACGCAGAGGACACTCATTATATTGACAACCCAACTGCAATAGACATCTCCGAAAGGGAAGTAACAGCTGATGATGAGATAGTGGTTGACATGACTGCTGCCGGAGGGTTTGCCGTCAGTCTAATGGAACAATAAGAAAACTTGATCCTTTAATCATAGAAACCCCGGCCAGTGGCCGGGGTTTCTTTCTTTAACCCGCATTATTCATGAGAAATGTAGATCGTTTGCTACAAGTGATTGATTTTCAGAGATAAACTGAAAGATTTTCACCAAAGAAGACAGCTCATATTTGGGTTAAATTAATTTCGTCACGTGAAAATCATCGCACATTTTTCGTAACTTGATCTTTAAATATTTCTGCTATGAAACGCCTATTATTTGTTTTCATGATGGTGTTGCTGGTGGTTTCGATTTTGGCTGCCAACATCCTTTTTTCTTCTGGTTTTTTCCGGGATATCAAACCAAAAATGGAAGGCAAAATAACAGCATCCATCAACCTGCCAGGAGTAGAAGATATTGCCATTAGCCGCGAGGATCATTTTCTGGTTTTATCGTCAGATGATCGAGCAGCAAGAAGGGACAGCATCTCCACCAAAGGAGGATTATTTTTAATCAACTTGAAAGACCCTGAGCTTACGCCTATTCCAATCAGTCAGCATATCAAGCTGACGCTGAACCCGCATGGTATATCAATGATCAAAACAGATTCTTCAACTTACATGATTCTGGTTATTAACCATGTGGAAGATCAGCATTCTGTAGAAAAATTTAATCTTTACGGAGATAGTTTGGTCCATCTGGAGTCAATCACAGACCCTCTTTTCAACAGTCCAAATGATCTGGTGGCAATCAGTGAAGATGAATTTTACCTTACCAATGACCACAAATATCGAACAGGCTTCAATCGCATCCTGGAAGATTATCTTGGGATGTCATTGTCCAATGTGATTGGTTACAATGATGGAAAAGCAACAGAAGTGGCTTCAGAAATAGCGTATGCAAACGGAATCAATTATGACCAGGAGAGTAACCTGCTTTTCGTAGCTTCTACACGGGCTTTTCGTGTGAAAGTATATCAACGTCGGGCTGATGGCACATTGAATTATCAAGAAGACATAAAAGTCAAAACCGGGGTAGATAATATAGAAATCGATGAGGATGGAAAGTTGTGGATAGCCTGCCACCCAAATTTGCTAATGTTTGCTAGCTACGCAAAAGGCAAATCAGAAATAGCTCCTTCAGAAATTATCACTATCGATTATCGAGGAATAGGAGATTATGAGCTGAAATCCATTTTTGTGAATGAAGGAGAAGTTGTCTCCGGGTCTAGTGTGGCTATACCATTTGAAAACCAGGTTTTTATTGGCAATGTAATGGATGACCATGTGACAGTCTGGGAAAGGTAAATGGGTTATTGAATTAGGGGGTTATTGAGTTTTAGATTATTCACTACTTTACTCTTCAACTATTCACTAATTACCAAACTCACTCCTTAGGCCTTTCGAAAATCTGATCATTCACACCCATATTGAGATAAACCTGATCAAAAATTAATTCTTTATAATAGTCCTCCCCTTCAAAAATCGCCGCTGTAGGCATCAGCAGTTCACCGTATTGCTTATATTTTTCTGTGACCTTCAGTATTTTGGTCGGTTGAGAACCAAACCTCAATGAGATCTCTTCGAAATACAACCGATAATCTTCCCTGCCCAGATAAAAAGTTTTCAGGTAGGCCGATTCATCCAATACGAAAGTGAGATAAAGCTCTCCTTCAAAGCTTTTCAGACCCTCAAATTTCAAATGATCCCGAAAAGGATACAAAGGACTACCAAAGCCCAAGGCATGAATGAGGCTAAGTTCCTCCGCTGGTTCTGGATAAGTAACTTCATATGTCTCCCTCCACGGAGCAACAATCCAGCTCGTCAAGCCATTATATGCCTCTGCAAAACCCTTTTTCTTATAAGTTCCATCTATTCGGATTTTGTCAGGTTGTTTAAGAGACACCTTCATTTTGCACCCGTAATAATCCTCATCCACTAATCTGCCATCAATGGTCACGCTGCGCACATCATTCCATTGTTCCTGCCCATAATCTTTGAAATGCTCCCGCAAGATTTGTGAAGCATCCTGTGCGTAAACAGTCCCTATGATTTGACAGATGATTAAACCTAGAAATATTCTCATCTCACAGTGCTTTAGTCTAAATTTATCCTAATTGATTTTATTTGGATACACAAGATAAAAACAATGCCAAAAGTGGGAAAACAAGAATATGGTAAACATCAATCAGCATAAAATCAAACCAACGCGATGGCTGCTGGATGTGCTACGAAGGCTGAGAATTGCCGGGTTCGCATTTGTCGCCATTATGATCATAGGTACGGTGGGTTATTCGGTCATTGCAGATGGTAATGTGATGGATGCATTCTACATGACAGCTATTACATTGACAACTATTGGTTTTCACGAAATCATCGACATGAGCACTTCTCCCGGAGGTCGACTGTTTACCGTATTCATTGCCTTTATGGGCATCGGTATTTTCACTTATTTCCTCTCTAATGTTGCGGCATTATTCATTGAAGGAGACATTCGAAAAACTTTTTACAAAAGAAAAATGGAAAAGAAAATCAGCAAAATGGAAGATCATTATGTGATCTGTGGTAGTGGGCGTGTAGGTGGCAATATCGCCTCAGAACTGTACCAAACAGATCGGCCGTTTGTCATCGCTGATTTGGATGAGTCGCGGCTTTCTGCGTTACCGGCAGAGCTCAAAGGACGGCCAATGATGGCCGGAGATTGCACGGATGATGATTTCTTGATGACTCTCGGTGTAGATCGGGCGCGTGGGGTTTTTGTCACCTCAGGAGATGATAATACCAACCTCGTGATTTGTCTTACTGCAAGACAGCTGAACCCTACCTGTAGAATAGTGGTGAAAATCATTGACCTCAATCATGCCGCCAAGGTAAAAAGAGCTGGCGCAGACCGGATCATTTCACCGAATTACATCGGTGGATTGAGAATGGCTTCAGAGATGATCCGTCCTTCGGTAACTTCGTTTTTGGATGAAATGACCCGGACATCCAGACAAAACTTTCGGATTGAAGAAGTGGAAGTTTCGACAAATTTTTCTGGTAAAAGTCTAGATGAATTGAAAACCTCAGATTGTAAGAATACCTTGATCCTGGCGGTCAAAAGTCCAGATCAATGCGAATATATTCCTGATCCGAAACAAAACCTGAACGCGGGAGACAAGTTGATCATGATGACTACTCCAAAGGAGCGTCAGTTGATTGAAGACCGGTTGTCTTAAATTGGAACAATGAACTCAGACAAACCAAAAGTTGATAGCACCTATTTATTAGAAAAATTTCCTGGTAAAGGTGGCTGGACTTATGCTTCTATTCCCGAAATAAAACCAAGTGAGCACACACCATTTGGCTGGGTGAGAGTACGTGGTTTTATTGATGACTATGAATTGAAGAAATTCAAACTGATGCCCAAAGGAGACGGCACCTTGTTTTTTTCTGTGAATGCAACCATTCGAAAAAAAATCAAAAAGGAAGCCGGAGATCAGGTGCGGATCAAGCTTTGGTTGGACGAGCTTTCTGCCGAAATCCCAGAAGAAATTAAGGAATGCCTGCTGAATGAATCTAAAAGTACACTTGAGCGATTTTTAGCATTATCAGAATTTGATCGAAATATATTTTTGAATCCTGTATATGATGCCAAAACAGAAGAGGAAAAAGCAGATAGAATCGTGGAGATGATCAAACGACTGAACACATAAAAAAGCGCGAGCTCCATGAGCCCACGCTTTCACCGCTAACCTGAAATAATTTTTATACTAATCGTACTTCTAATTATCTCTTCACTACCATTTTAACTTGCTATAATTCTAACCTGATACAAAGGTGTGCACTTCACGAATTTCAACCTCAGTATTATCGATGACTAGTAGATTTCAGAAGATTTTTGGCCATCATTTACTGATTTTTATAAAACTCCCAATCCTAAAAGCACGGCAAAAACCAGCAGCATCACAGCCACGATGACCTGCAGTGATTTGATCGTGATTTTTTGGAATAATCTGTTCCCTATAAAAACACCAAGAAATGCAGAAACAACAGCAAAAGACAATAGCATGATCTGCTCCTGCCCTACATGTTCCACAATCCTTTCCGAATACACAGTAATTCTCGTCATATCAATCAGACAAGCGATCACTACTCCCGTACCGATGAACACCTCTTTACTCAACCCACTCCGAATCAGAAACGCTGCCCTAAGTGCACCCTGATTACCAGAAAGTCCTCCAAAAAAGCCACTCAATGCACCTCCCAGTGGCATGTATTTATCCGAAAACTGTAATCTGGCCAGCTTGGGAATAATGTCCATTAGAGAAAAGAACACCAACAGTCCGGCAATAGTCAGCTTGACTGGTGTGATGAAAAATTCATGACCATTGGGTTGATAGCTGGTGATATTGGGCATCTCAGAAAGCGTACTGAGAAGTCTCGCTCCTAAAAAAGCTGCCAATACAGATGGAATCCCGAATTTTCCGATGATTTTCCAGTTTAAGTGTTTGTGGAAAAATCCAAATTTGATGAGGTTGTTGGCAAAGTGTACTAAAGCCGTCAGCGCAATGGCAACTTCTATTGGGAAAAATAAGCCGAAGACTGGCATTAGAATCGTTCCTAGTCCAAAACCCGAAAACAGCGTCATCCCTGCTCCAAACAGGGTAACCAAACAAATGATCACATATTCCATAATGGAAATTTACCAGAATAAACTGGGAATGTACAATAAGAAATTGATTGGACTTGATAATCTCCTGACCAGAAGAATTCAAAATTTAAACCAAAGAGGACCCAACTTTCAACCGCGTCCACAATCTCAAATTTTCTTATTTATTACCTCACCAACCTACTCATCATTTCTTCTACATCACCTGGTGTAGACATGATTTTTGTGAAAGTAGCCATTGTCAGCTCTGGCCAATAAAGAGCAAAACGGAATCTACCGTGTAGCATTTTCACTTTGTTTCCCTCCACGATCAATTCATAAGGCAATGCAGCGGCATGCGTCTGACCAATAACCGAAAGAAAGTGTTTTTCACCGATTTCCTGATCAACCAAACCTACGCCAAAAACGGCTATTTGATTGCTGTTATCGACTAAAGAATATACTGGTTCTATTCCTTGCGTACCCGTGATATTATTTTGGATAGTGCTCACTGCTGACTGGAAAGAGTCGAAAGCCTTGATCTCGACCTGATCTTCGTAGTAAGGCATACCAAACATGTAATGATAGTCTTCCAGATCTGAGGCATCATCCTCTCCACCAAAAGGAACCGGATGGCCAAGCGTTTCCAGAAAGTTCATGTAGCGATTTTTAAGCCCTAGAAATTTCGCTGCATTATTTCCGTACGCTTCAGTGAGATACGCTCTCCATTGATATTCCGGGTTTACACAGGAAAGTATTACCCCAGATGCAGTTTTTTCCAGTGCCATTCTATATGGTGCTGCTATTAATCCTTGAATAGTCGTGCTCATACATAATTGTCGGGTTTGGCTATCTGTGAATACCACCACATATAAGTCCGGCTGCTGTCCGGGAGCATAAGATCCGAGTATTTCATATCCTGCCGATTGTATTTCGTTGATCAGCTTCTCTGCAGAACCCTCGATTTCATATCCGTAGTTACCCAATCCATAATACGGACTGATCTTCTGTGCATTACTGTAATTGAATAGAACAATGAGGGCAGCTATCAAGAATGTAGACTTCATTATTATTGGTTATTTAGTTGCTGCTGCAAAATAAACAGACCACAAACCCTGCCCTCTGAAGTTTGTCAGTGTATGCACTGACTTTGAGTAAAGTGCAATTCCATTACGTTTCGGGTGTTTTTACATTGCTTTAGTTACTCAACAGTTTAAATTCCATTTTTTCTTCTAAATGATTGATTACCATGTTGGTAGAATCAAATTAGTTTTCTACATTTGCACTCCTTTTACTAATTAGGCGAGAAAATGGCAAAGAAAGGCAATAGAGTACAAGTAATTTTGGAATGCACAGAGCACAAAAACAGTGGTCTTGCAGGTACATCGAGATACATCACTACAAAAAATAGGAAAAACACTCCTGAGCGTATTGAGCTTAAGAAGTACAATCCTATTATGAGAAAATATACTGTTCACAAAGAAATTAAATAACCATGGCTAAGAAAGTAGTTGCAACCCTAAAACAGCCTGGTGGTGCAAAATTCGCCAGAGTAATCCGTGCCGTAAAATCTGCAGATGGTAACTATACCTACAAAGAAGAAATGGTGCCGGAAGAAGAAGTAAAAAACGTATTGGCTAAAAAAGGCTAATTAAGTCTTCAATAATATTATATTTAAAGTCCCTCCTCGTAGGGACTTTTTGCGTTTACGCGCATCTTAATAATTCTAGTTGATCACCGTCATTATTTATTAGAAAATGGGTCTAAAAGGATTTTTCTCCAAAGAAAAAAAGGAATCGCTCGACAAGGGCCTGGAAAAAAGCAAGGAAAGTTTTTTCAATAAGCTAGGCAAAGCAGTTGTCGGTAAATCGACGGTAGATGATGAAGTGTTGGATGAACTGGAAGAGGTGCTCATTACTTCTGACGTGGGAGTAGACACCACCATCAAAATTATCCAAAGAATAGAAGAGCGAGTAGCCAAGGACAAATACCTCAATGCAAGCGAACTCAACAGAATTCTGCGCGAGGAAATTGCTGGGCTGCTTTCTGAAAACAATACACAAGACCTACAAAACTTTGATACTCCAAAAGTGGATGGGCCATATGTCATTCTCGTGGTAGGGGTAAATGGAGTAGGTAAAACTACAACTATTGGCAAGCTTGCCTCCCAGTTTAAAGCACTGGGTAAAAATGTCGTACTAGGTGCTGCCGACACCTTCAGGGCAGCCGCTGTTGATCAGCTGATCATGTGGGGAGAGCGAGTGGGTGTGCCCGTGATCAACAAAGGGATGAACACAGATCCTGCCTCCGTGGCTTTTGAAACGGCTAAATACGGTGCAGAAAACAATGCAGATGTAGTGATCATCGATACAGCGGGACGGCTCCACACTAAGGTAAACCTGATGAATGAGCTTTCAAAAATCAAGAAAGTAATCCAACGGTTCATCCCCGAAGCACCTCATGATGTTATGCTTGTTCTCGATGGAAGCACGGGTCAAAATGCCTTTATCCAGGCTCAGGAATTTACCAAAGCCACGGATGTATCTTCTTTAGCTATCACAAAATTGGATGGTACCGCAAAAGGAGGCGTTGTGATTGGAATTTCTGATCAGTTCAAAATCCCGGTAAAATATATCGGTGTAGGTGAAAAAGTAGAAGACCTACAAGTTTTCAACAAAGTGGAATTTGTTGATTCTTTCTTTAAGAAATAAGGGTAACACACACGGTTGGTTGTTTTAAATACGCGATGCAACCAGCCCCTTATCAAATAAAGTCCCCACGTCTCATTCTTCAGAAGGTTAACAACCTCCTAAGGGAAGAGAAGCTATATCTCCACTCAATGAGACTGAAGGAGCTTGCGAGAAGGGTTAATGTCACTGCCGCTCAGCTTTCTCAGGTAATCAACGAACTTGAAGGCTGTCATTTTTCGGACTTTATCAACAAATACCGGGTGGAAGAAGCGAAAACATTGATCCTTGATGGTCAGCAAAACCTCAAAATCATAGAGGTAGCATACCAATCTGGTTTCAATAATAAGTCAACTTTCAATGCCGCTTTTAAGAAGTTTGTTGGTATTTCCCCATCGGAATTCAAACAACATAACACTCAATCAATCATCAACCTGAACTTATGAAAGCTCTAACAATCATTCTGGTACTTTCCAATCTTACTGTCTTTGGACAAAAATTAAAACAAGAAGCTGATCAGGCCTATTTTCAGAAAGACTGGAATACAGCCATCAAACCCTATAAAAAATACTTGAAAAACAATAAATCCGATTCTTCGGCCTGGTACAGGTTGGGGATTTGCCAATACGAAACCGGAGAAATTAAGAATGCTTTAGCAAGTCTTGATAAGGCACTTGAAAACAATTTTTATGCTGGCTATACCTTATATGCCAAAGCGAAAGTGTTGACGAAAACAGAGAACCCGTCATCTTCTCTCGACATGCTGGCACAAGCTGCCGAAAAAGGATTCAGCAACTTTATTTTATTGGAATCAGGTGATGAGTGGAACGAATATCAGGAAAATGAACAGTTTATGGAGCTTTTCCTACTGGTTAAAACCAATGCCTATCCATGTCTGTCAGATAAAAATGCCAGACATTTTGATTTTTGGGTAGGTGAATGGGGTGTCTATGTAAATGACCAAAAAGTAGGAGAAAACAATATTACCCTGGCGGAAGGTGGGTGCGCCATTCACGAAAGTTATACGACTCCAAGGATTTACTCAGGCCAAAGTATCAACTATTACGATCGTAAGGATCAAAAATGGCATCAGACCTGGGTAGCCAGCAATGGAGGAGTTTTGGATTATACAGAAATTGATCGTGCCGAAGGAATGTTACAGTTTCAGTGTGATTACCTCAACCAACAAGGTAAGTTGATGAAATCAAGATTGACCTTCACACTTAATGAAGACGGAACTGTCCGACAATTGTTTGAGGATTCTGAAGACGGAAAATCCTGGACAAAGAGCTTTGACGGGTTGTACAAGAGAAAAGACTAGTCTGCGAAATTTATATTGAGTGGGTAGGCATGGACTTGTGAAAAACAAAAAGCATGTTACCCACCGCAACCCATGTTTTTCCTGAATGACTCCCAGGGGATGTTATTTTCAGTAGCAGACTCGTCAGAATCAGGTTTCGAATCTTCTTGCTCAAACTTTTTCTTCAGTTCCTGCAGTTTTTTAATAGCTTGTTTTTCTTTTTCCTTGTCCATCTGTGGAGTGGGTTTACCTCCAATTTACCAGAAAAACTTCACATCTTTGCCCTTCAAGAGCCAAGGCAGATATATCGTCTACTTTTTGTGGGCCATGCATTCGGCAACCAGAAAAACACTTATCCATGAACACTCAGCACAAAGACCTTACAGATTTACAAATCGGAGTTTTAGGTGGTGGACAGCTCGGGCGGATGATGCTACAATCATCCACAGATTTTAACCTTCAGATCCACATGTTAGATCCTGATGCAAATGCTCCTTGCGCCCACATTGCTCAGACTTTTACCCAGGGGAGTTTGTTGGATTATGAGACGGTCATGGAGTTTGGTGCTGACAAAGATGTCATCACTATCGAGATAGAAACGGTAAACACCGAAGCACTTAAAGCATTACAAAAACAGGGTAAAAAAGTGTTTCCACAGCCGGAAATCATTGAATTGATTCAGGATAAGCGTAAGCAGAAAACATTTTATAAAGCCAACAGAATTCCTACTGCAGATTTTATTCTTACAGAAAACAAGCAAGAAGTTCAGGCTCATGCTTCTTTTTTACCTGCTGTCAACAAATTGGGAAAAGGCGGATACGATGGGCGAGGAGTTCAGGTGATTAAAACGGCAAGTGAACTGAACAAAGCATTCGAAGAACCTTCTTTGCTGGAAAAACTCATTGACTTTAAAAAAGAACTAAGTGTTATTGTAGCCAGGAATGAATCAGGTGAGGTGAAATGCTTCCCTTTGGTAGAACTGGCTTTTCACCCGGAAGCCAACCTTGTGGAGTTTCTCTTTGCTCCTGCTGAGGTTTCTGTAGAAATAGAAGAAAAAGCCCAAAAATTGGCTGAAGACCTCATTACCAAACTCGACCTTGTTGGGTTATTGGCCGTAGAAATGTTCCTGACTCAGGAAGATGAAGTGTTAGTCAATGAAATTGCCCCGAGAACACACAATAGCGGTCACCATACCATAGAAGCTAATATCACCTCTCAATTCGAGCAACACCTACGGGCTATTCTGGATTTGCCTTTAGGCTCTACAGAGTTGATCAAACCTGCGGCTATGGTGAATGTATTAGGAGAAAAAGGTTTTACTGGGAATGCCAGATATGAAGGAATGCATGAATTACTTTCTGAAAATGGTGTTCATTTACATCTGTATGGAAAGAAAATCACCAAGCCATTCCGCAAGATGGGTCACATTACCCTGACTGATGAAAACACCGCCTCATTAAAACAAAAAGCACTAAGAGTAAAAGAAATATTAAAAGTAAAAGCATGAGCACAGCACAAGTAGGAATAATAATGGGCAGTCAATCTGATTTGCCAGTAATGTCAGAAGCCGCAGAAATTCTCGAAGAACTGGGTGTGACCATAGAGGTGACAATTGTTTCTGCACATCGTACTCCGCACAGAATGCTTGATTATGCTGAAAAAGCTGCCGAAAGAGGTATAAAAGTGATCATTGCTGGTGCGGGAGGAGCAGCACATTTACCGGGCATGGTCGCATCATTAACTACTTTGCCCGTGATCGGCGTACCCGTAAAGTCTCGAAATTCGATTGATGGATGGGACTCTGTTCTTTCAATTCTACAAATGCCTGGAGGTATTCCAGTAGCTACTGTAGCACTGGATGGGGCTAAAAATGCCGGAATACTGGCCGCAGAGATGATTGGAGCTTTTGATGCTGATATTTCCAAAAAGCTTTCCGAATATAAAGCTTCTCTGAAAGATAAGGTTCTGGATAGTGCCAATGAACTGGAACAGCGTGGTTGGAAATCTAAAAAAATAGGTTTCTAACCTTTTAATCTTTATTTATTCCTGATCATTCTGTAATATCCCCATTTCGCCAAATTGGATTTTGTGAGATTAAATGTTGACGCTACATTTATCTTATAATTTAAACCAACAGGCTATGTATTACTCTATTGAAATCCTTGAAGACATCAACGCTCTCGTTGAAACCCTCTCTTTCGAAGAAAACCAGGAATTAATTCGTTGCACTATGAAGATGAGAAATCACCTTCAGAATCAGGTCATCAGCGGCAACAAGCGCTTTGAGAAGAATATCGAACTACTTGATATGGTAATTGAAACTCACGTCAACAAGAGTTTGGAAACGAATGTTGCTTCTTTTTTCCCTATTGCAAGCTGATTTAGCAGAGTTTGTGAATTTTCTTTTTGTTTGATCACGTATTTTCCTGTTAATGCAGTGAATCATCATGTTCACTGCATACCGTTCGATACACTGGTGGTTAACATGTAATTTAGGAATACAAATAATCTAACTACCTGAAACCATGAACACCAACAGCCACATTCTCAACGACACAGCAGCGCTAACACTTACATTGAGCTATGAAGAGAACATCGAAGCATTAAGATGTGCTCAGAAAATCAGAACGCACATAGAAAGACAAGTAGCAGCTGGTAAATTGAAATACCAGAACAATATTGAAATTATCGATCAGGTAATTGAAGGCCACAAGAACAGAATTCAGGAATTGAACGGAATTCTTAAAGCATCATAATCAATAAATGATTGAAAGTTCTCCCCGCTTTCAATTATTTAGGTAACCATCAGAGTTTGAAGGATTAATTCTTGCCTTTCAATTCTTCCTTCATTTCATTCACTTTGAGCAATGCCTCCACGGGTGAAATGGTATTAACATCAATATCTCTTAGCAATTTGAGCACTTTCTCGAATCGAGGATCAGATTCAAATAAATTCAGCTGAAACTGACTACTTGGTACTTCGGCCAGCTTTTCTTTTTCATTTTCAGATAATTTATCAGCTTCCAGATGTTTTAGAATAGTGTTAGCACGGATTACCACTTGGTTGGGCATACCTGCCAGCTGTGCTACATGAATACCAAAGCTATGCTCACTACCTCCTGGCTGAAGCTTTCGAATAAATATCACTTTGTTATCCATTTCTTTCACTGCCACATTAAAATTCTTCACTCGTGGCAAATCATTCGTCAGCTCATTCAGCTCATGATAATGAGTGGCAAAAAGTGTCTTGGCTTTGTGCTGAGGATGATTATGCAAAAACTCAACGATTGACCAGGCAATTGAAATGCCATCATAAGTGCTCGTTCCCCGTCCGATTTCATCCATCAATACCAAAGATCGATTACTGAGATTGTTCAAAATACTCGCTGTTTCGGTCATTTCTACCATGAAGGTAGATTCTCCACGTGATAAGTTATCCGAAGCTCCCACTCTCGTAAACACCTTATCAACCAGCCCGATCCGCGCATAGCCAGCAGGAACATAACAACCCATTTGAGCCATCAGCACGATTAAGGCAGTTTGTCTTAGTAATGCCGATTTACCTGCCATGTTTGGCCCGGTGATGATAATGATCTGCTGAGACTGGTCATCCAGAAAAACATCATTGGGGATATAATCTTCCTCCGGTGGCATGTTTTGCTCTATGACCGGATGGCGGCCAGCTTTGATGTCCAGAGAAAATTCATCTGAGACTGTTGGCTTTATATAATTGTTGCGCTTTGATAGATGGGCAAATGATGTCAGGCAATCAAGCGTAGCAATGGATTTGGCATTTTGCTGAATCAAACCAATGTATTCCGCTGCAAAAGCCACCAATTCATTGTAAAGTTTGGTTTCGATCCCAAAGATCTGATCTTCAGCCTTCAGAATCTTTTCTTCATAGATTTTGAGCTCTTCGGTAATATATCGTTCGGCATTCACCAAAGTCTGCTTTCTGATCCATTCCTGAGGCACTTTGTCTTTATGGGCATTGGTCACTTCCAGATAATAACCAAAGACTTTGTTGTAAGCGATTTTGAGAGAAGTAATTCCCGTACGTTCCATTTCGCGCTCTTGAATACCCTTTAGGTAATCTTTCCCAGAGAATGCGAGTTTCCTCAATTCGTCCAGTTCTTCATTGACTCCATCTTTGATGATATTGCCCAGCGAAGCATTAATCGGTGCATCTTCTTTTACAGATTCCTCAATATTGGTGACCAATCCTTCGCATTCATTGAGTTGATCCAGGTATTGTTTGAATATTGGATTATCTGACTTTTTCAGTTCCTGACGAATCGGAGCTACTTGCCCAAGGCTTTTTTTCAGTTGCACCATTTCTCGGGGATTGATCCGGGCGGTGGCCACTTTAGAAATCAACCGCTCCAAATCACCAATCTGTTTGAGAAACCCGTTTACTTCATTGAGCCGTTCT
Organism: Bacteroidia bacterium; assembly: GCA_030425425.1. Classification (GTDB taxonomy): domain Bacteria; phylum Bacteroidota; class Bacteroidia; order Cytophagales; family Cyclobacteriaceae; genus Marinoscillum. The sequence goes on along the minus strand of JAUIAO010000034.1, from coordinate 1,732 downwards.
TCCTCTTCGAGGAATGCCTCCACGGTATTGAGCCGCAAGTCTATTTGCTCTTTATTCTTCAGTGGAAGCACCATCCACTTTCTCAGCAAGCGACTGCCCATCGGAGTTTGGGTATTGTCCAGCACATCAATTAGCGCCGTACCGTCTGGCTGACTTGGCTGGATCAGTTCCAGGTTTCTGATCGTAAACTTATCCAGCCATACATATTGCTGCTCGTCTATCCGCGAAAGGTTGCCAATATGTTTGGTGTCTTTGTGTTCCGTATCTTCCAGATAAAACAAAACCGCACCAGCCGCAATAATGGCCGATTTTAATTCCTCCACGCCAAACCCTTTAAGGTTAGCTGTATTGAAATGTCTGGTTAGCTTTTCATACCCATACTCAAGGTTAAAAATCCATTCTTCAAGATGAAAATGATTGTAATTGCCTCCAAAAGATTTGTCAAACTTTGCACGGGCATTTTTACAATAAATGATCTCTGATGGCTGAAAACCCTGAATGAGTTTTTCTACATATGTTTCGGTGCCTTGAGCCACAAAAAATTCTCCTGTGCTCAGATCCAAAAAAGAAACTCCACAGGCTTTGTCATCATAATGAATTGAAGCGAGGAAATTATTGCGTTTTTGCTCCAGTACATTGTCATTCATAGAAAGTCCGGGCGTCACTAGTTCTGTGACTCCTCTTTTCACAATTCCCTTGACGCTCTTTGGATCTTCCAGCTGATCGCAGATTGCTACTCTGTTTCCGGCACGGACTAATCGTGGCAGATATGAATCCAGTGAGTGATGTGGAAAACCAGCCAATTCGATGTGTGACGCTGAGCCGTTGGCTCTTTTGGTGAGGACGATATCCAGTACTTTGCTGGCTTTGATGGCATCTTCTCCAAAAGTTTCATAAAAATCCCCAACACGAAAAAGCAATAAGGCTCCCGGGTGCTTGGCCTTGATGGCGTTGTATTGCTTCATTAATGGAGTTTCGGAGCTTTTTTTGGATTTCGCCATTTGTGGGAATTGGTGGTAGTTTTGGACTCAAATTAGTGCACAATATTAAGGAAACAGCGGCGCATGAGAAAACTAAAAAACGAAGAGCTCGGGCGATTACAGCCAGAGGAATTTGAAAAGGTGGAGAAGTTGAACGCCTGTATCATCCTCGACGATATCAGAAGTATGAATAATGTGGGCAGCACTTTTAGGACTTCTGATGCTTTCAGAATTGAAAAGATATATCTATGTGGCATCACAGCGACTCCTCCTCATCGCGATATCAACAAAACCGCGCTCGGTGCTACAGAAACTGTGGCCTGGGAGTATGCGAAGGAAATTAATACTTTAATTGAGCAACTGAAAGCCAACGGATATCAAATCGTAGCTGTAGAGCAAGCAGATGAAAGCACCTCACTATTAGAATTCCAGCCGAAACCCGATCATAAATATGCGTTTGTGTTTGGCAATGAAGTTTTTGGCGTAAATGAAAAAGTGGTAAAAAATGCAGATATAGTTTTGGAGATTCCACAATATGGGACAAAACACTCGTTAAATATTTCTGTCAGTCTTGGTGTAGTTGTCTGGGATTTTGTTTCAAAGGTTGGCGGATTGTAAACCTATCATTAGTCCTACTTTGTCAAGTTACAGAATTTCGTTTATGATTCTGTTGAATTTGGCAATGGTATCTTGCGAGTTGCTGAATGCAGAGATCGATAGTACTATCCAGAGTTTCCCATCGGCTGATAATG
>JAUIAO010000033.1 GCA_030425425.1 Bacteroidia bacterium | reverse complement strand
GTGCACAAGAAAGACTCGGCGTGATACCTCCTATGATTTTCCCTAGAGTCGTCATATCTGGTATCACGCCGAGTCTTTCTTGTGCACCACCTTTTGCCAGGCGGAACCCCGTCATCACTTCATCAAAAATCAAAATGATCCCTTCTCTATCACATACTTCTCGTAAGCCACTCAAGAAACCATTTTTTGGTAATACGCAACCCATGTTCCCCGCAACCGGCTCGACGATGATTGCCGCAATTTCTCCTTTGTTTTGTGCGATAACCTCTTCTACAGCCTGCAGATTATTGTAAGGTGCCAACAATGTGTCCTTGGCAGTACCAGATGTAACTCCAGGACTATCAGGAGTACCCATAGTTGCAGCACCACTTCCAGCTGCTATTAGAAAAGCATCTCCATGTCCATGATAATTACCCTCAAACTTCAGAATTTTGTCTTTGCCGGTATATCCACGAGCTACCCTGATGGCCGACATAGTCGCTTCTGTTCCAGAATTAACCATCCTTACTTTTTCAATAGATGGCACCATACTACAAATCAACTCCGCAATAAGAAGCTCTCTTTCTCCCGGAGCACCGAATGAAGTTGAGTTCTGAACAGCCCTGATGATGGCTTCTTCCACCAATGGATTGGCATGTCCAAGAATCATTGGACCCCAACTATTGATCATATCGATGTAAGAATTTCCATCTTCATCAACCATTTGAGAGCCCTTGGCAGATTTAAAAAAAATAGGATCTCCACCTACGGATTTGAATGCTCGTACCGGTGAGTTTACTCCCCCGGGTATATAGTTCTTTGCTCTGTTAAAAAGAGAAATGCTTTTTTCAATCTTCATATAATTCCCTGTTTACTACTTCTAACCTGCTATTTTTAAACTGAATGATTGGGACAATTTGATTATCATTGAAAGGCCCATACTTGAAGCCTTCAAACACTGAGCCCGCTGAAAAATCACCAGACCTCAGTCCTTTCTGAAAATATTTCCCGTAATCAAAAAGCATATTGCCCAGATATTTCATCGTTTCATATCCCCTGATGTGGTTGATAGAAGGTTGAGTCTTGAATCGAATAATGAATTTCTCAGTCAAACTGTCGTAATCTTCAGAATACATGTTCATATAGTCAGGGTCTGACAATGCTATTCCAAGTCGATCTAATTGGCTGTAAGACATCATGGTAAAATCCAGCCATTCACCAAACCCAAGTAGTTTAATACTATCAGATCGAGATGCTACTGCACTAATTAGATTATTTGCAAAAAGATTGCTCCTGGTAGAAGCCAGAATTGTTCCAATACTATCTGGCTCCATGTGGAATCGATTTTCATAATAGACGATTGGCTTTTGATCCTCGTCATAAGTCAATGGTAAATAAAACGTACTGTCACGATCAAGTTTCCTCAGCTCAGACCTTTTCACCTTCCGATCGTGAACAAACCTTCCGGGGAGTTTGGAAATAGAATCAGCTTCTGATTTTCTCAGGTAATACTCATATTGAGCAGATAAGGTATCTATCAGGTTTCTGGCGTTATCTTTAGTGATGGGCATGTGCCAAATCACTTCCACGCTATTGGCTTCCAGTCTTTTACTAAAAGTGGCAGCAATTAGCGAATCTCGTTCATTCTCTTCATAAAAAACCATGGCGTAATTGTTTCTTCGATTCGCCAAAGCATATTCAGCCATCTGATTGGCAATAGTCTCATAACCGGGTCTGGTCATGAATGAAAATGGACTATCACCTATTACTTTAATGTGCGAAGAAATCGGATTGAAATGGTTGACCTGCTTTTCTTCTGCATACTTTCTCACAATGTTGTTGGGTTGTATATAAAGTGGCCCGATAATCAAATCATGATTTTCAAATCCAGGTGTTGTAAGAATGGATTCAGTAAACTGCGCTCTTCTTTTAGTATCATAGGGAAATATATTGATCTTTTTCCCCTCAGCTTTTAACTCTTCAGAAGCTAAAAGCATTCCCTGATACATGTCCATAATCAAATCATTCTGCTCTATCAGATTGGTATTGTCAAAACCATCAAACAGAAATGGTAGCAATACCGCTACATTGTACTGGTCCTTTTTTAATTGTGGAAGAGCATTTGGATCCATATCATAAAGATCAAAACCCCAGTCATCCACGAGTTGATTGATCAATACAAAATCACGAGATTCATAAGGCATAGCAATCAACTTTGCTGTTAATATGCTGGCAATCCACCTATTGTCCTTGTATTCATTATACAGCAATTTGAGAGAAGCTGTTTGCTCAGAGGAAAGATACTTCATGATCATCTGCTCCTCTACAGACGAAGAACCACTAAGTTCTGTTAGTTGACGTGAAGCATCAAGTGCCTGGATATAATCCCCAGACTCCCAATATGTTAGAGATAACCAATACAACACTTCCTTGTTTTGTTCCCAGGCAGGATATTGCGATCTAATCTGCAGGAACATGTCTCTGGACAAGTCATAATCTGCCAGTTTAAACGCAGACAAACCAAAATAGAATGAAGCGTATTTTCCAAAAACCTCATTTTCAGTCAGTGACCCAAAAGCGGCTTTGGCACTCAGGTACTGACCATTATTAAAAAGTCTTTTGGCCTCCAGGTATTCAACTTGATTGGTCTGACCAAAAGACAGCATTCCTGATGTCAATAAGGAAATTACCAGAATTAATTTTCTCACGCTTTTATTATTTATTCCCACTCAATGGTAGCTGGAGGTTTACTACTGATATCATACACCACGCGGTTGACACCTTTTACTCTGTTGATAATTTTATTGGATACCTCAGCCAAAAACTCATAAGGAAGATGCACCCAATCGGCCGTCATTCCATCCAAACTTGTTACAGCTCTTAGAGCTACTACCTGCTCATATGTACGCTCATCTCCCATTACACCTACAGATTGTACTGGCAACAAAACAGAACCCGCCTGCCAAACTTCATCATAAAGCCCATGCTCTTTAAGGCCATTGATAAATAAATAATCTACTTCCTGTAGAATTCTCACTTTTTCAGGAGTGATATCACCTAATATTCTGATTCCCAATCCAGGACCTGGAAATGGGTGACGACCTAAAATCTCATTAGGAATTTCCAATGTCCGTCCTACGTTGCGCACTCCATCTTTAAACAATAAATTTAATGGTTCCACCACCTTCAAATTCATTTTTTCAGGAAGTCCGCCCACGTTATGGTGAGATTTGATAGTGACAGACGGGCCATTAACAGAAACTGATTCGATTATATCCGGATAGATGGTACCCTGTCCAAGCCACTTCACATCTTTGATCAAATGTGCTTCTCGATCAAACACCTCGATAAACGTCTTACCAATTGCCTTTCGCTTTGCTTCGGGTTCTGATAATCCCTCAAGCGCTTTATAAAATTCTTCCTTAGCATCTACTCCTTTCACATTGAGTCCCATTCCCTCATAAGATGCAAGTACTTCTTCGAATTCATTTTTGCGTAATAGTCCATTATCCACGAAAATACAATAGAGATTTTTGCCGATTGCGTGATGGATTAAAGTAGCAGCAACTGATGAATCTACACCGCCAGACAATCCCATAACGACCTTGTCATCACCAAGCTTTTCCTGAAGCTCACGAACCGTATTCTCCACAAAAATATCAGCAGTCCAATCCTGTTTTGCGCCACAGATATGTACCACAAAGTTTCTCAAAAGCTTTTGACCATCCAGACTATGAGTTACCTCAGGGTGAAATTGAATACCATAAATTGGTCGATCCTCTACTTTATAAGCGGCCACAGGAATACTCTCCGTATTAGCTATGATTTGAAAGTCATTTGGTAGCTCTGTGATCGTATCACCATGCGACATCCATACCTGACTCCCAATTTCTACTTCCTTCAATAGATCATGATGAGCATTGATATGAGCCAGTTTCGCTCTACCGTATTCCCGGTGCTCTGATGGAGTCACTTTCCCTCCATGTTTGTGGGCTAATAACTGAGCTCCGTAGCAAATCCCAAGAATCGGAAACTGCTCTAAACCCGAAAGATCAATATCCGGTGCTCCTTCATCAGTCACAGAACATGGACTACCAGATAGGATTATTCCTTTTGTGTGTTCGTCCAGCTCAGGAATATGGCTGAAAGGGTGTATTTCGCAGTAAACATCTAGTTCTCTGACGCGTCTTGCGATAAGTTGAGTGTACTGGCTACCAAAGTCCAGTATGAGAATCTTGTCCGTCATCCCGCAAAATTAGCAGAATCGGTCAAACGCTTGATTCATTTTTGAATTGGAATTTGAATTATCCTCAATTTTACCTTGTTTAGCCGGCTTAACGAATACTGTCATGATACAGGAAGAAAAACGGCTAGAGGAAAGTAGGAATGGCAAACCATGGAAGGAATGGGGACCTTATCTCTCTGAAAGACAGTGGGCTACAGTAAGAGAAGACTATACAGAAGAAGGAAATGCCTGGGAAAGTCTGGTACATGATCAGGCCAGAAGTAAATCTTACAGATGGGGTGAGGATGGAATCGGTGGAATTTGTAATTCAGACCAGAGAATTTGTCTTTCATGGGCATTCTGGAATGGAAAAGATCCAATATTAAAAGAAAGACTTTTTGGACTAACAGGCTATGAAGGTAACCATGGTGAGGATGTGAAAGAACTGTACTATTATTTGGACAGCACTCCTACCCATTCTTACATGAAAATGCTCTACAAGTATCCAATTAACGAATTTCCTTATGCGGATTTGGTGGATACAAATATGGCAAGATCCAAAAAAGAGCGGGAATACGAGTTGATGGACACTGGTGTTTTTGATAAAAATGAGTATTTCGACATCTACCTTGAGTATGCCAAGTCTGATACGAATGACTTGTTATTAAAAGCAACCATTCACAACCGAAGTGATAAAAAAGCCAAAATTTCGGTATTACCGACTATTTGGTTCAGAAATACCTGGTCGTCCAGAAGAGATCCGAGTATCCCCTCTATATCACAGTCGGAAAATGAAAAAATGGTCATTGACCATCATCTATTAGGAAAATACTACGTCTATCTAGGCAGTGGATTGAAAGAACAGCTCTTTTGTGACAATACCACCAATAGGGTTCGACTGTACGGAGTGCCGAACAAACAAAGTGAATTTCCAAAAGATGCCATCAACGACTATGTAGTAGACGGAGAAAATGTGGTCAATCCTGATAAAACGGGAACAAAAGCATCAGGACTATATGAACTTAATATCGCTGCAGGAAAAAGTGAAACCGTGGAAATACGTTTTTCCAATGAAAATCTTGAATCTCCGTTCCAAGACTTTGACGCCATTTTTGATCAGCGCCTAAAAGATGCAGATGAGTTCTACCAGAACATACAAAAGAAAGTTCCGGATGATGACATGCGCAACATCCAGAGACAGGCATTCGCTGGAATGATGTGGAGCAAACAGTTTTACTATTACAACATTAAAAACTGGCTGCATGGTGACCCTGGTAGGTTCAAACCTTCAGAAAAACGCAAAAAAGGAAGAAACTGGGACTGGCAACATCTCTACAACTATGATGTATTGTCAATGCCGGACAAATGGGAATACCCGTGGTTTGCGGCATGGGACCTGGCTTTTCATTGTATACCACTTTGCAGAGTAGATCCTGATTTTGCAAAAGATCAATTATTGCTCCTCCTTAAAGACAGATACCTGCATCCAAATGGCCAAATTCCAGCGTATGAGTGGAATTTCAGTGATGTAAATCCACCTGTGCATGCCTGGGCGGTTCTCAGGGTTTTTCAAATCGATCGGGAAACTACGGGAAAACCAGATTATGATTTCCTGCAAAAAGCATTTCATAAATTATCCCTCAACTTCACCTGGTGGGTAAACCGCAAGGACGAGGAAGGAAACAACATATTTGAAGGTGGATTTCTTGGACTAGATAACATTGGTGTTTTCGATAGGAATGATCCGATAGTAGAAGATGCCCGTCTGGAGCAGGCAGATAGTACTAGTTGGATGGCAATGTTCTCCCTTAATATGTTGAGAATGGCGCTAGATCTCTCAATGGAATATCCTGTTTATCAGGATATGGCTATCAAATTTTTTGAGCACTTCCTGTACATAGCTGGTGCGATGAATTCTATTGGAGATACTGACGTGGAGCTTTGGGATGAAGAAGACAATTTCTACTATGATGTAATGCACACACCTGACAAACCGAATCAAAGGATGAAGGTCAGGTCGATGGTTGGTTTAATACCCCTATATGCTATTGAAATATTAAAAACAGAAGTCTACGGGAAATTACCGGAGTTTCGAGAAAGGCTGGAATTTTTCCTCAAAGAAAGGCCTAAACTAGCTGCTTTGGTGTCTCGATGGGAAGAACAAGGAAAAGGTGAACGAAGACTTCTAAGTATCTTGAGAGGTTACAGACTCAAGAAAATCATAGAAAGAATGGTCGATGAAGAGGAGTTTCTATCCAAATATGGAATAAGGGCACTCTCAAAGTATCATGAGAAAAATCCCTATGAAGTAGAATTAGATGGTCAAAAACTAAGTGTAGGTTATTTACCAGGCGAATCTGACTCCTCCTTTTTTGGCGGGAATTCTAACTGGAGAGGACCAATTTGGTTTCCAGTGAATTACCTGATTTTGGAATCTCTTTTGAAATACTCCTACTACTACGGCGAGGATTATCAGATTGAATATCCAAAAGGCAGCGGGGATCAAAAAACCTTGGTGGAAATCACACGCAACATAGCTTACCGCCTGATCAGTATTTTTGCTAAAGATCGAAAAGGAAACAGACCTGTATATGGAAAAAACAGTAAGTTTCAGAAGGATCCACACTTTAGAGATCACATTTTATTCTATGAGTACTTTCATGGTGACACAGGTGAAGGCTTGGGTGCTTCGCATCAGACTGGCTGGACGGGCTTAGTCGCGGAACTAATCTATAGATACTACAATTAGAATATAATTAGGTCAACCTTAGTTAACATCAAAGAGTAACTTTGCAACAAAATTTTTGATATGCGATATACAACATTCATCATCTTTTTAGGACTGAATATCTCCGTTTTTTCTCAGTCGATAAAGCCCAAATTGGTTGTAGGTATAGTAGTGGATCAAATGAGACATGAATACCTCCAGCGCTTCGAATCCAAATATGGAAACGATGGATTCAAAAGACTTCAGTCTCAGGGATTCGAGGCAAGAAATCACCATTATAATTATGTGCCTACCTACACTGCTCCCGGACATGCTTCTATCTACACGGGCACTACTCCCCGATATCATGGCATCATTGCCAATGATTGGTATAGTAAGGAGCTAGGTAGACCAACATATTGTGTAGCTGATACCACCGTGACGGCTGTCGGTGGTACTGAAAGAAATGGACTGATTTCTCCGAGAAATTTAATGGTCAATACTATTACTGATGAGCTAAAACTAGCGACAAACTTTAGAGCAAAAGTGATCGGAATGTCAATAAAAGATAGAGGTGCCGTATTACCAGCGGGACATGCCGCAGAAGCTGCTTACTGGTTTGACTCCAACACAGGAGAATTCATGACTTCTGATTTTTATGTAGATGAATTACCTGATTGGGTTAAAGACTTTAATAAGAAAAAGTTGGTGGACAAATACATGAAAAAAGACTGGACGACCCTGCTCCCCATAGATCAGTACGTAGAAAGCACACCCGACAATGTACCCTACGAAAGAGGTTTCAAAGGTAAAGACACGCCTACTTTTCCGTATAATCTTGATAAGTTAAGAATGAAAAATGGTCCTTATGGAATGATTAGGACTACACCTTTTGGCAACTCTATTTTAGCGGATTTTGCAAAAGCTGCTGTTGAAGGTGAGAATCTCGGCAAAGATGAGATTACCGATTTTCTAGCGGTGAGTTTTTCTTCTACGGACTATGTTGGGCATAATTTCGGACCGAACTCCGTAGAACTTGAAGATACTTATCTACGATTGGATCAGACATTGGGAGAATTAATGAAATACCTTGATGAGCAAATTGGCAAAGGCGAATATGTGATATTCCTCACGGCTGATCACGGAGTGGCAGCTAATAGCCAATTCCTACTAGACCATAAGCTACCTGGCGGGTATATTGATATGGATGAAATCAAACAAATCGTTGCGCAAGGTATTATGGATCTGGGCCTGGACCCTGAAAAGCTGATTTTAAGCTCATCTAATGATCAGGTGTTTCTTAATCATGATTATATCAAAACACAAGGTCTTGATTTAGAAGTTACTCAGCAGAAAGTAGCTGATGTATTGATGCAAATTCCTCAGGTAGCAGAAGTATTTAATGCAACTGACCTTGCAAATCGGGATTATACAGACCCACTCAGAATCATTATTCAAAATGGATACAACAGGAAACTGTCCGGTGACTTATTGATTTTGAACAAGCCTGGCTATTTGTATAATAATTACGGATCTGCAGGAACGACTCATGGTACCGGATATGCTTATGACACTCATGTACCGATGCTTTTTTACGGAACAGGAATAAAAAATGGTAGTACAACACAAAAAACCTATATCACTGACCTTGTTCCCAGTTTATCAATGATCCTGAACATTTCTATCCCTAACTCAGCCATCACCGGTCAGCCTATTGAAGACCTATTTGATGAATAAGGAATATTTGAAATTATAATCAATGCAAGAAATCGGATTCATCTTCGACATGGATGGTGTCATCATTGACAACCATGAGTACCACTATCATGCCTGGCAGAAGACTTCTGAAAAACACGGAGGTGTAGCCTTTGGTGAACAATTTTATCGAGAGAAAATGAATGGAAAGACCCTCTCCAAACTGATTGAAGTAGTTTTTCCGAACAACCATTTTTCCCAAGAAAAAGCTTATGCTATTGGTATGGAAAAAGAAATGATCTATCGCGAGATTTACCAAAATGATCTTAAACCTACTTCTGGGTTAATCCCATTTCTAGAAATGGCGCGTGATAAATCTATACCAATGGTAGTTGGCACCTCTGCTCCTGTAGAAAATGTAGAATTCACACTAGACGGACTAGATCTTCGTAAATACTTCGTTGGTGTAGTAGATGCGAGCATGGTCAGTCATGGAAAGCCAGATCCGGAAGTTTATTTAAAATGTGCCAAATTGGTGGATAGAAAACCAGAGAATTGCATAGTGTTTGAGGATGCTCCTTTAGGAATGCAGGCCGGACATTCTGCAGGTTCTAAGGTAGTTGCTCTGTCCACTTCTCATACTAGGGACGAAATTGATGAGACTTACATTTTCGATGATTTTACCCAAATTACATGGGAATCCATAAAAGAGGTTTTTAATCAATGATCAGAAAATCCATATTCATCATTCTTTTGTTTTCACTGACTACCACAGTTTTCGGTCAGCAGCTGAATATTGCCAAACTCAAATATGATGGTGGTGGAGACTGGTATGCCAATAAGACTGCTCTCCCAAACCTCGCCAATTTCTGCAATAGATACTTAAGGACAAATATTAATGAATCAGATGACATAGTGGAGGTCGGAAGTCCTGACCTATTTCTTTACCCATATGTCTATATGACAGGTCATGGCAATGTTGTTTTTAGCACTCAGCAGGCTTTAAACCTAAGAAGATACCTTACGTCTGGAGGGTTTCTGCATATTGACGACAACTACGGTTTAGATCAATATATCAGGCTCGAAATGAAAAAAGTGTTCCCTGATCTTGAGTTTGTAGAATTACCATTTGATCATCCGATATACCATCAAAAATATGATTTCAAAAACGGGTTGCCCAAAATTCATGAACACGACGGAAAGCCCGCTCAGGGATATGGAATAATTTATAAAGGCAGACTTGTTTGTTTTTACAGCTACGAAAGCGACCTTGGAAACGGATGGGAAGATCAAATTATTTATAATGATCCAGAAGAAGTTCGTCAGAAAGCACTGAGAATGGGGGCTAATATCATCAGCTACGTCTTTACAGACGAGGGGTGATGATCAACCTCACATTAAAAAACCTCGAGGCATAGCCATCGAGGTAGTTGATAATTTTAATGCTAAATATGGTTCTTGAATTAAATCAGCTTTTCAATAACACTATCTGAACACACTTGCAGCCCAAGTACAACCTAATTTCCTGTTTAGGACATCTGACGTTCTCTTACTTTACTCATAAAACCGTCCGTAATGTGGTTGAGCGTAAGAACTAAATCTTCTATAGAATCTTCTCCGGTTTCTTCCAGAATCTCCACTGCGTTGAGTAACGCATTCACGTGTGGAATGGCTTTTCCTTTGGCTTCACGCAATGTTGGGTAGTTTTTCCGAGCATCTACTTTCGCTTTGTTCTTGTAGATCTTCATAAAACGCTCTTGCGACTCTTTCATATCGTCATAGATAGATAATGCATTCATTGCACCAAGAGCCATTTGCTTAGGTGTAGCATCCAAAGATTCAAAAAGCTGATCCATTTTCTCAGACTGCTCCTCATAGCTCAAAGCATGCAATCCAGTTCCGGCTTCTTCTATCACTGGCCAAATCTCGTGAAAAGCCGCCTCTATTGCCGGACTGTGCAATCTCTGATGTGCCTGTACCAAATCAATGAAAGTGATAAACAGGTCATCGCGCTCAGCATCTGCCTTGGCTACTTCATCTACAAGTTTATCTTTTTGTGCTACAGAAAGTGCATCCCGCAAGAGAGAAACATCAAAACCCATCAGATCCGTAATTCGGGTAATAAATGGTTCGTGTAAGGTTGCTTCTTCTACTGCAGTGATGTAGTCAACCATTACATCTATTAATTCCGCTGGCAGCAGAAGTCCGGTACTTAGTTTCTTGATCATGATTTTTTAGGCGTTAGCAGACGTGAATTTAAGAAGCTGCAAGTAAAAAAGTAATTCAATTAGAAACAAGTGGGGACATATTTGATTTCACCGGTTTTAACGCGATCAAAAAGAGAGGCCACATCCTCGATGTGACCCCATACTACCTGATAAAAAATTTGTATCGTTATATATTATTATCCACCATTCTTCGGTTGATCCCTGGTTTCTCTGAATCTCCTTCGTCCTTGTAGTTCTATGGTTTCAGTAACGCCATCAGTTGTCACCTCTGCTAGATTGTCGCATGCACCATCTCCAAAATCAATCATTCGCTGATGAGTACCGGCTGCAAACTCCTTAATACCAGATACTGGAGCTTGCTCTTCACAACCTCTGACAAAAACGACCGGCTCAATGATTGTAGAAGAATAATTTTCACCATTTCTTAACATTCCAGATGCTTCACCTGTCAAGGTAGTAGTACCCTCTCCTATATTTTCTCCTCTTGTGGTCATTCGGGAATGCTCAGCGTCTCGAGTGATGAAGGTTCCATCAGCAAAAGTCAGTTTTCCACCTTCCAGCTTACTTGTCATGATAAGAGCAGATTGGTTGGAAGTAGTATCCTCCAAGATTGTCAGTGTTCGGGTTCCTTCCACTTTTATACTATCAATGTAAAAATCATTGAAAGTGATTACTCTGGATGAACCAGGCTTTCTTGGAGCTCCATCAAAAGCAATAGTGATCACTCCACTCCTAATTGCTCCTCGATGATCTTCACAACCTAAGCCAAAATCTATAGTAATGAGATTATTTAAAGTATCATGAGTGATGTCTGCACAGTTAATTCTTGGTCCACGGTTATCTTGAGCACCGGTGGTCATTCTAAAAACGTTATTGATGCTTTCATCTGTGATCAGATCCATTTCTTCGTAGCTAGTCTCCATCACTGACTCTGAAGACACTTCCGTTACCAGATTAGCATCTAATGTATTGTCATCAATTGTATCAAGCTGAGCCAAAGGATCTTCCTCCTCCAGGCACGACGGTAAAAGAACAAGCCCAGCCATCATCATCATTAAACTCAATATTTTTTTCATATCAGGTCATATTTTGGTTTTGAAATTCATTCTCTTAGATGATAAAACGTGTTGAAGGTTTAAAACCCTCCCAAGTTTTTTAAAAAAAATTATCTTTGGATAGTGACAATAGCAAAATTCCGTCGAGTACCACCGCCACAGTTAGACTAATTTACTATTATCATATCTCTATTATGCGCCTTCTTTTCTTTTGCCTGATGCTCGTACCAACCAGTCTAGTCATGTCACAGGGATGCAGTGATGCTGGATTTTGCACCATGGGTGCCATGAAACCCGATCAAACGTACAGCAAAAAAATCGATTTTAAGCTTCGGTCCTTTGAACTGAACTATTATCACGGAAAAACCAAGTTAACGCCGGTCATTACCATGTACAATGCTGAATTGAATTTTGGTATTAACGAAAAATACTCTTTTCAATTCAAAGTACCATACCAGACTGTCTCTGGAAAATTAGGCGATACTCAGGGTGTTGGAGATTTATCATTCAGTTTTTCAAGAGGCATAGTACTAGAAAATGGATTTAATCTGGGACTCACACTTGGTGGAAAAATAGCTACCGGGCGATCTGACATAGAAGCTAACAATAGCCCTTTTGGTTCTGGAGACTTACCAATGTATTACCAAATAAGTCTTGGTACGCATGATTTGGTGGCAGGAGCCTCCATCATTAATGACAATTGGCTCTTCGCAACAGGAATTCAGATTCCAGTCATTCATCAAAACGAAAACGACTTCCGATGGGGAAAATGGCCGGATTATCCTAGCCCAAAGTACATCAAGAAATATGACCTGGCCAATGATTTGAAGAGAGGAACCGATGTAATGTTACGAGCCGAACGAAATTTTAGATTTATCAATTTCAACTACGGTCTGGGTTTGTTAGCGATTTACCGAATCACTCGTGATGAACGTCTTGATTTTAATACCGATAAGAGAATCAAACCCGAGGAGACCACAGGTCTGGTTTTGAACCTACTGGCAAATTTTGGATATAATTTCAACATCAACCACAGTGTAAAATTGATTGGTGGCCTGAAATTAATGGACCGTGATCTAAACCCTGACGGCTTGACAAGGAAACATGTAATCAGTACCAGTTACGTATATCGATTTTGATAATGAGAGTATTTTTATACATCACTTCTATAGTTTGCTCTATAGTGCTCATAGCACAAGAGGATTTAATTACGCGTGCTGATTATTTATTTGAAAATGGAGAATTTGCTGAAGCATATGAGCTATACCAGCAGTCAGCTGACTATTATCTGACATCAGAGGAATTTGAATTATACGCCGTTTATAACCTCAAAATGGCTCATTGCCATCTTGAAACCAATTCATATCAGCAAGTAATTGAGCAATGTGAAAACATCCTTTCTTATACAGAAGATGTGATCCCTGACGCATCAGGTATACTTGTGAGCACTTTGCTTCTAGAAGGTGAGGCTCTTCTAAAACTGGGACAGTATGAACCAATGATTGATATACTGCTAAAAGCTGAGCAATTATTGGAAAACCCACAATCCCTTCTTGCCGCAGAATGCTTTAATGATTTGGGAGTTGCCTACTGGAATAGCAACAATACGGAAACCGCCAAAACTTATCATGAAAAGGCTCTGGAAATCAGAAAAACCTCATTAGAATCAAATGATCCACTTCTGGCAGATTCCTATTTGAACCTGGGATTGATTAGTTTAAAAAGTGACTATTTCAGTGCAGAGACATATTTCGAAAATGCATATGAAATCTACCGAACTACTCTTGGCAACAATCACCCGAAAGTAGCACTTTGTTTGACGAATCTGGCTTTTGTCAATAGAGACCTGAGTAATTATCTGCGTGCTCTTGCACTACTTGATCAAACACTTGCTATTTGGAATAGCAATTACACTGGAGATCATCCTAATAAGGCCTTAACTATTTCTAATAAAGGAAGAGTCAAACAGCTTCAAGGAGACTTAAATGAAGCAATACTATTACAAGAAAATGCCTTGCAGATGTATCTGAGGCTGTACGGTGAAAAACATCCCGAAGTAGCCAATTCTCATTATTTAATTGGCTCGATTCAATTCGAATTAGAAGAGTATAAAAATGCCACCGAAAGTTTTCAGAAATCCATTTACGCTAATTTGATAGATCAACAACCAACAGATTATCTGTCTTTACCTGATCTTGAGAATTATTTTAGCGCTGACATTTTACTTTATTCATTACAGTTTAAAGCTCAGGCGCTGGACGCACTGCACTTTCAAAAATCTCTCAAACCTCGTGACATCAAAGCTGCCCTACGCAC
Source organism: Bacteroidia bacterium (assembly GCA_030425425.1). Taxonomy (GTDB): domain Bacteria; phylum Bacteroidota; class Bacteroidia; order Cytophagales; family Cyclobacteriaceae; genus Marinoscillum. Next base: position 53,439 of record JAUIAO010000033.1, on the reverse strand, counting down.
TTATGAAAAATGTGATGAACTGATCATCACAATTAGACAAAATCGGCTTTCCGAGGCTGATAAATTGAGAGTTGGGGAAATAGCCTCGGATGTTTACGAAAACGGGATCAGAATAGCACTTTATTTGAGTGATAAAACCCTCCAAAAAGACTTTTACAAGAATATTGCATTCAATTTTTGTGAAAGAAGTAAATCTGCAGTATTGCAGGAAGCAATTTCTGATACCAAAGCAAAATCATTCGCCGGAATCCCCGATCACTTGATTGCGTATGAAGATAGCCTGAAAAATGTCATTTCAGGTTTGGAACAAAAACTGGCTGAAGGACCAGATGAAGAGGCATTAGCAAGTTTAAAGGATCAACTTTTTGAGGCCAAAAACCTTAGAAGATCTTTCATAGCTGAGTTGGAATCCTCATATCCTCGATATTTCCAACTTAAGTATCAGCATGAGGAAATAGCCATTTGGAAATTGCAACAAGTCCTTGGAGAAAACGGCGCACTTCTCTCCTATTTTATCGGTAAAAACACATTTTATACCTTCATAATTACCGGTAAAAATCTGGAGATTATTACTTCTGATTTGAGTATTGATCTGAGAAAGACCATCAATGCCATGCGCAATGGTATAAAATATAAAGTGAACCCTGCTGTAGCAATGTCAGCCACCAAATTGTACGATTTTCTGATCCCAAAACTTCCTGATGAAATTAAAAAACTGATCATTATACCTGATGGAGTGCTTGGTACCATTCCTTTTGAGGTGCTAATGAAAAAAGAGGATCAACAAAGCCATTATTTGATTGAAGAATATGCAGTCTCCTATGACTATGCCGCTTCTTTACTATTAGACAAGAGTCACAATACAATAACTGGTAACTCAGGTATTTTACTTGCAGCACCTATTTCTTTTGAGAAGAATGAAGTGCAGATGGCTACACTACCTGGTACAGAATCTGAAATAAGAGAGGTGAAGTATTTGTTTTCCGGAAGTCATGATGCACCCAAAACACTCCTGAAATCTGAGGCATCAGAAGCCGCTATCAAATCACCTGCATTGTCCAATTATCGATATTTACATTTTGCTACTCATGGGATCGTGAATGAAAGTAAACCTGAGCTTTCCTGCATTTTCGTAAGCCCTAATGCCAATGAAGACGGAAGTTTGTATTCCGGTGAAATATACAACCTAAAGCTGAACGCAGATCTTGTAACGCTTTCAGCATGCGAAACAGGGCTAGGGAAAGTAGAGCAAGGTGAAGGGATCATTGGTCTCAGCAGAGCGCTTATGTATGCCGGTGCAAAAAACCTCATAGTCTCTCTCTGGCAGGTATCAGACGCATCTACATCTGATCTAATGATTGAGTTTTACAATCATCACTTACATAAATCTGATGAGCAGCTATTTGCAAAATCTCTAAGAGCAGCAAAGCTTAGCCTCATTCAATCGGAAGAATACGCTGCTCCATATTACTGGGGCCCATTTGTGTTGATTGGGCAGTAAGAGCTCGGTATAATTTGAATGAAAAGGGAGATCACTTCGTGAATTTTGGAATAAGAATACCTAATTTCAACATTCTTCTATAATCACTTAACCTTTTATAAAATGAAGTATTGCCTTACTTTGTTATTCTTCCTTTTCTTGAATCATACTTATGCCGTCAGTCAGACTATCGAAATCGATTCTTTAAAATCTCTCCTATCGTCTGAAAGAAATAATGATAAGAGGATGGAATTGCTTGATCTGATAGCCAATAAGAGCACTTTCACCAGTCTGGACACAGCTGAAGTATATGCCAATAGACTTCTGAAACTAGCTACAGATCAGTCCGACAACAATTTTAAAGTCAAAGCATTTTACAAGCTGGGTGACATTGCCAGAAGAAGGTATGAAATGGATTTGGCGCTCACTTTTGCCACCAAAGCTGACAGTCTTGCAAATACGACTTTGAATAGAGGCAAAATCAACAATCTGTATGGTATCATATACCTGAACAAAAACAGCTATGACTCAGCACTCATTTTCTACGATCGAGGAATAAAAAATGCCAGGGAAGCCAGATCCTGGGAAGACGTAGTGAAAAATATGAATGGTATGGGCATGGTTTATTTTCGAAAAGGAGAATACCCAAAAGCTCTTGAAACAAATCTAAAAGCTCTAAATTTAATAGACAGTGCCCAGTTAGACACTCCGAAAGGATCAATATACGGAGTAATAGGCGTCATTTATCAAAATCTATCAGATTACCAGAAGGCTTATCAAAATTACGAACTGGCTATTGAATCTGACAGCTTGCTTGGTGATACGCGCGGCATCATCACCTGGAAAATCAATTGGGCCATCGCCCTGCAGAACGACCAGAAAGCGGTGGAGGCAGAGTCCATGTATTTGTCTTCATATGAGGATAGTAAAACATATGGTTATCCTGCATTAGAAGCGAATGTTTTAGCCAATTTAGGCTCGTTCTACAAAGGAGAATATCAGGTGGACAAAGCAATAGAGACTTTTAAGCAATCTTACGAGAAAGCCAAAGAGCTACAGATATCGAATATCATCACATTTGACCTACAGAACCTTGGAGATTTGTTCATGCAAAAGTCCAATCCAAAAGGAGCTTTACCCTATTTAATGGAAAGCAAATCCATGGCCTATAAGCTCGGGGCAAAGAATTCAATCATGGACGTGCATAAATATTTATCCAATTATTTTGAAAAAACTCAGAGACCAGATTCCGCACTGAAACACTTTAAACTTTATAAGGCATTTCAAGACTCAATATTCGATGAATCAAAATTATCTGAAATCGGTAAGCTGGAAGCGGAATATGAATATGACAAGCAGAAACTTCTTGATGATCAGAAGCATCAGCAAGAAATGAAGGTAGAACAAGCGAAGCAAAAAACTCAACAAACCATTATCATCATAAGCTTAATTGGTGTAGTAATTATTGGGGCTTTATTGATATTCATCTATCGGAGACTACAAATTATTAGCAGGCAAAAGAAAATCATCGAGAAACAGAATAAGGAACTGGAAACCAAATCAGAGAAATTGAAAGGCTTGGACATTGCTAAGTCCAACTTCTTTTCCAATATATCACATGACTTAAGAAGTCCACTTACACTCATTCTTGGAAGTATTGATCAGGTACTGGAAGAAGAAAAACTCACTAGTAAAAGCAAAGAGTTGCTTGAATCCGGATACCGAAACAGTAAGAAGCTGTTATTCATGACCGACGAGATCCGGGATTTATCTCGATTGCAGGAAGGCAAAATGGACTTAAAATTACAGTTGGTCAGAATTGATGCCTATCTCAATTTGCTGGTAAAAATGTTTAGCAGTGCCGCCACCCTGAAACGTATCATTTTAAAGTTTCATTCTGAACTATCTGAGGAGAGAATTGTCAGGATAGACCCACATCAATTCGAAAAAATCATTTATAATCTCCTTTCAAATGCCGTAAAACATACGGAAGAACTGGGCAGTATTACGCTGACAGTAAAAGACCATTCTGAAGTAAAGAACCAACTGCTCATCGAAATTAAGGATACTGGGATAGGTATTCCTCAAAATCTCACTCAACATATCTTTGACAGATATTACCAGGTTCCTTCACAGCTCCCGGGTGAAACCGTTGGTCTGGGAATCGGTCTGGCATTATGTAAGGAAATCGTGGAGTTGCATCAAGGTGAAATCTGGGTTGAAAGCAAAGAAAACGAGGGAACCACATTCACCATTACTTTGAATTATGAGCCTAATGTATCCATGAGTGATGCCATCATAGACGAATATTATGATCCTATCTACTCTCCTATGGAAATTACAGCACAGGAAAACCTGCAGCTTACCGACGAAAAACATAATCAAACCATTTTGGTAGTAGAAGATCACCGCGAAATCAGACAGTTTATTAGTCACATCCTATCGACTAATTACAATCTATTATTGGCTAAAAATGGGCATGAAGCTTTGAGCTTATTGCAATCTGAAAAAGTGGATTTAATTATTTCTGACCTTATGATGCCGTATATGGATGGTTTTGAATTGATCAAAGCGATTAAAGAAACGGAACAGTATCAACACATCCCTGTGTTGATCGTAAGCGCAAGAACGAACGAAGATGATAAGCTCCTACTTCTCAGAGATGGGGCTGAAGACATAATTGCAAAGCCATTTTCACCGAATGAATTGAGACTGAAACTTTCTAATCTTCTACAGAAAAAATCCAACAGTGAGCGAATTCTCAAAATGTTCGAGCCTAGTAATTCACAAACGAACGCGGAGTATGTGATTTCTAAGAAATTAGAGAACCTCATATTGTCAAAAGTAGATGACCCTAACCTATCGGTAATTGATCTTTCTAATGAATTAGCTGCCAGTGAAAGGAAAGTCTTTAGGTTGATTAAAAAGATTTATAACATGACGCCTCTGGAGCTTATCAAAGAAACTCGATGGAAGTATCTGGAAGAATATTTAAAAAAGAGTGAAGAAATCACAGCTACAGAAGCCGCCTCAAAGATTGGACTGGGAAATGTGACCTATTTCAAAAAACAGTTTAAAGATCGTTTTGATTTAGATTATGACCAATATATGAGGAATCTAATTGTAGCAAAATAGATAGCTGATCATGTTAATTCTGTGGTGAATATTGTAAGATTCTTAATCCAAACAGAATTAGAATCAAGAATCAACTTTCTAACCATCAAGCATTTACTATCTTTGCGCCCTCATGAAAAGAGTGGCATTTTATACTTTAGGTTGTAAGCTGAATTTCTCAGAGACCAGTACTATTTCACGAATGTTTGAGGAACGGGGATTCGTGAAAGTTGATTTTACTGATAGTCCTGATATTTTCGTAGTAAACACTTGTTCTGTGACTGAAAACGCAGACAAAAAGTGTAAGAAAATAGTGAAGGAGGCTAAAAAAATCTCTCCTAAAAGCTTTGTAACTATTGTGGGATGCTATGCACAGCTAAAGCCGAAAGAAATTTCTGAAATCAAAGGTGTTGATGCTGTTTTGGGAGCAGCTGAGAAATTTAGATTATTCGAATATCTGGATGATTTTACTTCCAAAAATAAACCTCAGGTTTATGCTTCTGAAATACAGGAAGCCAAGGCATACAATTCTTCCTACTCCTATGGTGATCGAACAAGAACTTTCTTAAAAGTTCAGGATGGGTGTAATTACGGTTGTGCATTTTGTACCATTCCGTTGGCACGTGGCAAAAGCCGCAGCGCCAGCATAGCGGAGGTGGTAGAGCAAGCAAAAGAAATCGCCGCTTCAGAAGTCAAAGAAGTAGTGCTTACAGGAGTAAATATTGGTGATTTTGGAGTTCAAAATGGACGAAGAAAAGAGAAGTTCATTGATCTGATCAAGGCTTTGGACGAGGTGGAAGGAATAGATCGCTACAGGATTTCATCAATAGAGCCAAATCTTCTATCCAATGAAGTCATAGAGTTTGTCTCTGAATCGAAAAAATTTGTCCCGCACTTCCATGTTCCATTACAGTCGGGTAGTGATGTCATTTTGCAGAAAATGAACAGACGGTACCTCAGTGATCTTTACAGGGATAGGGTGAGCACCATCAAATCGCTGATGCCTCATTGTTGTATTGGAGTGGATGTGATCACAGGTTTTCCTGGAGAAACGGAAGAAGAATTTCTAAAAACTTACCAGTTTCTTAATGAATTGGAAGTGTCTTATTTGCATGTTTTCACTTACTCAGAAAGAGCCAACACTCAGGCATTGGACATGGACGGGGTGGTCCCAATGAAAGAGAGACAGAAGCGATCAAAAATGCTAAGATCCCTCTCGGAGAAGAAAAAAAGGTATTTCTACAATGAACAGTTGGGCAATACTTTCAATGTATTATTCGAAGAAGATGTAGAGAATGGATACATGCATGGGTTTACTGAGAATTACATCCGGGTCAAAGCAAAATATGATCCGGTCATGATCAATGAACTAAAGACTGTCAATCTTGTTAATGTTGATGAAAATTGCCTGATGGAGGTTGATGAGACCGAAGAAATCTTAACACACTAGTCTATGAAAATCATTTGTATCGGCCGTAACTATGTCGATCATATCGCAGAATTAGGAAATGAGCGACCGGAACATCCGGTCATATTTATGAAACCTGATACGGCAATTATCAGGGAAAACGCACCATTCTACTATCCGGAATTCTCAAAAGAAATTCATTATGAATGCGAACTTCTGGTAAAAATCAACAAAGAAGGGAAATATATAGAAGAACAATTCGCTCATAAATACTATGATCAGATCGGTCTGGGAATTGATTTCACAGCTCGAGACATTCAGGCTAGATCCAAGGAAAAAGGACTCCCATGGGAAACCGCCAAAGCGTTTAATGGATCAGCACCTATATCAGATTTCATTTCAAAAGAAGGATTTGACATAACCAGCACGAAATATGAGCTTCATGTGAATGGCGAACTGCGACAGCAAGGAGATACTTCGTTAATGCTCTGGCCAATCAATGAGTTAATTGCTTATGTTTCTAAATATTTCACACTAAAAACTGGTGATATCATTTTTACAGGAACTCCAAAAGGCGTTGGACCAGTGAATATCGGCGATCGGCTCACAGGCACACTGGCCGGGCAAGAGATGTTTGATTTCGAAATCAAATAATGGATTTTCAATAATTTGATTCATAATTTCGCAAAACAGCAAAACAAGTATCACGGAGATTTTATGCGCATATTTTTTGTAACCTTCTGGTTATCCTCTCTTATATTCATACAAGCTCCATTTGCTCAATCTTCAGAGCCCTACTACCTCTTCCCTATCAATCCGGGAAAGCAAAACTATCTCGCAGGAACCATGGGAGAACTGAGGTCCAGTCATTTCCATGCCGGTCTTGACATCAAAACAGGTGGTGTATCGGGTAAGCCCGTTCATGCGGCGGCTGATGGATACATCAGCAGAATCAAAATCTCTACAGGTGGATATGGTCATGCATTGTATATGACCCACCCAAACGGAACAACGACGGTCTATGCTCACTTGAGCAAGTTTGAGTCAGATATTGCCAGCTATGTTCTGGACAGACAATATCAAGAGGAGACCTTTCAAATTCAGCTCTTCCCCAGTAAAAATCAGTTTGAATTTAAAAAGGGAGATATCATTGCTTATTCTGGTAATACTGGTTCGTCATCAGGACCTCACTTACATTTTGAAATCCGCGACTCTGGTCAGCGAATTCTCGATCCTCTTCAGTTTGATTTCAAAGAAATTGAAGATCACATTACGCCTCAGCTGAAGAATATAGCCTTTGTCACTCTGGATGGAAATGCCAGAATCAATGAAACTTATGGCCGATACGAATTTGACGTACTGAAAGTGAATAATCAGTACCAGACGCGTGTACCAATCAAACTCAAAGGCAAAATCGGAATTGAGGTATATGCATATGATCTATTGGATGGCGTATATAACAGAAACGGTATTTCTAAAACAACACTGATCATAGATGAAGACACTATTTTTAGTGAGCTAAAGGACAAACTATCATTCAGTAAGCAGAAAAACATCATGGTTCACATGGATTATCAACGGTACAGGCAAGGTGGTCCGAAATACAATAAGCTCTGGGTGGATGATGGCAATAAGCATGACTTCTATGTCATTGGTGGTGAAGGATTCAATTTCGATGATTCCATTCACCAGATCACCATTCATATGGAGGATAGCTATGGTAATATCTCCACTTTCAAAACAACTGTGAACAACAAGAAAGTCCTGTACAAACCAGAACCAAAAATGAATGATTTTGATATTTATCGAAATCACCTCCATATCAAATCAAAACATGCCGGAACTCCTCCTTTGATTACACTTTTTTTTAGCGGTAAGAAAAAGCAGATAACTCCTTATAGAACTGATCGTAAGGTTGCATACTACTTATGGGACTTAAGAAAAGGCCTTCCCGATTCATTGGATATCAACGGGGAAATGAAAGATACATATCTATACTCATTGATTCCTTCCGGCCGAGAAGTAAGCTTTTACAATCACGATTTCGATATTCATCTAAAGAAAAACTCTTTGTTTGATACCCTATATTTTCAGTTCAAAAAAGAAATAGACACTGTCAACAACCTGGAGGTTTTTAAGTTTTTGAATTGGGATGAGCCAATCAAGCGATCTGTAGAAATTAAATTAAAACCAACGAATAATTATGTTGATTCTGTCTTTCAGGTCTATGGAACGTATAAAGGAAAAATAGGTAGCTACCAGGGCGGAAACTGGGAAAATGATGAGATATCATTTAATACATCCAGTTTAGGGACTTTCACGATTGCGGCAGATACCATCGGCCCTGACATCACTCCTTCTAGGGTTACTGGTCAAACACTTTCATTCAAAATTGATGATGATCGATCAGGTATCAATTCATACAAAGCGACTCTGAACGGACAGTTTTTACTGATGTACTACGAACCAAAACAAAAGCTGATTTGGGCAGTAAGAAAAGATTCAAACATTCCTTATGAAGGTGAGTTTTTGTTAGAAGTTGAAGACAACACAGGAAATATAACGATTTACAAAAAGCACTTATAAGTATGAAATTACAAGCTGGAGATCAGGCACCACAATTCGAGAGTATTGATCAGGATGGTAATCCAATCAAATTATCTGATTTTAGGGGCAAAAAAGTTGTCCTCTATTTCTACCCAAAAGACAATACACCGGGCTGTACAGCAGAATCCTGTAATCTGAGAGATAATTATCAGGCGCTACAGGCACAAGGATATGAAGTATTGGGAGTGAGTGGTGATAGCCCAAAATCTCACAAGAAATTCATTGATAAGCATGAATTACCTTTTCGGTTAATTGCAGATGAAGACAAATCTGTACATGAAGCATTTGGTACCTGGGGAGAGAAAAAAATGTATGGAAAAACGTACATGGGCACACTTAGAACGACATTTCTAATAGACGAAAATGGTGTAATTGAAGAAGTGATCGAAAAGGTAAAAACCAAAGACCACACAGCACAGATATTGAAGTAATTCAATTCCAGAAGCAATTGAAAAGCTGCCGATGGCAGCTTTTTCTTTTTAAAGAAACGCAAACCCAATCTCTCTGTTAATTTTGTCCTGTATGATTTCAAACAGACAACTCTTTTTATCCCACCTCGCCCAAACCACTGATTTCCCATTGATGATCGAAATAGAAAAAGCTGAGGGAGTCTACATGTACGGGCCAAAAGGTAAGAAGTATATAGACCTGATTTCAGGAATTGGTGTCAGCAATATCGGTCATGGACACCCAGCAGTGAAAAAAGCAGTAAAGGACCAGGTAGATAAATACATGCACCTGATGGTGTATGGTGAATTTGTACAAAGTCCTCAAGTAGAGCTAGCTCACGCTCTTGCGGAAACACTTCCAGACCCTCTAAATTCCAGCTATTTGGTCAATTCAGGTAGTGAAGCAGTAGAAGGTGCCCTGAAACTGGCAAAAAGATATACCGGCAGACCGAATATCATTAGTTATGTAGATGCCTATCATGGTTCTTCGCATGGAGCCTTATCAGCTGGTGGAAATGAATTTTTCAAACAAAATTATCGCCCGCTATTACCAGGATTCACTCATATTCCCTTCAATGATATTGGTGCTTTAGATCACATTAATGAACAGACTGCTGCTATCATTGTAGAAACTGTTCAAGGAGAAGCAGGAGTAAGAACGGCAAGCAAAGATTACTTCAATGCGCTTCGACAAAAATGTACCAATATGGGTACCCTGCTCATACTAGATGAAATTCAGGCTGGTTTCGGTAGGACGGGTAAATTTTGGGCCTTTGAGCATTATGGTATAAAACCAGACATCTTAGTAACAGCCAAAGGAATGGGCGGAGGTATGCCAATTGGTGCATTTATCAGCTCCAATGAAATCATGGGATCATTTAAAAATAATCCTATTCTTGGCCATATCACTACTTTTGGAGGCCATCCTGTAAGTGCCGCTGCTTCTCTGGCCACTTTGAAAACTATCACTGAAAGTGGCCTCATGGAACAGGTAGAGCACAAAGCTGAATTATTCAAATCCTATTTGAAGCACCCATCAATCAAAGACATTAGAAACAAAGGATTGATGATGGCAGTAGAATTTGAGTCTTTTGACGTACTCAAATCAGTCATCGACAAAGCTATTGAGCTTGGAGTGGTAACAGACTGGTTTTTGTTTTGCGACAACAGTATGCGAATAGCTCCGCCAATCATCATCTCAGAATCAGAAATAAAAGAAGCTTGTGATCTTATTTTACAAGCTATCAATGACATAATAAAATGACAGAAAAAATCAATCAGACTGTTGATTTCCTCAAACAAAAAGGATTTGACAGTCCTAGCGTTGGAATCATTTTAGGTACAGGACTCCACGCCCTTGCTAACCACATAGAGGTAATCAAAGAGATAAGCTATGAAGATATTCCTAATTTCCCAATCTCTACGGTGGAGTCTCATCACGGTAAATTAATTTATGGCAAACTGGAAGGTAAGACCGTAATTGCCATGAGTGGAAGATTCCATTTCTACGAAGGATATGCTATGACAGAGGTCGTTTTTCCAGTTAGGGTGATGAAATATCTGGGCATTCAGAGGCTTTTGGTAAGCAATGCCGCAGGATTGATGAATCTGGATTGGAAAAAGGGAGAGCTCATGCTCATAGATGATCACATCAATCTCCAGCCCGATAATCCATTGCGAGGAAAAGAGGCAGCACTTTTCGGACCGATATTTACTGACATGAGTCGCCCATATGATCCTGAAATGAATAGCATTTTCAAAGAGGTAGCGGCTGAAGAAAGTATTCCTCTCAATGAGGGCGTGTATATCGCTGTTGCAGGACCAAACCTGGAGACGAGAGCCGAATATCGCTTTCTTAGAAATGCCGGAGCTGATGTTGTGGGGATGTCTACTGTTCCTGAAGTAATTGCTGCAAATCAACTAGACCTTCCTGTGAGTGCTGTGTCTGTATTGACTGACGAATGTGATCCGGACAACTTGCACCCAGTAGATATTAAAGACATACTCGATACTGCCGCCAAAGCCGAAAAACACCTCGTTAAGCTATTCAAAGCTGTTATTAAAACCCTTTAACCCATGCAATCAAAACTCATCAATGGATTCCAACATATCAAATACGAAGGTTTGGATTTCGCCCCCACAGAAACAGAAAAAAAGGCCCGTTCATTTCTTGAATTAATGGATAAAAGAAGGTCTATAAGAACAATTAGCTCTCGACCTGTCCCAAAATCAATCATAGAAAACATTATTAAAACAGCATCTACTGCCCCATCTGGCGCTCACAAACAACCCTGGACTTTCTGCGCTGTTTCCTCGGCTGACATTAAATCGAAAATCAGAGAAGCGGCTGAAAAAGAAGAATTTGAAAGTTATCAAAACCGCATGAGCGATAGATGGCTGAAGGACCTGGAACCAATTGGAACGGATTGGCATAAACCATTTCTGGAATCTTCTCCCTGGTTGATTATCGTTTTCAAAAAAGTATATGATGAAATAGATGGATCCAAAGCCAACAATTATTACGTGAATGAATCAGTTGGTATCGCTTGTGGAATGCTGATCACAGCCATTCATCAGGCCGGGTTGGTTACCCTCACCCACACTCCATCTCCGATGAATTTTCTGAGTGAAATTCTCAACAGACCTGTAAATGAAAGACCTTATCTTCTGCTTCCAGTTGGGTATGCAGCGGAAGACACCTATGTACCGGATCTCAAAAGAAAATCTCTGAATGAGATATCAGAATTTTATTAAAACCTCACTAAAATGATGAAATCTGTAGGTTTTGGCAGATCATTATAAGATTTTGGCAGGTTTTTCAATGTCTTTACACACATCTTTGTAGCATTAAAATTGAAACAAATCCTGTGTTACAGGATCTTGTCTATAGCTGGTTGGAACCCTGGGGATAAAATTTCCAGGGTTTTTTTTATACTCCTTTTTTAAGCTAGAAACTTTTTCAAAATCCTTCAAGCTGCCCGAAAACATAGCAATAAGCCCTCCTAGCTTTAATTAAGTATTTTATTCGGCAGACCATTCACCGAATTTGGCAGGTTTTTAAATTCATGATTATACAATTTGCAATCCGAGATTCGTTTTAAGAATCTTGTTTAGAACTGGTTATGGCCCTGAAGTGGTGTTCAGGGCCTTTTTTATATCCTTTCCCTAAAACCAACCTTACTCCTTCGCTTCTCTTGTTGCTCAAGATTAATTATCTTGAATATGATACGCTTGTGGCGCTAACTTGATTACTTTGTTAAAATCACCCCGTTATGAATTTACATCTTATTACAATTACCCTGGCTATTATTTCCTCTATTGCACAGTTGGAAGGTAATTCTGAAAAAATCAATTCTTCTACCCATGCAAAATTCCCGATGCAGCAGGGAATCATACAGTATCAAATCACTGGAGGAGCGACCGGTTCAGCTACGCTTGCATTCGATAGAAATGGATGGAGAAGTATAGAAAAAAGAAATGTGACCCTCAAGCGATACGGAATTGAAAGCCATGAAAATCGTATCGAATACATAGATGGAGATTATCAATATTTTATTAATCCTGATACGAAAAAAGGCAAGCAGGAGGTAAATAAGTATTGGAGTGGTTTATTGAGTTACAAAGATTTTGAAGCTTCGATGAAAGCTATTTATGAAAACGAGAGTGGCACACTTCTCGGTATGGATTCAATACTTTCTAAACCATGTTATAAATGGACATTTGAAAAAGGAACCATCAAGGAACTCTGGATATGGAGAGGGATTCCTCTAAAAATCATCAAGGAGGTTCCCGGCCTCACCTATGAACAATTAGCCACGTCCATATCAGATGAGATACTGACTGATCCATTCTCATTACCAAAAGATATCATCTGGGAATAATTAGTTGCATTGGATATCCTGGTACTTTCCTCCTTTATAGGTTTTACAAACCATCGCATGTCTCAGCACTGATGGCTTCAATAGTGATTTACCCAGCAGCATCCTACCACACTCCTGTATCCCCTCTATAATAGACGGATGCGGGTGAATTAACTCCGCAAGTTCCTTAATTCCCTTGTCCATGGAAATAAGTAATGCTACGGCCTGAATAGCACTGGAAGCATGCTCACCAACCACACGCATTCCCAGAATTTGCTGTTTTTCGTCATTAGTGACCAAAATCTTAAAAAACCCTTGCGTATTTCTCATGGCAATAGCTCTTGGAATACAGGAATAATCCAAACTCACAATTTTGTACTCATGACCTGCCTGCTGAGCTTGTATTTCATTCATCCCAACTCCTGCAACCTCAGGCGATAGAAACATGATCGTAGAAATATTTTCATAAATCAAAGGGCGTTCTGGCTCTCCAAAAATGCGCTCTATAGCATATCTACCTTCCAACTCTGCAACATTGACTAATGAGATATCCGCAGTGATATCCCCCACTGCGTAGATATTGGGAATACTCGTCTGTGTTAGGTCATCAATAATCCCTCTCTGGTCTATTTTGATATCAAGCGTATCTTCGAATAGGTTTTCGTAACTCGGAATCCTACCCACAGACACCAGAGCTTTTTCTACTCGAAAAACTTCCTTGGAGCCATCTGTGTATTCCAAAGTGTAGACAACCATCCCATTTTCCTTTTTCATATCGATGAGTCGGGAATTTCTATGGATCAGGACATTTTTAGCTTCGAGGTTCTTTTCTATCACATTTACAACGTCTTCATCTTCAAACGGCAATATCCGGTCGCCTTTATCAATAAGATGGACCTTGGTATGACCAAAATTCGAGAAGATCGTTGCGAACTCACAACCTATTACCCCTGCCCCTACTATGACCATGCTTCGAGGAAACTCTTCCATTTTATCCAGACCATCACTGGTATAAACCAGCTCTTCGTCAATAGGTAAATTGGGTAACATACGCGGCTTACTACCAGTTGCCAGTATAATATTGTCAGCTTCTAACACCTCTACTCCATCAAATGTAGAAACCTCCACAGTATTGGTACCGGTTACTTTTGCATTGCCTCTTACATATGTAAACAAATCTTCCTCGATCGACACGTTGATATTCCGCATGTGATGATCCAGCTGATCCATGCGCTCCTGAACAGCAGTACGAACCTCGGATCGCAGCTTCTGATAATTGAATTTGACACCTTCAGTACTAAGCGCTTCACCATGCTTTCTGAGCGAATAAGCTTCACGACTAAGCTCCCACCATGTTTTACTCCAGAGCGCTCCATGATGTATTCCGGCACCACCGAGTTGTTTCTTCTCTATGAGAGCTACTTTCTTATTGAAATCAACAGCTCTCATGGCAGCCGCATATCCTGCTGGGCCTGCGCCAATAATGACAATGTCGTACTTATTCATTTTCAGGTAGGGATTTGATCAAATCTGAATCTAATCAATTGCCTTAGGCAAAGCAAGTCTTTCTACCTGATTATTAAGATTTTAGGATTGATCTGAAAAAGATATTTTCCGGGATGTTATGCAATCCGATTGATGACTAGAGGTTCTTAAAAATATATTGAGCATCGATACAACGAGAGTCATCTCAAAAAATCGTTTTTACTTTTTAAAAAATACTTTTCCTTCGAATTCCTCATCATAAAGGTTGGAGGATGATTTCTGCAAGTAGTATTCATCAGTGATATCAAGAATTTCAACGGTCAGTATCATATCCTCAGGATATTGAAGTTCATATTTATCGCTAATGGTTTCCACCCAAAACAATTGATATGTGCATTCATCCAACCACTTAACGGAAAATTTCAATTTTACACCTGATTGATAGTTGGTCTCTATCTGAGTACTATCGTTCCTTTCTATACTCGTGGTTGTCATAATCCCATTGACATCTGAATGGAAAATCTCGAATTCCCCGTTTTTGATTGAATTACAATCTGGTCTTACAACAATCAAATTGAATAATACTGGAATAATGTAGAATAATCGCACGTCCTCATTAATTATAGCGTTAAAATAAGAATAATCATCATGTAATTAAGACCAAAGGAATAAATTCGAATTATGAAACGACTTCTTTTACTGAGCAATTCTACTCTGCCTGGTGAACCTTTCCTGGGATGGCCAGAACCCCATATCAAACAGTTTTTGGGCAATAAGCCTCTCAGAATCCTCTTCTTACCTTTTGCAGGTGTGACTTTTAGCTTTGACGATTATTATGAAAAAGTGAATGAGCGCTTCGTAGCAATGGGATATTCATGCTCCAGCGCGCACAAGGTAGACGATAAAAAGGAAGCAATAGACCAATGTGATGTTATAGCAGTAGGTGGTGGAAATACTTTTCAGCTGGCTTCCTACCTTCAGGATGGTTGGATAGAGCTAATCCGTGAAAAAGTGCAGAAAGGAGCTCCCTACATCGGATGGAGCGCCGGATCGAATGTTGCCTGTCCAACCATCAAAACCACCAACGACATGCCTATTGTGGAACCGAAAAGCTTCAATGTGCTAAATTTGGTACCATTCCAGATCAATCCACATTTTACTGACGCCACCATTCCAAATCATGGTGGAGAAACCCGATCCCAACGCATTGCTGAATTCATTGTGGCCAATCCCGGTGTACAAGTTTATGGAGTGCCAGAAGGAGCACTGTTGCAAGTAGAGGGTGATGAGGTGACTTACAAAGGAAGAGGTGAACTGAAGGTGTTTGGAGGAGAAAAGACCTGATATTGATTTAAATACCTCTTTTGCAATTTTCCATAAAAATACAATCAGTCAACTACCTACAAAAAATATCTATTTTAATGCGATTAGGTATTAATTAAGTTCCTTTAACCTTATATTAGTTGAAAACCAATCAGCTTAGAAACAAAACGAACAGCTCCGAATGAGTAAAACCTTACTTAATCGATTATTCGTAGTTGTTGCTGCAGTAAGTCTGCTGGTAATGATCAGTTGGTGGATGAAGTGGAAACCACTTCTTGGCCTCCTACCAGGCGCACCAACCATGAAGTTCAATACTGCGCTACTTTTCTTTTTTAGTGCTATAGCCGCCATACTAGATTGTAAAGCTGGTAAATACAGTAATTACAGATTCTTCTTTACAGTTCCGGTCATAATATTTTCTGCATTCACCTTTTATCAGGATCTCTTTGGAGTTGATTTAGGGATAGATGAACTATTTGCCAGAGATCCATATTCAAGTATGAAAAATGGAAGAATGTCCATCGGGACTTCCATATCGTTTTTCCTGATAGGAATTGTATATTCCACTATCAACATTGAAATTAGAATAATAAAATATATCCGCAAACTATTTAAGTATGCGGTGTTATTTTTTGCGATTATCTCCTTTGTGGCATATTTACTAAACCTGAGTGTGACAGAACGATTGGATTTCATTGACACTATGGCTGTTCATACCTCTCTGTTCTTTATCATTCTTTCATTGCTTGCCATTCTCAAACACCCTACCAGCACTGAGCACATTGCGGTTTTGGGAACTGAAGTAGGTAGCCAGCTATTCAGAAGGCAATTAGCATTTATTTTTTCAGTTCCTCTAGTTTTTGGCATGGTGATTCTTTGGATGGTTCATCATGACTACTTTTCAATGACATTTGGTTACGTATTATTGGTTGTTTTGGTAATCCCGGTAAATCTTGTTTACGCATATATAATGGCACTAAAATTCAATGAAAAAGACCGGGTAAAAAACCAAATCAGGAAGGATCTAATCAAAAGAAATCAAGAGCTGGAACGCTATACCTTCATTGCCTCTCACGACCTACAAGAGCCAATGAGAACCATTTCAAACTATATAGGACTTCTGAAAAGATTCATTCCAGAAGACATACACCCTCATGGCAAGAAAAGTATCGAAACCATTGAAATTGCTACTTCGAGAATGCAAAAGCTGATCCTGGATTTGCTTCATTATTCTCGATTGGGTAAAAATTCCAATTTGACAAAAGTTGATTTGAATAATACATTGAGCAATGTTAAAAATGACCTCAAATCTTTAATTATAGAGAAAAATACCAGAATTAAAAGTGATGAATTACCAACTATTCCAGGGTTCGAATCGGAGCTTTACCAACTTTTTCAAAACTTGATTAGTAATGGAATTAAATATCACAAACCTGGTATTCCTCCAGAAATAGAAATAATTTATTGTGAGTTAGATGAGTATTATCAAATATCATTTATAGATAATGGAATTGGCATAAAAAAACAGGGCCATGAAATCATTTTTGATTTATTCAGAAGATTACACAATCGAAGAGAATATGATGGTTCAGGGATAGGCCTCTCCAGTTGTCTGAAAATTGCTCGAATGCATCTGGGTGAGATCGCATTAGAATCAGAAGAAAATAAAGGATCAACATTTATTGTCACATTATCCAAAAACCTCGATGAAAAAGAAGCTGAAAAACATCTTGCTGATTGACGATAATGGTGATGATAATTTTTATCATTCGTTCATACTTGAAGAGATAGGGTGCTGCCAGGATATAACCGTTTTCGAGCATGCTGAAAAAGCCCTCAAATTTCTGAAATCAACAGAAAATATGGATTTACCCGAATTAATTCTATTGGATATTAATATGCCCGGAATGAATGGATGGGAATTCATCAATCTTTACAACCAAATTACGAACATAAAACAATCAAAAAGTAAACTTTATATACTTAGTTCCAGTAATAACCCTGACGACAAAATACGGGCAGAAAATCTGGGTATAGTAAGTGGATACCTCGTTAAACCACTGGAAGAAAAGGATTTAGAAAAAATACTTTAAACCATAGTAATCTTTTTATAAAGTTAATCTAATGTAATTGCCGATTGAGCTAAATCGAGAATTACAAATATCAGCTTTAAGCTATTTTTATATCATAAACAACCAGTTATGAAAAAGAAACTCGAGAATATTGTCTTAATCGACGATAATCCTGCAGACAATTTTTATCATACCATCATTATTGAGGATTGTGGATGTAGTAAACGGATCACTGCTTTCGAAAGCGGTGTAGAAGCTCTGGAATACTTAAGATCAATGGAAAATGGTGCTCATCCGCATCCAGACTTAATATTTTTGGACATCAATATGCCGGTAATGACTGGCTGGGAATTTTTAGAGGAGTACAATAAGCTAGATAAAGGTATGAAGGCTAAAATGGTGGTTGTTATGCTAACTACTTCGGCAAATCCAGATGACAAACAAAAAGCAGATAATCACTCTGATATTCCACAATTCACCAATAAACCATTGTCTGAAGAATTACTCAAAGAAA
Organism: Bacteroidia bacterium; assembly: GCA_030425425.1. Taxonomy (GTDB): domain Bacteria; phylum Bacteroidota; class Bacteroidia; order Cytophagales; family Cyclobacteriaceae; genus Marinoscillum. The sequence goes on along the minus strand of JAUIAO010000033.1, from coordinate 35,127 downwards.
TAATTGAAAATAATTTTAACTAGATGTATCAACCTTTGTGAATGTTCGCTAGAATCTGAATCATAGATTTTATGGAGTAAATATGACTGACTATTGAGGTTTGGCACCAATCATACAACTGATAGTATTTGCAATAATTGGATTAAATGATTAACATTATTAAAATATTTAGTCCTTATTCCTATCAATTCACCAATGAAATCAATCAATCTTGTTTTTACTCTATTTCTGTTGGTGATAATTTCATGTGATGATGGCGATAATTATACATTAGCCTCCCTATCTGAAGGCACTACCTACTACACCAATGGAAAAGCACTCCAAAAAATTCTGGGTAGAATCGATATCGAATTGGTATTGCTCACCGACAATGATCTGGGATCTTATGAAAACTGCCTGATGCTTCAGAATGATCAAGCGGATTTTGCTATAGCTCAGAATGACATCAATGTAATCCCCTTTCTGGAAAATGGTAACTCCATCAATGAGTTGAAAATCAGGACGGTACTACCTCTATACCCAGAGGTGCTTTATGTACTTCATGCTGATTCGATCAATCCAACAAGTCTGCAAAACTTAGTAACAGGGAGGCGAATTGGACTTGGACCGAAAAACAGTGGTACCTCCCTGTTTTTTCAGCGGTTGCTCAAACACTATAGAATACCTGAATCCTCCTATGAAATCATTCACACCCCCTGGAAATACAATGTAGTCTCAGACAGTATTGACATCAGTGTGGCCATAGCCGGATTATATTCTGCACATGTACGTAAGCAGCTCAATCGCAATATCAATATGTTTTCGTTTTCAGAAACAGAAGCATTCGGAATGGGATCTGAGGTGGAGGGCTTCTGTGCAAACTACACCAGTGCTTATCCTTACCTAATTCCAAAAACCGTATTCGGAGCTAAGCCTAAAAAACCAATTGTCACCCTGGCTGTAGATGCTGTATTGCTTTGTAGAAAGGATGTTGAAGAAGACGAAGTACGAGCTATAGTACGAGAACTGATCACACAGAAAAAGATTTTGTCCGAATATGACCCACTTCTCAATGCCTTGAGTGATCAATTTGACAAAAACAAACTTAGCTTTCCTCTACATGCGGGAACCAAGCTCTACTTAAAAAGAAATGAACCCACGATTTTCGAGCGATATGCAGAATTATTTGGGGTAATATTTTCAATTTTCATTGCGTTAATTGGGCTTGGATCTACCCTCGTCAAGATCAGCAATAATCGCAAGAAAGCTCGAATTGATAAATTCTATTCTGCACTTCTAAGAATAGAAAATGAAACGGATTTTAGTTCTGGCGAATCTATTAATGAGGCAATTAAAGAGGTCTATGAAATCAAACAAAAAGCCTTAAAACTATTAATTAAAGAGAAGCTGGAGGCCAACGCGAGTTTCAGTATTTTCATTAATTTATCGGACAAACTGACAGAAAAGCTCGTTGCTGCAAACGACGATTGAGGAATAAAAACTCACTTTGCACAATCAATAGTGTCTTTTCACGTTTTTCCTCCACTAACCTAAATGACTAATGAGAGCCACTAAAATTACTGTGATCATAGCTCTAATTGCAATGATCATTGGTATCCTCATCCGATTGACTGGGTATCCAAATCAACTATTCTTTTACATTCCCGCATTACTCCTGGTAGGCCTTGTCTCCAACTCGATTCATTGCTTCCAGTCGATCAAGTTAAGTAAAACAGGGCTGTTCAAAGGACTAAAAGTACTCACAGCCATTGCCACATTGATAGCACTGATCACTGCACCAATGATCGTCATGGATTCCAACCCTGTCATCTATGGTGTATTTACTATTTGTAGTCTAATCATTATTCTGAACACTATTTCTAACCTGAAACTGAGTGAGTCGCTCTTAACAAGCGACACCCTCATCATTTTCTCTGTTTTGCTTTCTTTATTAAATGCTCCCCTGAAACCACAAGCACCTGACAAATTCTATGATCCGGAGATTAACAGTCTGGCTTATTCAAAAAATGAAGGCCCAACAATCTACCTGGATGAAGCGCATAATAACTTCCACCGACTCGATGGATTGTATTGGGGATTTGGCAAACTAATGAGAAATGATGGTTATAAAACTGATTCATTTGAAGAGGAATTCTCCAAAGAATCTCTGGAAAATGTAGAGATATTAGTCATCTCTAATGCCATTCATGAGAAAAATGTTAAAGATTGGTCTAACCCAACATTTTCCGCATTTGCAGAGGCTGAAATTGCCGCTGTAAAAGACTGGGTGAGCACGGGAGGCTCATTGATGCTGATTGCAGATCATATGCCATTTGGTGGCGCTGCAAAAGATCTGGCTGCTCAGTTTGGAGTTGAGTTTGAAAATGGCTTTGTGATGGATACCATCAACAACTTTGACCTGTTTACCAAGGCAAATAGCATGTTGGAAGACACTGAGCTAAGCAAGGGAATAGATTGAATTCTAACTTTCACTGGTCAGGCTTTTACCATTCCGGATTCCGCTACTTCCCTGCTTACTTTCCATGGAACCTATGGGCAATATGAACCACAGCGCGCCTGGCAGTTCGAAGGAGAAAAACCATATAGCATTGATGGATACTCGCAGCTCGCTTATCTGAATTTTGGTGAAGGAAAAGTGGTGGTATCTGGCGAGGCGATGATGTTTACCAGCCAGCTCAGCTGGGGTCTCAGCATGATGACCATGGGACTGTCTCACCCAAAAGCCAAAAACAATAAGGATTTGTTATTGAATCTCATTCATTGGTTGGATGAGGAGTGATTTTCACAAATCCAGTAGTCGAATCTTTTCAACTCACTTTAATAATACTGAACCGCATCACAAAATCATAAAACCGCATCAGGGAACCACAAAACCGCATCCATAAGTCGGAGAAACGCTCTTAGAAACCTGAAAAACGGATCAAATAATTAGAGAAACGCTTCTGAAAATCACAAAAACGCACAAAAAAATGAGAGAAACGCACGTGAAAATCAGAAAAACGCTGGTTTGAAAAATGAAAACTGTCAGTGAAGTCAGTCACCTTGACATTCATCAACCAATTTCGTGTAACTACTTATGCCTTCCTTCCAGCACCTTAACAACATCTTCCAGCTTATAGCCTTTGTGTGCTAAAAGCACCATCAAGTGGAAAAGCAAATCAGCAGATTCGTTGAGGAAAAGCTCATCATTGTCATCTTTCGCTTCGATCACCACTTCTACAGCTTCTTCTCCTACTTTCTGAGCGACTTTATTGACTCCTTTTTTGAAGAGACTTGCTGTGTATGATTCGTCTGAGGGGTTGTCTCTGCGATCTTCTATAGTAGCCATCAAATGATCTAGAAAGCTGATACCTCCTTTATTGATTTCATCGAAACAAGTATCACTTCCTGTGTGGCAGGTTGGCCCCTGAGGATCAGCCTTGATTAGCAAAGTATCATTGTCACAGTCTTCGAGAATCGACCTAACAATCAGAAAGTTATTTGAAGTTTCTCCTTTGGTCCACAGCCTGTTTTTGCTTCGGCTATAGAATGTTACTTTACCTGTTTCTTTGGTTTTCTCCAATGATTCGGCATTCATATAGCCGAGCATTAGCACTTTACCTGTAGTGTCGTCTTGTATGATTGCAGGCAATAACCCGCCTCCTTTTTCAAAATCTAGAGCCATCAGATTCTTATTGGAATGTTTTTGTTTTTCAATTCATTTTTGAGGTGCATGATCTCCACCTCTTTGTAGTGGAAAATGCTGGCTGCCAAAGCTGCATCAGCTTTTCCGTCTTGGAATACATCAAGGAAATGCTTTTCATTTCCTCCTCCACCGGAAGCTATTACAGGTATGTTCACCGCTTCACTTACTTTCCGTGTCAGCTCATCTGCAAAACCCGCTTTGGTGCCGTCATGATCCATGCTTGTCAGTAAAATCTCTCCTGCACCACGCTCCGCCACCTCTTTGATCCATGAAATGGTTTCTAGCTCAGTAGGCTTAGTACCACCATGTGTATGTACTAAATCAACCTCTCCTACTCTTCTGCTATCAACAGCCACAACAAGACACTGCGCACCAAACTCAAGACTAATCTCATTCACTAATTCTGGTCGCTTTACTGCCGATGAATTTACAGAAACTTTGTCTGCACCTGCATTGAGTAATGCTCGCACATCTTCTACAGAGCTAATTCCTCCTCCCACCGTAAATGGAATATGAATTGCCTCCGCTACTTTTCTCACCAATTCAACAAGCGTCTTCCTCTTCTCAAGAGTTGCAGAAATGTCTAGAAATACCAGCTCGTCTGCACCTTCGACAGTATAGCGTTCGGCCAGCTCCACCGGATCTCCAGCGTCTCGCAAATCAACAAAGTTGACGCCCTTCACGGTGCGACCATCTTTGATATCCAGACAGGGAATGATTCTTTTTGTTAACACCTATTTCTCTTTAAAAATCGATTTTATATACTCAATTCAATCTGATCTACCCCTGCCCTAAAGGGTGTCAGATAATTTCACCTTTCCCTTTAGAGATACAGGGTCAAAGGTGATTTTGATAAACATTTCATTCTAATTAAACTCTGCTAATTCCTCAAGAGAAACTCTTCCCTCGTAAAAAGCCTTCCCAACTATTGCCGCATACATTCCCATGTCCAGCAATTGATCCAAATCTCCTTTGCCCGATACGCCTCCACTGGCTATCAACTTCATTTCAGGAAACTGCTTTTGAATCTTAGCATATAGATCAAACGCTGGTCCTTGGAGTACACCATCTTTACTGATATCCGTGCAAATGACATATTCAATTCCCAAGTCAACATAGTAGGACAGAAACTCAAACAGATTTTCTCCAGAACCGACCTGCCAGCCATGCACCATTACTTCCTCATCCAAAACATCCGCACCTAGGATGATCTTTTCAGCACCAAATTCAGCAATCCAGGCTTTGACTTCCTCACGATTACTCACCGCTATGCTACCCGCCGTTACCTGTTTGGCTCCAGCCTCAAATACTTTTTCTAAATCCTCACGAGTCTTCACCCCTCCGCCAAAATCAACATCTAAAGACGTGCTTTCGGTGATGCTCCTGAGCGTCTCCAGATTCACCACATGTTTCGCTTTAGCTCCATCCAGATCTACCACATGAAGGTTTTTAATCCCTGCTTTTTCAAATTCCTGAGCGATTTCTGCCGGCACACTGGAATACACCTTCATTTCATTATAATCTCCTTTTGTAAGGCGCACACAGCTTCCGCCAATGATGTCGATTGCAGGTATTATTCTCATAACTATAGCTTTAAAAAATTTTCTAGCAGCTTCATTCCTGCCTCAGCACTCTTTTCAGGATGTGGCTGTATTGCGTAATAATTATCTTTTTGAATGGCAGCACTGAATGCATTTGGATATTCACTCGAAGCTATTGTGTAGTCACATTGCGGCACATAATAACTGTGAACAAAATACAGATAACTACCATCTTTGATATCAGTGAAAATTGGCGATTTTAGATTTGCAATATCGTTCCAACCCATGTGTGGTACTTTCACCTCACCTGCCGGGAATCTGAGAACCTTTTCCGGAATGATTCCAAGACATTCAGTGTTGTTTTCCTCCGTAGAGGTGCACATCAATTGCATCCCCAGGCAAATACCCAAAAATGGTTGATGCAATTCCTTCAATACCTTGTCCAACCCTTTTTCCCTTAAGCTCCTCATCGCAGAACTTGCCTCTCCCTGACCTGGGAAAATCACCTTATCTGCACTGGCTAGAGCTTCAGCATCATCAGTCAAAATGGGATCAACTCCCAGTCTGTTCAATGCAAAAGTCAAAGACTGGATGTTACCAGCATTATATTTTACTATCGCTACTTTCATTCTATTCAGGCCATTCGACCAATTCTGTTTTGTGGGGTGAGCTTGGGTAGCTGTTTACAGGAATGAAAAAAGGTCGTGTAATAACACAACCTTTCCTATGCAAATCTAATCTTTTGCGATTAAGCCATCACCTTTTCAGGTTGACTTTTATTGACCATTTCAGCTAAAACGGACTTGATTTCGGGAATACTTTGATAAAGCTGCTCATAACTTTGTATCACAAAATATCGATCCTGGAATACGTCTTTTCTATATGAGGTATTGGCAATGGTCCGTACATCAAAATCAAATTTTGGAGGTTCGTCAGATAAGCAAAACTTGGTTTCTCCTGCAGAAGATAATATTCCAGCTCCATAGATTCTTAGTCCGGCTTCTTCCTTAATCAATCCAAACTCTACCGTAAACCAGTAAATTCTGGAAAGTAATTCTATAGCATAGTCATTACCAACATATCCTAATCCGATTTTACTCAGCTCTTCGAGGAAATTTACGAACGCCTGATTGGACAACAATGGAACATGTGCAAACACATCATGAAACATGTCTGGCTCCTCCAGATAATCGAGTTCTTTCATTTTCCTGAGCCAAGTGGTGGCAGGAAAACGACGATTTGACATCAATTCGAAGAATGTGTAATCTGGAACGATTCCCGGAACTACAGCCAATCTCCAGCCTGTCAGGTCATTCAAAATTTCATTGGTTTGCTCAAAACTTGGAATCTCTTCGGAGACAAAATTGACTTTATCCAGTCCTTCGAGATGTGCTTTACTTGCCGCCTTGGGCAAATTTTGGATCTGACGATCATACAATATGCGCCAAACCTCAAAATCCTCAGGGGTGTAATTGTTATAAATCTGCTTCATAACAGTTTATTTGGGTTTTGGGGTTAAATGATATGTAAAGATAGGAATACTCGCCAACTGATATTTTCAACCATTCTTAAGCTTGTTGATTTCACCACTTAGGTTATCTCCCATTTGCTCCATTTTTTTAAATAGAATTTCAAAGCCAGCTTTATGTTGATTCAGTATTTCTGTATGAAGTTCAATCTGTTCTTGTTGCTTCTCCCACTTCTCATTCATCTTTTTAAATTCCGCAGTATGAAGGTTCAACTCCTCTCTCTGTAGGTCTAATCTCTGTTCAGACAACCTAACCATCTGACGAAGCTCTATCAAGTCTTCATTCAAAATTTTCAAAATATCACTATCCATACTAATTCAGTTTATCAGCAATTTACTAATTCTTAATCATACAAGTTCCCTGAGTGCTCTCATCTTCCTGATCAACTTAGCAGACTCTTCATAGTCCAACGTTTGCTGACCATCAGAAAAAGCTTTCTCTGGCTTCTCATGTATCTCAAATATCACTCCATCTGCCCCAGCAACTGTTGATGCCAAAGCCACCGGCTCTACATGATCTCTGATACCCACACCGTGGGATGGATCGGCAATCACCGGCAAATGCGTTTTTTCTTTCAAAATCGGAATAGCATTGATATCAAACGTATTTCTAGAAGCTCTCTCATAAGTTCTGATTCCACGCTCACACAGCAAAAGCTTCTCATTCCCTCCAGAAAACACATATTCCGCACTATATAACAATTCGTCAATGGTTCCAGAAATACCACGCTTGATCATGACCGCTTTATCGACTTTCCCAAGTTCATCCAGCAAGTTGAAATTTTGCGTGTTTCTAGCACCAACTTGAAACATATCCACATAGTCATGCATCTCCTCAATCTGAGAAACCTGCATAACCTCTGTTACGATTTTGATTCCGTTTTCACGAGCCAATTGATACCACAGTTTCAAACCTTCAATTCCCATTCCTCGGAACGAGTATGGAGAGCTTCTTGGTTTGAAGACTCCACCACGCATGATCTGAACACCATTTTCTTTCAGGTGATTGATTGTTTTTACAATATTTTCCTCACCTTCTATACTACAAGGACCAGCCATCAAAGCAAAATGTCCATCACCAATCAACACACCATCACCTAGATCAATGGTTGTTTGGTTTACTTTCCACTTTCGTGAAACCAGTTTGTAATCATCTGAAACGATGTGGATGTCTTTAATTCCCGGTAGATGACCGATATTCCTGACATCAAACTTCTCTTTGCCAATACCAATGATATACTCTCCTATCTGCGTTCTCACTTCATTGGTTTTGTATTTCAATGAAGAAATCTGGGTTTTTAAAGCCTCTCTTTGGTCTGAGGTAATTTCCGGGGCTAATTGTATGATCATGATTATGGGTTTTTAACTGATTGGATATATTGTTGGATATTTGATGAGGATGCGTCTACAGTAACTAGCTTGATAAAAGCACTCCCGATTATTGCACCATCTGCATAAGAACATGCTTTGCTGAAAGTTTCATGATTTGATATCCCGAAACCAATCAGCAGTTTATTTTTCAGATTCATGGCTTTCACTCTTTCGAAATATTCGATTTGCTCCTCTGAGATTCCAGATTTAGCACCAGTGGTACTCGCTGAAGAAACCATATAAATGAATCCTTTGCTTAGTTCATCTATTTTGCGAATGCGTTCCTCTGAAGTCTGAGGTGTGATCAGAAAGACATTATAAAGCCCATATTTTTCCAATACGGCTTTATACATTTCCTCATATTCGTACATCGGCAAATCCGGCAAAATCAAGCCATCCACACCTACTTCCTGGCATTTCTGACAGAATGCTTCAAACCCGTATTGCATTACTGGGTTGATATACCCCATCAGTAACACCGGAAGTGTTACATCTTTTCGAAGATCTTTCAGTTGCTCAAACAACAACTTCAAGGTCATACCTGATGCCAAAGCTTTTGTGGAGCTCTCTTGAATGGTTGGCCCATCTGCCACGGGATCAGAGAACGGGATTCCGATTTCAATCAAATCCGCTCCGCCTTTCTCAATGCCTTTGGCAATTTCTAATGTATCATTCAAATTGGGGTATCCTGCCGTGAAATACACATTGAGTAAATCCTTCTTTTTATCTATAAATGCCTGATCTATTCTATTCATTTTCGCTTTACGCAATTCGCTCAACGCCTTACGCTTTAATTTCAACTACTAAATACTATTCACTGTACACTATTTACTACCCTCTAATACTTCCCCCACTTGATATATGTCTCCAAATCCTTATCCCCTCTTCCTGACAGGTTTACTACTACGATATCAGTTGGTTTGAAATCAACCTTATGAAGCGCTGCAAGTGCATGAGCACTTTCCACAGCAGGAATAATTCCTTCCAGCTTACTCAACTCAACACCTGCATTCATGGCTTCCTCATCCGTAGCTCCTACAAACATTGCTCTTCCTGAGTCAAACAAATGTGCATGGAACGGACCGATTCCCGGATAATCCAATCCTGCTGAAATGCTGTATGGTTCCACTACCTGACCGTCTTCCGTTTGCATGAGCAAACTTCTACTTCCGTGTAGTACACCTTCTTTACCTAATGCGGTGGTTGCGGCAGATTTACCAGAATCATTCCCCAACCCAGAAGCTTCAATAGCCACCAGTTTCACGTTTTCTTTATCCACATAATGGTAAAAAGCCCCAGCTGCATTGCTTCCTCCACCTACACAAGCAAATACGTAATCAGGATCTTCTTTGCCTTCTTTTTCTTCCAGTTGCCACTTGATCTCTTCACTAATCACAGATTGAAATCTGGCGACCATATCTGGGTAAGGATGTGGCCCAACAACAGAGCCAATGATGTAATGCGTGTCTTTAGGGTTATTAATCCAATGGCGCATGGCTTCATTAGTCGCATCTTTAAGTGTTTTGCTTCCACTTGTCGCAGGACGCACCTCCGCTCCCAGAATCTTCATTCTTTCCACGTTTGGTTTCTGACGAGCCATATCAATTTCACCCATATAGACCGTACATTCTAGCCCCATCAAAGCACAAACTGTGGCAGTGGCCACTCCATGCTGACCAGCTCCAGTCTCTGCGATGATCCGTTTTTTTCCCAATGCCTGTGCCATCAAAATCTGTCCAATGGTATTGTTCACTTTATGTGCTCCGGTGTGGCACAAGTCCTCACGCTTCAAATAAACTTTTGCACCGACTACCTCAGACAATCTGGATGCATGATACAGAGGTGTTGGACGACCAACATAATCTTTCAATAACTTCACAAAATCAGTTCTGAAAGCATGTGAATTCATGATTTCCAGATATTGTGATTTCAATTCCTCCACGTTTGGGTAAAGCATTTCCGGAATATATGCTCCGCCAAACTTTCCAAAATAACCACGCTGATCTACCAGGTATTTTGACTGTACATCACTCATAATTTTGCTTTTAATGCTTTAATTTTTTCAATATCCTTCAATGCCGGAGCTACTTCAAATCGACTATTAACATCAACCCCAAATAAATGCTCCAACTGCATTGACTTAATTTTCTCAATATCTTCTAAATCAATCCCTCCACTCAGGAAAAAAGGCTTTGACAAACCATATTGTTTCAAAATATCCCAATCGAATTTATGTCCGCTTCCTCCATATTTTGGAGTCTTAGTATCGAATAAAAAGTAATCAACATAAGGCTCATACAGCTTCATATGTGTCAGCGGCAGTTCATCCATTACACTAAAAACCTTCATGATTTGGAAACCTTCTGCTTTTAACTCTTTCACTTGATCCACGGGTTCATTACCATGTAGCTGCAGCAAATCCAGATTAAACTCTTCGGATTTCTCTTTGATTTCCGCCGAAGTAGCGTTCACAAACACTCCAACTTTCGGAGTATCCCCAAAACTTACTTGAGGTAATTCATTTACATACCGGCTACTTTTCGGATAGAAAATCATTCCGATGTAATCCGGTTTCAATTCCAACAGCGACTCGATATTCGCTGCATCTCGCATGCCACAGACTTTTAATTTCATTTTATTCTTTCAACCACAGAGATCGCCAAGAGCACAGAGGTAAAACTTGAATACTATTTATAATACTTATTTATAACCCTTCGAATCCCATCTTTCAAACGGTATTCATTGAAATTCATGAGTAAACCGATTTTACAATTAGCTAATTTGAGATAAGTGAGAAGCTGTGCCATGTGAACATCATCCAATGCTTTCACCGCTTTTAACTCAACAATCACAGAATCCTCTACCAATAAGTCAATTCTATAACCACAATCCAGCTGAACTCCATCATAAACAACAGGCATAGATTTCTCCTTTTCAATCTTCCATCCTTCTCTGCTCAACTCATAAAAAAGACATTCTTGATATGCAGATTCTAGAAGTCCTGGCCCAAGCTCAGTATGAACTTTGATTCCAGCTCCAATTATTGCATTAGTTATATCATTAATATCTTTCATAGAGCCACCCAACACTCTGTTTTCTCCTTTTCTCTGCGGTTTATATAAGACCCTTAACTTCTTTCACAAATTCCCTACACGCCTTCTCTGGACTCCCCGTTCTCATGAAGTTTTCTCCAATCAGGAAGCCTTCATATCCGTATTTCATCAATTCCACCACCACTTTAGGATCACTGATTCCACTTTCAGAAACCTTTACAAAGTCATTCGGTATCTTCTCAGCAAGCGCTTTTGAAGTTTCAACATCTGTCACAAAAGTCCCTAGATTACGGTTGTTTACACCTAGTAAATTGACATGAGGATTAATAGATCTTTCCAGTTCTTCTTCATCATGCACTTCCAGTAAAACCTCCATTCCAAAAGATTGAGCGAAAGCACCTAATCTCTCAACCTGCTCTGGTGTCAAACATGCAGCGATCAACAAAATAACATCTGCACCTATCGATTTTGCTTCGATAATTTGATACTCATCAATGATAAAATCTTTTCTCAGAATCGGGCAAAAGTTGAAACTACGTGCCGTCATCAAGTCTTCACTTTTACCACCGAAATATTTGTAATCTGTCAAAACAGACAACCCTGAAGCCCCGGCTTGCATGTAGCCTATGGTTGTTTTCTCTACTTTGGCACTACCATTAATGATTCCTTTTGATGGGGATTTTCTTTTAAACTCAGAGATTATTCCTACTTTATCATCACGACGAATATACTCTGCAAGGGAAACGGGCTTACCCTGGAAATACGTGCTTTTCTCCAGCAACTTCACTGGGTAAAGGCTTTTGCGCTGTGCTACTTCCTCTTTCTTGTCTGCTACTATCTGATCTAGTATATTCATTAGCTATTTACCTCCACAAACTTTTTAAATGAATTCAATGCTTTTCCTGATTCCAGTGATTCTTTTGCCTGAGCTATACCATCAGCAATAGAAATCTGCTTTCCCGTTGCAATGGCCAATCCTGCATTGGCCAAAATAACTTCCTTCTGCGCTTCTGTGCCTTTGTTTTCCAGTATAGACATGAAGATTTTGGCTGCTTCTTCTACAGAGTCTCCACCATGAAGCTGCTCTTGAGTCAGGCGCTTCAAACCAAGGTCTTCCGGCTGAAAAACCTCTTCTCGTTCTCTCGTTACAGTTTTAAAACCACTTGTCAATGACACCTCATCATAGCCATCCAGCGCATGAATAATCATGAAATTTTTATCAGTATTCTGATATAAATAACCATACAATCTCGCCAGTTCCAAACTAAAAACTCCAACTATTTGACTTTTGGGGAAAGCAGGATTCACCATTGGTCCAAGCATATTGAAGAAAGTTTTCACTCCCAATTCACGCCGTACTGGTCCGACATTTTTCATTGCAGGATGAAACAGCGGAGCGTGCAAGAAACTAATTCCAGACTCATCCATACTTCTCTTAATTGTGTCAATATGGTTGGTGAATTTCGCTCCAAGGCTTTCTAGTACATTAGAAGAGCCACTAACAGAAGACACACCATAGTTGCCGTGTTTTACCACTGCCTGACCTGCTCCAGCCGTAACGAATGATGAAATCGTAGAAATATTAAAGGTATTCTTTCCATCTCCGCCAGTACCACAGAGATCAATGGCATCAAAATCATCTAATGGAACCCTTACACAAAGTTCCAGCATCGCCTCACGAAAACCAGCCAATTCCTCAACTGAAATCCCTCTCATGATGTAAACGGTCATAAATGCCGCCATCTGACTATTGTTATATTGCCCGGAGGCCAGATTACTCAAGATTTCAAATGCTTCTTGTTTAGAGAGCTTTTCATATTTAAAGAGTTTATTTAAGACATCTTTCATTTTTTCTTACTTAACCAGTTGCTAATCATTTTGATCCCATGTTCGGTCATAATGGACTCAGGGTGAAACTGTACTCCTCTCACATTATGTTCCTTGTGACGAAAAGCCATCACATTATTTTCCTCACCGGCTACAGTCACTTCCAGACAATCAGGAACTGAGTTTGGTTTCACAGCCCAGCTGTGGTACCTGCAAACCTTAAATTCTTCGGGAATCCCTTCAAACATTCGGTCTTTGACGGCAGTTTGACTCACTCCTGTAGCTACTCCATGATATACCAATGGAAGGTTAAAAAGCTCTGCACCATAGCTCTCCGCTATGCCTTGATGTCCTAAGCAAACACCAAGTATGTTTTTGGTGGGTCCAAATTTTTGAATCACCTCTGGCATGATACCAGCATCTTTTGGTAAACCGGGACCAGGTGAAAGCAAAATACTCTCAAAACCCTCCGCGTAATCCACAGCGATTTTATCATTTCTATGGACTTCCATATCATCACCCAAACCAAGCTCTCTCAAAATGTGAACCAGATTATAAGTGAATGAATCGTAATTATCAATGACTAATACCTTCTTCATCAGCTATTTAACTTATCTCTTCTGCCTTTTTCATTGCCGACTCCAAGGCCGCCAGTTTATTATAAACTTCCTGAACTTCACTTTCGGGATTGGACTTAGAAACTATACCTGCGCCCGCCTGAAAATATAATTTGTTAGCCTTACTCATGAACGTTCTGATCATAATGGCATGATTGAAGTTACCTTTAAAATCCATGAAACCGATCGCCCCTCCATAAAAGCCTCGGGCGGTATTTTCGTTTTCATCAATCAACTGCATTGCTCTATATTTTGGAGCCCCTGTCAAAGTACCGGCAGGAAATGTACTGGCAACTATCTCTAGAGGATCTACATCTTCTCGAAGCTGACCAGTCACTTTTGAGACTAAATGAATGACGTGAGAATAATATTGAATCTCTTTATAAGTTTCAACTTTCACATCATCACTGCTTCTACTGAGATCATTTCTGGCCAGATCCACCAACATGATGTGTTCTGAATTTTCTTTGGGATCTGCCAATAGTTTCTTAGCCAATTCTGCATCTGACGCATCATCACCGGTTCTCCTGAAAGTACCCGCTATAGGGTAAATGACAGCCTCTCCGTTTCTCACAACTATCTGAGCCTCAGGTGAAGAACCAAATATTTTATACCCACCATAGTCGAAATAGAATAGATAAGGAGAAGGGTTGATAGATCTCAATGCGCGATATACCTGGAATTCATCCCCTTTAAACTCTGTATTGAACTGACGAGAAAAAACCACCTGAAAAACATCGCCTAAATCACAATGCTTAATACCTGCTTTTACTCTTTCCAAAAATTCAGCATCGGTGAAATTAGTTTGTGTTTCCTCAGATTTTTCAAATGAAAATGATGGAATATTTCTTTCCAGAAAGATATTTTGAAGTTTCTCAAAAGCCTCATCTTGTGGATGTTCGTCGAAAGTTTCGATTACATGGCATTCGTTTTTGAAATGGTCAAAAACAATAACAAACCGAAACAAACTATATTGAATTTCCGGGATCTGGGCATTTGGTGCTTTAGGGTTATCGAATTTTATTTCTTCGAAATGCTGAACCCCATCATAAGAAATATAACCAAAAAGCCCTGTTTGTATGTATTTATCATGTGTATCTGGGTGCTCGAAACGGTCCAGAAAATACCTAAGGTGCTGGAGCCCATCACCATGATTCTCTACGTCCAGGTTTTCTACAGTCAAATCAGGATAAGTGATACTGACTTTGTGCTCATTCAGGCGAAAACTACCTATGGGGTCGCAACAGATATAACTAAAACTATTTTCAGAACCATGATAATCAGAGCTCTCTAACAAAAATGATTTGGCATACTTGTCACGCAGTTTCAAGTACAATCCCACGGGAGTAACCATATCTGCTAGAAGTGTCTTCTGACGGATTTTAAGTCGATATTTCTTTTCCATTTTCTAAAATTAGATCAAAAAAAAACCCACTGCGAACAGTGGGTCTTGATGTTTATTCTTTAAAGTACATACCACTACTGTTCATTGTCCAAACCGAACCATGTGCCACCAGTAATATGTATTCATTAATTTCATGCCGCTAATGTAGTGAAGCTCTTAAATGAAATCCAAGAACAACCACAAAAAAATCTGCCCATCCACATTTTCACCTCATCTAATTTGGAACAAAGATGCATTTCCATTCATTTCTTTTAATTGAGATTAGAAATAATTTTATCTTACAGAATGCTATTACGTTCTTGTTGACAACATAATTATTTTTCGTACGTTTTCGGATGAAATAGTAAAACCAGGTCTATACAGTTAGAATATAATTATCTTTAAGTGCTATGTTACCCTACGAAGAACAACTCAGTATTCTAGTTCATCTTTCGATGGCCGATAACTTCATTGCTGAAGAAGAGAAAAGCTTGATTTTTGCCATAGGAAAGCGAAACGGACTTACGGAAGAACAGATAGAGCAAATCATTAAGGATCCAAAAAAAATCCCGCAGGTAAAATCACTTCCTCCAGAAGAAAAGTTTGACTATCTGCATGATGTCATTCAAATGATGAAGGTGGATGGGAAGATTTTCCAAAGCGAGATTCAATTTTGCGAAAAATTAGCTATTGGAATGGGATACAAGGCGGGAGTTGTCGCTGACCTTTCGGCCTATATCTATTCAGATCCGAGTATTTCCACAAAAAGAAGTTTTCTCAGGTCAATTGCTGACAAGCACCTGAGTAAGAAATAACAAAAAAGGCTTTTCAGATATCTGAAAAGCCTTTTTTAATAAAAAATATCCTACTAGGCTTTTGCCGCTTTGGTAAGATCATCGATCAATTTCTTTGATACTTTCCTAGGGTTTTCTTTCTTGAAAGCCTCTAATGCTGATGCAGCTTCAGTTGCTTTTTCATAAAGACCCTCTGGATTGCTGTCATGAGCAAAGCTACCCAAGCACCATTCAATTTCTGAAACCAATTGCTCTTCAATTCCCAATGTGGTGAGTTTGTCCTTTGCACCTGTAAGTGCTTCTACGATTTTTTCTGCAGCCATTTTAATAATATGTTAGTGATTTAAGAATTTGATACAAAATTAGAAATATTGTTAAATAATAATCAAAATTTTGTTTATATTTTTAACGATTTAACAATTCCTTATTTTGATATCGTTTGTATTAACTCTATTCTTAATAAACGGAGGCCACTAAAAGAAGATATCAGTAGAAATAATTGCCAAGTTTATGGGTGATTACCGAACGGTATCATGTAGGCCACAGAAAAACCGCCCAAATAATGATTAGTGAGGTCAGGAAGTCTATCACTCAGCTTTTCAGTCTGAATAAAACTACTTGCTGTGTAAGAAATAAACCCATCCACATGAAATGCACCGATCTTTGAATCATACTGCAATCCCATAGTGGCTCTGATACCGTATCCAAACTGCTTGTCACGGTCTTCCTCATATGTATAAAATTCTATGCCTCTGCCTATATTTTCAAGATCAGGTGTGTCATCTTTCTGATAACTTATCAATTGCTCTAAAAAAATACCTGCGCTAATGAACAATCGCGTTTTCCCCTTACCTATGTAACCTGCTCCTTCAAATGGAAGTACCAAATAATTCATTTTTACATGATAGCTCGGTTCATCCGTTTCAAACACTTGTTTCCACCCCTTTTGCTCAAGGTATAAACCAGTATGAATTGCTCCATTTACACCTGAAGGTTTTGGGGTTTTAGTGAAGAGCTTCACTACCATACCTGCGTTATATCCTGGTGTAAAACCAGTTTTGAGGAAAGTATTATACACTGTATGCTCTATGTAAGTATTACTAATTGAGCCACCACCTTTCACACCGATATAGCCTTTTACTTGTCCAGAAACTAGCTGAACAGAAAAAATCAACAGTATCACAATAATATTCTTCATCAATTATCTCTTTCTGTTTGTGGATTATCTCTCAATACAAGAATGGTGTCTTAAGGTCTCTCACTCATTATTTATTTTCGACTAACCCAAATACAACGCACAAAAATACATGGGTATTGTTAGAATCTTATATCGTGAATTAATGATTCCCTAATTGTGATAACAGATTACTAATAAATGAATAATACGCAGTTTGAATGCGAGAAAAACAATTCGCATAATTTTCAGGAACAAATTTGATGATTATGAGAAGAACAGACACAGATATCACTGACCTTGAAGAATTCGATGATGTATCAGACTTCTATTTTGATGAAGCAGATTCGAGAGATTTTTTTGACCGGGAAGAAGATCAGGATGATGACACTTATTCTTTCAGATCTATTTCTGAACTTTGATCATTGTTGATTCGAATTCTTTACTACCTTTGCGCTCCGGCAAACGGATGCGACCAGCTCCTGCTGAATCCCCCAGGATCGGAAGATAGCAAGGGTAGGTGGTTGTAGCGGTGCGACATTTCGTTTGCCCTTTTTTATTCCCTTTCCTTCTCTCCTCCTCAGAACATTATTTCTTTTACATAGTTTTATCAGAAATCTTCTATCCGTATGTACATCATCAAAGTAAAAGGAAAGGCAAAAATTCCTGATTACATTCAGCTAAGGGATGACAAATTTGTGCTCATTGCTTATTTTCGAGCTGACAGACCGCTCCAGAAAATGGAGAAATTTGGGCTGGCAGGCAAAGAACCCGAGCTGAAAAGTATCATCGAAGCGCTTCCGTTCGGCAAACTTCAGAAGTTATCAATATGAACGCATCTTTTTCAAATGAACCAGTAGTCTCTGTTGCAAACGCAAACATTTTTCAGGATTACAATACTGTATTAAGTGAAATTTCATTTGAAATCGAAAAAGGCGAATTTGTCTATCTAATTGGAAGAACAGGGAGTGGCAAGTCATCTCTTCTGAAGACGCTCTACGCAGATCTTCCATTACGACTCGGAGACATTCAGGTAGTAGGTTACCAGATCAGAGGAATAAAACTGGCTGAGGTACCTTATCTGCGAAGAAAAGTGGGTATTATCTTTCAGGATTTTGAACTGTTTTACGACCGTAGTGTGGCGGAAAATCTGTATTTCGTAATGAAAGCTACTGGCTGGAAAGACAATGCCAAAATGAAAAGCCGACTGGCTGAAGTACTGATGCGTGTAGGCCTGGGGGCTGTTTCTGCCAAATACCCACATCAGCTTAGTGGCGGTGAACAACAAAGAGTGGTGATTGCCAGAGCACTAATCAACGAGCCTCAAATTCTTTTTGCCGATGAACCAACTGGGAACCTCGATCCGGAAGTAGCAGAAGGAATCATGAAATTATTTTTGGAGATAAATAAATCCGGTACCTCTGTATTGATGGCCACTCATAACCATCACTTCATAGATAAATTTCCAGCGAGAGTTATTAAGTGTGAAGGTGGAAAGATTCTGGATTCTGTAAAAGAGGAATTTGACTACTCTACTAGTTTTTAAAAGGCTGATTTCGTTAAAACCAGCCTTCGAATTTCTTCTTATCTTATTCTGAGATCTCCATAGCTGGACTGTACAATTATCTTTTTATCAGAGCTCCCTCCACCTATTCTCGCCTTGTACTCACTGCGAGTATCTTCCTTATCCTGATAGTAAATATCCATATCATCATATGAATTATTCATTCTGGCAAAGCTCAACTCCACTTCCAAATCTGCTTTTATTCCATTTTCTAAATTCAACTCAATCGAACTGAATTTTCCATAGAATTTGAAATATTCAAAATCCTTACTCAACTCATCTACCTCGAAATCCGAAACGTAATTGGCTTCCATGTACAAACTCTTATTTACCCTGCCGATGCTAAACCCTGAAAACTGAACATCACATCGCAGATCATCAACACTTTCTATCTCCATATCACCGTATTTACTTTCCAACTCCAAATTCTCCACTTGATTGATATCCACCTCAGAGAAGCCTTGTTCTAACTCCAATGATCTGGCATTATTCAGTTCCAACTCTCCATACTTT
Organism: Bacteroidia bacterium; assembly: GCA_030425425.1. Taxonomy (GTDB): domain Bacteria; phylum Bacteroidota; class Bacteroidia; order Cytophagales; family Cyclobacteriaceae; genus Marinoscillum. The sequence continues at coordinate 16,076 of JAUIAO010000033.1, read as the reverse complement.
ACTTCTATTTCAGCATCTATCAGATCCCCAAGTGTCCCTGTCCCAAACGACAGCTCGAGATCCAGTGGGCCTAAAAAATCCTCAGTTTTCAAATTACCATAGCTAAGTTCAACTTCAGATTTACCTTTTCGCTCTCCTATGTAGATATCTCCGAATTTATTCTCTACCAGGATGTCATTTTCTGATGGCAATGATATCATATAGTTAACCTCAAAGGACTCTTCGTTTTTAGTGTTCATATTCCCATCAAAGTCAGTCTCTAGTGATATCAAAGAGGAGCTTTCCTTAATCCTGATTTCAATTTTATCAAGCAAAGACTGGGCTCTGCTTTCATTCCTTCCATTGACGATGATCTCTACATCCACTTTGATTTCTGGTTTTGACCAGGTATCCATCTGTATTTTCCCAAACTGATTAGACACCTCCAAAACAGTTCGCTCACTGACTTTAAAATTCTTGTTAATGGATTTTCGCTTTTCTTCATTCACTCCTGCCAATGCCAGCACTGACAGGACCAATAGCATCAATGCTACATTATATTTCACTATAAGATTTCTCATTTTCTTGGTCTTTATTCATTTGATTCAAAATTTCCAATTGCTTGTTGAGAATTTGAATACGCAACTTCAGGTTATTGATCATAGCATCCGTAAGCATATCGCCGGCATTTTGCTCCAGATACGTTTCTTTTAGTTTTTCATATTGTTCGTCCAATCGCTCAATTTCAATCAAAAACCCTCTCCTCAATGATGGATTTTTTGAGTTAAGAATTTCTTGTTTTTTGTGAATAATCAAAGAAGTATAATAGTCCTCTACTTTTGAGAATTCATCTGTGAGTCCTCTTTCCTGAGCACCACGCTCCTGGTCATTTCCTCGCTCTAGTATCAACAATACTGTGGATACTAAAAGAACCACTGCGGCAACTCTCCAGAGGACATTGACAACTTTATCCTTATAAGACCTTTTTTTGCGAATCTTCTGCCAAACTTCAGCAGTGGGCTCCAGATCATCGAACGCTTCTCGATTATTAACAATAAACCGTTCTAAAGAATCACCCATAGTTCACCTCCTTTTCTAAAATATTTTTCAACTTATCTTTAGCTCTTTTGTACTGTGTTTTGCTGGTAGACTCTGAAATATTCAGAATATCACTGATTTCCTTATGATCATAGCCTTCCATCAAATACAAGCTCAATACTGTTCGAAAACCCAATGGCAATTTCAGTATTGCTTCTTTGATCCGATTCACGGAAAGTGAAAGATCATCAAATGACGCATGCTCTGCCTCAGGTTCTTCTGTTACTTCTTCAATCATGATCGTTTCATGCTGCTTTTTACGAATCGCCGAGAGCGATTTATTGATCACGATTCGCTTCAGCCATGCTCCAAAAGTTGATTCCTTCCGGTAAGAATCAATATTTCGGAATGCGCTCAGAAAGCTTTCCTGCAGTGCATCCTCTGCCTCTTCTCTGCTACCACAAATCCTGAAAGCAGTATTAAACATAGCCCGTGAATACAGGCGATAAAGCTCATATTCGGCGTAGCTATTTCCAGCTTTGCATTTTTCAATCAGGTCGTGGTGGATATCGTAGGTTGCGGTTTCCAATTATTCAATCAAGCAATTCAATCAAAGGACTGAAATTAATTTATAAGGTTGCATTCGTTCAAAAAAAAATCTAAAATGTAAGTTTACATTGCTATGCATGTAAAACATCTATGGTTTCTGGGAGCTTTTATGGTCTTAGGTATATTGACTAATAAAGTGTATAGTCAAGTCCCTGATTCTTTGACAGTGGAAGAAAGTCTTCAGGATACTTTAATATCATCAGATACTTTAATTTATTTGGAAGAAGACTCCTCATGGTTACCAACGGATATTGGTAAGTTTGGTATCTATTTAGAGGGGACTTACTCAGAAGTTCCAGGTCCCGCTTCTATCTACCCACTTTATCAGCTTGGTTTTGGAATTACGTTGAACAGATTTTTTGCAGGTGCGTTTATCAGTGAAGTGCAGAAAGTATATGAACATACATTGGTTTTTCCAAACACATTCGAAATGACCTACAAATATGGGGGTGCATATCTCGGAAGCCATGTTATCAGGCGCAAGCCATTTGAAATTGATATAAGAATGTCTTTAGGTAAAGGTGATATGGTTTGGCAGCAAAAGGATCGGAATCGATTGCTATTGCGAGATGAGTACTATGTGTACCAGCCAGAGCTTCAAGTTGTTTATGTGCCGATCACATACCTCAAAATTTTCCTGTCTGGTTCATACAGAATAATAGATCAACTAAACATACAAGGTGTCAATCAAGGGGAATTATCAGGCTTGGTATATGGTTTTGGAATAAGGTTAGGTTTTTACAAATGAGAATCTTTTTGATTGTTGTGATTCTTTCCATCTGCTCAGGATGCTTCATCGCAAATGACGTAATTCCTGACCAGCAAACATGGATTTATGGTCAACCATCTGAAGTTGGTCTTCGGGAGGAATCTTTGTTATCTCTGAATACAGCAATAAGCCAAGGTTACTACGGTAATGTGTTTTCAGTATGTGTGATCAAAAATAATCTAATGGTTTTTGAAAATTATTATGATTATTACAAAAGAGAAGATTTAATCAATATTGGAAATGCTTCATATGGGATTACTTGTCTTGCATTGGATTTTTTCATTCAGAGAGGTCTGATCAATGATTTGGATCAACCTATACACGAACTACTTCCAGATTATGAGGATATTTTCGAAGCAGACACTCTCAAGAAACAAATCACCATTCAGCATTTATTAGATTATACCTCTGGTTTGGTTTGGGATGAAGGTCTGTACCCGGTGGCAAATAAAAACGATTTTGACACTATGCGGGTATCATCTGATTGGGTTCGGTTTGTATTGTCTCAACAAATGGAGTCAATCCCAGGCAGAAGATCCAGCCTACATTCTGGTGTGGGAATAATCCTTATGAAAATTTATCAAAACCTTATTAATGAACCATTGATTCAATTTCTGGACAATGAATTATTTCAAAAAATGGGGATTGAAAATTACCAATGGGAATCTGACCCGAATGGTATTCTGAATGGAGGTGATGGGTTATCCCTTACGACATTGGATTACACTAAATTTGGTTATTTGTTTCTTTTGGAAGGTAGATGGACCAAAAATGAAAGAATAATTAGCCGAGACTGGATTTTTGAACTTTCGGAGTATGATGATAGTTTCCGTCCTGAAATTGGATTGGGCGCAGGCTGGTGGAGGTATGACTCTGACTATTTGCGCTCATATTCATCAATATCAACCAGAATGATTTCCATTCATGGGACAGGTGGGAAGGCTGTGTATGTAGTTCCGGATGAAAATATGATAGTGACAATAATGGCACAAAATCCTGAATATGGTCAGGCAACTTACAACCCTTCATTATCCATATTAACTCGATCTTTGTATGCTTTAAACTCGATTCCTTTCTAATGCACGAGGACCAGGACCAAATACTTTTTAAGGAAATCAAGAAGGGGAATAATGAAGCTTTCGAACGCTTGTTTAAAAAATACTACGCTTCCATTACCAACTTTACTGCAAGCCTGGTCAGAGATAGTACAGTAGCTGAGGAGATTGCGCAGGAAATCTTCATCTATATATGGGAAAAAAGGGCAAAAATTGAACTACATACAGGAATCAAATCCTATTTGTTTTCCTCTGCAAAAAATAAAAGCATTAATTACCTAAAACTAGAATTACCTAAGCACCAGGCTACGACAGACATAGAAAATATACGGAATCTACAGACCCCTATAATAGCCAGCAATGATACCGAGTTGCTGAAAAAGAAGATTCAACATGCGATAGATTCCTTACCCGATAAGTGTAAGAATATCTTCGTTTTGAGTAGATATGGCGGTTTAACTTACAAAGAGATAGCTGAGGATCTGGATATTTCTGTTAAAACAGTTGAGAACCAAATGTCGATTGCCTTGAAAAAACTTAAGGAATTATTAAAAGATGACCTTCAGAATTATAGAATTAAATAAATAATTTGAAACTAAAATTAGGGGTGAGCAGCAAGTTGCTTGCCTTAATTACAACATGGACAAAAACTGGGTAAATAGATATCAAAACCGAAAGCAATCAGAGAGTGAAAAGCTCGATGATGATTTCGATCTGTTTATGCAGATGAGTGAATACCAGAGTGCTGTGGACACAGAACGTGCATGGCAAAAAGTGAATAGTAGTATTACTAAAAAGCAAAGCGTAACATCCTACTTGATGAAAATCGCTGCGGTCTTGGTTTTAGGGATTGGAATACTAGCTTTAAGTAATTATTATCTGGGCAATACCACAGAGCAAACTATCGCCACGTTTGCGAGTGGAGATGCATTGAGCACTCACCAACTTCCTGATGGTTCAATTGTCACTCTTTCTCCACATTCTAAAATCTCATTTGAAACAGAAACTTTCAAAGCTCAGCGACATCTTCAATTGGAAGGAGAAGCCTATTTTGAAGTTCGAAAAGGATCTAACCCCTTCACTATCAATAATAAATCAGGAAAAGTGACCGTATTGGGAACATCCTTCAACCTGAATACATCGAAGGAGCTTGAGCTATTTGTTACTTCTGGAATAGTGCAGGTTCGGACAAAGCAGGATTCTAAAAAAGTAACTAAGGGAGAATATCTGATTAGCAAAAATGGTATGCTGTCCAAGCAAGTGACAGATGGCACCAATTTAATGAGTTGGAAAACAGGGCATTTCAAATTCGATAACGAACCATTAGAAAACGTGGTAACGTACCTGGAGAAATACTATAAGGTAGATTTCGTCTTGTCACGATCTATAAAAAAGTGTACCCTTAATGCAGAGTTTGAGAAACTACCACTCGAAGAAATAGCAGATATTCTTTCCACTGTATTGGATGTAAACGTTTCTATCAAACCCAACAAAGTGAAAATATCTGGAAGTGGATGTGATTAAGTGTTAGTTTTGCAGTTTGAAAAACCAAGCTGCTAAGTTTTCGCTTATATCCTGATGAACGCCAGATTAAAATCATTCCTCTTTATTCTGAGCTTACTGACAAGCTTCTTTTCAGCATTTGCACAAGATTTATTAAGTCAGCAAATAAATTTAGAAAACACCTCCACTACCGTTTACAATATTCTTTCTGCTTTAAAGAATAACGACATCTCTCTTGCGTACAGTAAATCGAAAATTAATGATTCCCCAATCATAATAGGCTCCAGGTCTATTTCGGTTCAAAACATTCTAAACGTACTGAGAGATCAGGCCAATATTGAGTATTCCATTAAGAATAATCTTATTTTATTATCCAGCTGGACACCAGTTAGTCAAATGCATACTGTCCGGGGAATAGTCATGGATAAAGAATCTGGAGAAGTATTAATTGGAGCAACAGTTATTGACATAAAGTCAGGGCAAGGTGTAGTAACTAATAACTATGGATATTACTCTTTTTCCTCAACTGATAATTTCTTGATCCTTCAAACAGGGTACATTGGGTTTGAAAATCAAATAGATACGGTCAGTTTAGAAGACTTCAATACTCAGTATGATATCCGGTTAAAACCAGAAATTGATCAACTCGAAGAAGTGGTGGTATCTGCTGTGGCTGCTGACAATAATATCACAAGTGTCATTCCCGGTTACAATACAATTAACTTAAAATCTGAAGGTCAGATTCCTTATTTTCTAGGAGAAGTTGACGTGCTACAAGGTGCTATGCTGCTACCAGGGATTAGGACACTTGGTGAAGATGCAAACGGATTGAACATCAGAGGTGGAGAAACAGATCAGAATCTAATTCTTCTGGACGAGGCTACCATTTATAACCCTAATCATTTATATGGATTAATTTCAATTTTCAACCCTGAGGCTGTGAATCATATAGAAGTCATGAAAGGGTTTATACCACCTTCTTACGGTGGAAGAGCATCTTCAGTAATCACTGTACATCAAAAAGAAGGTGATTATCATAATTATCAATTTAATGGAGGTTTGGGCATTCTTTCTGGAAAAGTTTTAGTCCAGGGTCCTCTTGTAAGAGAAAAAAGTTCGTTTATTCTTTCTGGACGTAGGTCGCTTTTCAACTTACCCATTGATGACGACACGAATATCCGTTTTCATGATTTGAATACAAAAATCAATTGGAAAGCCAATGACAAGAATACCTATTACCTCTCAGGATACTTCGGAAACGACAGAAACACAAACATTTTCGAAACCGAAAGGAACTGGGGAAACCGAAACATTACGCTAAGGTGGAACCATCTCTATGGCAAAAAGGTATTTTCTAATACTTCAGCGATTTTTAGTGAATACAATTACAAAATCACACAGCCAAGGGAAGCTGCCAGCTATATTGGAACCAGTAAAGTGATCAACTATACTTTGAAATCCGATTGGGTATTTGCAATGAACCCTGTAAATGAATTCAATTTCGGTGTGAACCTGGTAAACCATAGGCTGAGACCAGGAGAGAGAGTTCCTTTTAATGACTCTACTTCATCTGCCAATACCATTATATTAGATACAGAAAGAGGATTGGAATCTGCAATATATCTAAGCCATAAAATCAACCACAAAAAACTCAAAGTGCTTTATGGATTGAGGGTTTCTGCGCTACATGTATTGGGTCCCTATGATGAATATATCTATGATCAGAGTCAGACTAAATCTGATGAGTCTATTTTAGATACCATTCGTTTCAAATCAGGTGAAAAAGTAAAATCTTATTATGGTTTTGAGCCCAGAATATCTGTCAACTACCTGTTGCGGGCCAATCGCAGTGTCAAGGCCAGTTACACAAGATCATTACAATATCTCCACTTGATTTCTAACACCATTACACCTGCCCCTACGGACATCTGGAAACTTAGCGACCCTTACATTCAGCCAACAATTTCTGATCATTTTTCATTGGGTTTGTATGCCAATTTTTTCAACAACCGATTGGAAGTCTTCGTGGATGGCTATTATAAAAGCATGCAAAACCTCCTCGATTATAAGGATGGTGCTGAACTGTTGTTTAATTCTAACCCGGAAACAGAATTATTGAATGGCCAGGGCAGGTCATACGGATTGGAATTTTTCGCCAAAAAGAATGAGGGTAAACTAAAAGGTTGGATCAGTTACACTTTATCACGAAGTGAGATCAAGGTAAATGGTGAATTTCAGGAGGAAAAAGTAAATAACGGACAATTTTTCGCAACCAACCATGATAAAAAGCATGATATATCAGTAGTCGGGATTTATCAATTTACTCCGAGGGTAAGCAGCTCACTTAGCTTTAATTATTCCACCGGAAGACCTTATACTTTACCGATAGGTAAATACATCTATGAAGACAAACTTGTTCCTCATTTCGGAGAAAGAAATCAATATCGACTTCCGGCCTATCACAGATTGGATTTCAGTCTGAAAATCGAGGGTAAAAAATATAAACTTGATGGCAGTGAACGAAAATTCCAGGATTATTGGACACTCGTCGCCTACAATGTTTACGGAAGGGATAATGTCTATTCCTACGTTTTCGAGCAAGATGAAAACACTGGAAATACAAGCATTGTTCCATACAGCATTTTCAATACCATTATCCCTGGAGTCACTTACAATTTTAAATTTTGAAAAACGTAAAAACATATTTACTTCTGTTATTCCTTGCTGGATGCGGTGATCTCGAGGTGGATATTTCTCCCTCCGATCCGCTGGTGGTAGTAGAAGGATGGCTGATAGACGTAGATACAATTCAGAGGGTCCGTCTTACTCACTCCCAGTTATTTTCCGACTCTGAAACTATTAATACGATCAAAGATGCCACAATCAAAGTGAGGACGGGTAACACCTTTTATGATTTTACATATGTTGTAGATGGATGGTATCACTCGAATGAAAAGTTCAAAGCAAAAACACGCTCCTTTTATCAGATACAAATCGCGTTAAACTCCGGAGACACCATTGTATCAGACCCAGAATTTATAAGACTTGCTCCGACTATTGACAGTCTCAATTTTGATTTTTATGAACGCGAATCCCCTGATAATCCAAATGTGATTGATGTGATCTACTATCCTATAGCAACTATCAAAGACGATTCCACTCAAGAAAACTTTTACCGATGGAAAGTATATCGAAATGATACACTGTTTAACAATCCCGAAGACCTGGTCTTGATCAGCGATCGTTTTTTCAACGGAAACACCACAACTTTTGCCAATGAGTTTACCCAATTTGAATTTTATTATGACGATAAAATCACACTGGAACTACTCCAAATCACCGAACTGGGTTATAAGTATCTCAGAAATATCAAGAGTCAGACCACCACACTAGGCACCGAATCGTCAGTCACTCCGGCACCTGTTTATGGTAATTTATCATACTTAAATTCAGATCAAACTGTACTAGGTTATTGGGGGATCACATCCTTTAACAGGCGATCGTTAAAAATATCTGAATAATTTTCACTTTTCTTTTAGGGGTACTAGTATTAATGCTTGCCTTTCTTGTGAATTTCAAAATAACCGCTTGAAATAGCAAGAACGATGAATAGTAAGAATAAAATATCACAAGGACTCAGTAAGCTTATCAACAGCAAGCCTGAAAATCAATACAGCAAACATTTTGATGTATTTGTAGGAAACCCTGACAACAGAAATAACTACTTAGATCAGTTTTATACTGCGCAGTTAGCAGAAATAGCATGTACAGCCAGAGGCAACTCTTAATCTTCGTTTCTGAATAATCCGGCTGGATCCATCCCAAATTTTTTCTCAAACTGACGTTTGAAAGCGGTCACATTCCGAATTCCAATATTATTGGCCGCTTCAGTGGCATTCCGGACCTTTCCTTTCCTTATAAGATAATCTGCATACTTCAACCGTACATCGGTTACATATTCATAAGGTGTAAGCCCTGTAATCTTTTTGACCAGTCTATAGACCTGTCGCTCACTGGCAGCCATTGCATCAGCTAAATGATATACTGACAGGTTTTCATCATCTATCCGATCAATTACAACTTGTTCCAACCTCACCAATACATCTTTTTCGTATTCCCCAAGCTTTTTCTTATCAGCCAACTGTGAAAAGATATCTTCTGAATTACCCTTATTTTCAGATTGTTTCAACAGGTTATTGATTCGAAGCATCAATTCTTTTTTCTGGAAAGGTTTCTGAAGGTAATCATTCACTCCTTTGAACAATACTTTTTCTTTATCAGAATCTGTGATCCTTGCCGAAACTACCAAGACAGGAATTTTTTGAAGTTTGTCGTCCTTTTTCAGTGATTCGATAAACTCAAACCCATCCATCCAAGGCATCATCAAATCTGATATGATCACCTGTACATCGTTTGTTTTTAAGAGCTCCAGAGCTTCAATACCATGTGCCGCTTCTATGATGTGATAATCGTCTTCCAAAACCTGTCTAATATGGTAGCGAATCTCCGGATGATCATCTACCACCATGATGCTTGCCCTTTCTTCTAGTTTCGGGATGCTCATACCGGCACGTTCCTCTCGATCTAATTCATCATACAAATGCTTGCGTTCAGATACATAAGTGAACGTAGGGGAAACGATATTTTCTGATTCAGAACTTGCTTTTGGTAACCATACATTGAATGTAGTACCCAGACCCAGCGTACTCTCCACAGAAATTTTACCACCATGAAGCTCAACAAGCTCTTTGACCAGAGCCAATCCAATTCCTAAACCTTCTCTCGTTCTGTATTCATTGTCGGCAGACTGATAAAAACGATCAAAAATATACGGCAAACTCTCACTGCTAATACCTTCTCCAGTATCCTTGACCTGCAGTTTAAGAAACAATCCTTCGGAAAATGCCGTAATTTTCACCTTATCACCTCTTGATGTATGGCGGATAGCATTAGAAACAAGATTATAAAAAATCTTCTCGAACTGACGTGGGTCGATAAACGCTGCTTCATCTTTTCCAACCTCACTTTCGAAAGTCAAATGAACCCCTTTGTACTGAGCAGTACCTACGAACATTTCACTCAACATCTGAACATACGAAGCAAAACGAACCACCTCAGGTTTCAGATTAACCTTACCCTCCTCTAATCTGTTGATATCGTTGATTTCATCTGTGAGATACAGCAAGCGCTTACAATTTTTCTGAGCGGTCTCCAGGTTTCGAATCGCTCCGGCAGTTAAAATAACCTCCTGATCATCCTGAAGCATCTCCAAATTTCCGATGATCAAACTCAATGGCGAGCGCAAGTCATGAGATACATTGGCGAAAAACCTTGATTTCGCCTTATCCAGTTCGATTAATTTGGCCGATTGCTCTTCTATCAACTCTTTATCATCAGCAATCTTATCCCTTTGCTGACTGATTTCCAAAGAGAGCTTACGCTTCACCAAAAAAGCACGTATGGAAACTACAGCCACTATTAACAATAATAGTACGCTGGTCACAGCGACCATGATAAAATTTTTCTGTGTAGCAATCACTTGGTTTTTTAATGCTGTCTGCTCACGCAAATACTCATTTTCCAATTCTTGCTGCTCCATCTCATATTGACTCTTCAACTGCTCAATCTTTCGGATATTTTCCTCACTGAATAGCTGCTGATTCAATTCAGAATAGTAGACCTGATGTTCATAAGCTTCTTCGAAATCCTTATCCGAAGCATGAATCTTACTCATGATCTCCAAAATATTTTTTTCGTCGTATCGAGTATTTACATTTCTGGAAATGGACAGTCCTTTTTGAGCATTTTTCAATGCCTTAGTCAATTCATTTGTGCCTAGATAAATTTTAGCCAGATTGGTATAACCTACCGCAAGTAATCTTGGGTTATCCATACTTTTCAGGTCCTCTACCAATTGGAGATTATACTGCTCGGCTTTCTCCCATTTACCTTGCAGAATATACACTTCTCCCAGATCTATTTTGGCTGCATATTCACCATAGCTATCATTCTGTTCCTTTCTGATATCTATAGCCTGGCTGAAATACAACTCGGCTTGCCCATATTCCGCAATACCTTTATAAGACCTACCCAGATTAAGGAAGCAGTAGGCAACCATGCGATTATTGGCCAGTGATTGGGCCTGATCCAGCGCCTGAATGAAATATTTAATCGCTCCCTGAAAATTGGTCTGGTATAAATACAGGTTTCCTAAATTGATCAGTGAATACCCACGTTGTTCAGCGTTTTGTCTTTCTTCTGAAAGCTTCAGCGCTTCGAGGTATTTTTCGAATGCTTTTGAAAAATTACTAAGGTTTCTATAGGCGACACCAATATAATTGAGTGCCTGAATCTCAAGATCTCTAAAGCCATATTCTTTTGCTAGTTTATTGGCTTTGAGCGCATAATAGAGGGCTGAATCCGGACGATTATCACGATATGCCCAGGCAAGTGCACTATTGACCTCAACAAGTTGTTCCGTCTGATGATCCTGAAGACTTGACAATTGATGATGCAAACTATCGGCCTTACTATCTTGTGCATATATTCCTATAATTCGAAATAGCAATATGGTGAAGAGTACTAATCGGGCATTCATTTAGCTATTGGATGGATTTTAGTCAAATTAGTCAATCTCTCCTATTAACCTTCTGCATTTCAGTTTTTTTTGATTGAACTCATCATCATCTTAAATCCCGCGGGCAAAATCAGTGAAAAATTTCAAAGATTCAGGGTTCCTCATTGCTCCCAGGTTCGCGGCTTTTTCTATTGGTTTGCCCATCAATATTTTCTTTACGGGTGCTTCCATTTTCTTGCCGCTGATCGTATAAGGAATGTCATGAACTGCTATCACTTGATCAGGCACATGACGGGGCGTAAAATCATTCTTCAATTGTTGTGAAATACGTTTGACCAAATCATCATTAAGTTCTTCTCCATCATTCAATATCACAAAAAGTGGCATAAAATGCCCTCCATTTTCTTGTTCAATATTCACTACAAGGGAATCTTTAATTTCTGTAATCTTACTGACAGACTGATAAATCTCTGCCGTACCGATTCGAACCCCGTGCCGATTGAGGGTTGCATCTGATCTTCCTTTAATGATCAGGGTGTTTCGATTAGTGATTTGAAGCCAGTCTCCATGTCTCCAAACTCCGGGAAACATCTCGAAATAGCTTTCCTGATATCTTTCCTTTTTGGGGTCATTCCAAAAGAATATAGGCATAGAAGGCATTGGCTTTGTCACTACCATCTCTCCTACTTCATCGGTCAAATATTTTCCAAAATCATCAAACGCGTACATCGCACATCCCAGAGCTCTTCGCTGAATCTCCCCTTCAAAAACGGGTTCAGTTGGGCATCCACCGACAAATGCCGAACAAACGTCTGTCCCCCCACTCATGGAGCAAAGCCATACATCCTTTTTGACTGCATTGTAAATCCATTCAAAACCTTCCGGTGGCAAAGGCGATCCAGTACTGCTGATAGACCTTAAAGCACTTAAATCAAACTGCTGGCCTGGTTGAACACCTTTTTTCATAGAAGCCACAATAAATGGTGCGCTAGTCCCAAAATGATTGATTTTTAGGTCTGCAGCAAGCTCCCAAAGCGAGGTGATATCTGGAAATGCCGGACTACCATCATACAACACAATCGTTGCTCCACAGAGCATGGTTGCCTGAACAAAATTCCACATCATCCAACCAGTGGTGGTAAACCAGAAATACCGTTCCCCCTTCTTGACATCATTGTGAAAGCTCACATATTTCAAATGCTCTAACAACACACCACCCTGAGAATGAGTAATCGCCTTTGGCTGGCCTGTGGTCCCAGAACTGTATAGCACCCAAATAGGATGTGAGAACTCTAGTGGTTCAAATTTCAGCACCTCGTCTATTTTTGAAATAGTTTCTCCCCATGAAACGCTATTAGGTAACGACTTTTCAGAATTCAGATATGGGATTTCTATTACTGTCTGAAGCGAGGGTAGTTGTTTGATAATTTCTGAAACCACTCCGGTTTTGTCAAATGACTTACCTCCGTAGCAATATCCATCTACTGCAATCAAAACTTTTGGCTCGATCTGCTGAAACCTATCCACTACACTGCTTGCTCCAAAATCTGGTGAGCAGCTAGACCACACAGCACCAATAGAACAAGTAGCCAGAAAACCGATTGTGGCTTGAGGAATGTTAGGAATAAAAGCCACTACCCGATCTCCTTTCCGCACACCTTTAGACTTTAGATATGCAGTCAAAGAAGCTACCTGCTGCTCCAATTCAGCCCAACTAATTTCATGGGTATGCGTTCCCTCCTGCTTAAAAATGATTGCTGGATGCTGATCTGATTTATTTCGAAAAATGTGCTCAGCATAGTTCAATGTTGATCCTGTGAACCACTGATAATCTGGCATTTTATCGCCAGCAAGTACTTTGGAATAAGGATCGTGAAACTTCACATCAAAGTACTCCGAGATCGCCTGCCAAAATTCTTCAACATGCTCTACTGACCACTGCCAGAGTGCATCATAATCTTTGAAAGTCAGCTGTTTATTGACCTGGAGCCAATCTTGAAAATGCTTCAGGTTGCTGTCATTGATAAAATCTGCTGAAGGAGTCCACAGGACATTTGGGGTGTTTGAGTTCATGTAATGTTGTTTTGGGGTGAGACAAAGTTATCAACTAGTGATTAATTATCTAATTTGATAAATCCTCAGAAAACATAAAATGGATTAATCTCTACAGATGAGGCACAGAGAATTATAAAAATATCGAACCAGCATTTCATCTTTCCACTACCCTCCTATCTTTGCAGCCCAATTAAAAAATTGAATCGAAATGAAGATCTGGTACTCTTGCAAAGTGAAGCACAACAAAGAAATGGATGACGGAATGTTGAAGCAGGTAACTGACGCTTTCTTACTGGATGCAGTCTCGTATACAGACGCAGAATCCAGATTATATGAAATCTGCGAACGGGACATTCATGGCGAGTTTACGGTCACCCAGATCACTAAAACCAACATAGCAGAAGTGATCATGGAAGAGGATGCAGAAAAGTGGTATAAGAGTAAGGTCGTCTACATGACTGTGGATGGCGATAGCGAAAAGGAGGTAAAAATCAATTCCTACCTGCTTGTGAGTGCCGAACATGTGAAACAAGCTTATGAAAAGCTAGAGCAGCATCTGAATTCAATGCTGGTTCCGTATGAAATCCCGTCGATTACTCTTACGAACTTTCTGGAGGTGTTTCCATATGATCCGGAGGCTATTCCATCCAATCTCAAACCTTTGTCAGAAGCGAATCAAGAGGAAGAGACTGAGTAAATCAGCGACGAAGCTTTCTTTCCCAATAATCAGACACGTGCTGATCTTTGATATTCTTTTGGATGCCAGCATCACTTAGTATGGGATGCTGTGCTCCTTTTGAAGTCAGATGCCAGGCTCCGCAATCATCACATTCATATACATTGATAGGGCCAGAATTTTCTCGGAAAAATGCCTTACTACGTGCAGAAATCAACCCATCGAGGGCTTGCTGCTCCGTGTCATATTGTCGTTTTCCCGTTACACAACTCATTGGTATCTATTTAGATCAAGGTTTGATGGCCACTAATCTAATTGTTTTTCCCGGTCCTTTGTGATACTCGCCCTCTTCCAGCATCACATCCGCATATTCCAGTAGTTGGATGTCCAGGCTACCAAAGTCTTCCTTCAGTTCTTCGATGCTGTAAAGCATATCGATTGATTTCGGGCCTCCTGATGGCAATCCTAATTGATTTTTCTCAAAAGCCTCCAAAATAACACTCCCTCCAGGCTTCAGCGCTTCTATCACACGCTGGTGAACCAACTGACGGAGCGATGAAGGCATGTGATTAAAAATCAATCCAACAGCATCATAGTGGCCTGATTTTATCTGGTAGTTTTCAAGTGTTTCTACCTCATAATTGATCGACACATTGTGTTTGGACGCTAGTTGCACTGCTTTTTCCTTACCCGAAGCTGAATAATCAAACGCGTCAACACTCCAGCCTTGTGTGGCAGCATACACTCCGTTCCTTCCTTCACCTTCGGCAGGCAACAAGATATTACCAGGCTTTGCTTTTGCTATTTGCTCCTTAAAAAACAAATTGGGCAGCACCCCATATACATAGGTTTGCTGCCCATATCTTTCATTCCAAAATTCTTTCATTGATGATTTGCTGTTTGCATGAGTTGGCAAATAAACCAGCTAGTTTGATGGATGTTTCAGTGAAACGTGGATAATTCCAAAAATCTATTTCTTGATTGGATTGCCTTCTACAGCCCAGCCTCGTATCCCTGCTTTGAGATCATAAATCTTTTCAAAACCCATCTGCTGCAACTTGCGACTAGCAGAAGCACTTCTCCCTCCCACGGCACAATACACCACGATTGGCTTGGATTTATCTAGCTTTTCTATCTCTTGATTGAATGCAGGATTATAAAAATCAATAATCTTGGCTCCTTCTATTATACCTTGAGAAGTTTCTCTCGGCGTGCGAATGTCTACCAATTGCACTTCGTCATTTTTCAAAAGTTCCTTGAGCTCTGCATTGTTGATACGCTTCACATCCTGCGCTTCACTGGCACCTGTGCCACATGCAAAGACAAAAAGTGCTATCCAAACTAATTTAATCGTTCTCATAATTCTGATTCTGCTATTTATTCAACTGCCAAATTAGGCCATTGATCAGGTAATGACCGTAACAAAAGTTACGGTGCAATGACTTTCATCAAGATAAGTAAATGATTTTAATCAAATAAAATAAATCAGTGAATGGCTTTTCTCCAGATTCCATCCAGAATTGGGATACATCTTTGAAGTGTGTTTAGTTAGTAGCTGGTCGATAATCGCTAAAGCGATCAGTTCATCTTGATTATTTAGGTTGGTCTCTTCAATCCAGTAAGGCCGGAAGCAAACGAGTTTTCGGCCTTTCGTTTTTATAGACATGAGATATTTGATTTTACTATAACCTCTTTTAAAAATCGAGTAGGAAACAAAGATAGGTGATCAAACCTATCTTTGTTGTCCTCTCACACCACCCAGCGTACTCTCGTACTGGGCGGTTTCTCTAAAGACATGTCGATAGTAGTCAGTGG
>JAUIAO010000032.1 GCA_030425425.1 Bacteroidia bacterium | reverse complement strand
TTCAGCAGTGCTTTTGATATAGAAAACATCAGCCATGCGATTGTCTGTTCTATTGTATTGGGTATGGAAAATGACACCATACAGCACGCTATCAACAAGCTGAAGCCAATCCCCATGCGACTGGAGTTAAAAAAAGGAAGAAACAATTCTTATCTACTGGATGACTCTTACAATAATGATTTGATCGGTCTGGAAATAGCCTTGGATTACCTGCTACAGCAACCACACAAATCAAAAAAAACTGTAGTACTTTCTGACATTTTGCAGTCCGGTAAAAATCCGGCAGAACTTTACTTCAAGGTCAATCAATTATTAGAAAAGCATCAAGTCACCCGCCTGATCGGAATCGGCGAAGAGATTGTCGCTAAAAAGAATCTCTTTTCCATGGAATTTGAGGGTTTTCAATCCGCAAAGGCATTTTTACTAAATGCTCCAGAATTTGCCGAGGAGCTCATTCTTGTAAAAGGCGCACGAGATTTTGAACTTGAACGGGTAGTGAGCTACCTGGAGGAACGTAACCATGACACAGTATTGGAGGTCAACTTCGAATCTATATTGCACAATTTGAATGTGTATCGCTCATATCTGGTAAAACCTACCAAACTCATGGTGATGGTAAAGGCCTTTGCTTATGGAGTGGGTGTGGAAGAAATCTCCCATTTGCTGCAGTACCACCAGGTGGATTATTTGGGAGTGGCTTATCTGGACGAGGCAATAAACCTAAGAAAGAAGGGGATCCAAACGCCTATCATGATCATGAACGTGGAATGGAACAGCTTTCGATTGCTAGAGAGTTTCGATCTGGAGCCGGAAATTTACAGCCTCCCAATGATTCATAAATTTCTGGAAGAAGCCTCCGACCCTCCGCCAATTCATTTGAAAATAGAGACTGGTATGAATCGGTTGGGCTTTACAAAAGCAGATATCCCGGACCTGATTTCCATTTTGAGATCCAATCAGCAATTAAAAATCGCGGGTATTTTCACTCATTTTTCAAGTGCTGACATGGTAGAAGAAGATGATTACACCAGAGAGCAGGCCGAGATATTTGATGAGGTTTATGAGGAAATTGTGAAAGCAATCGGCTATCGGCCAATCAAACATGCGGTGAATAGCGCCGGCTTGGTAAGGTGGTTGCAGTATCATTTTGATATGGTCAGGCTGGGAATAGGATTATATGGATATGATAGTACTGGTCTGATCAAAGATTTGAAACCGATTAGCACACTCAAAACAGTGATTTCACAGGTGAAAAAGGTGAATGCCGGAGAAACCATTGGCTATTCGCGAAAAGGCAAAGCGGGAATAACCTCAGAAATTGCCACAATTGCTATCGGATATGCAGATGGGTATAGTCGAGCTTTCAGCAATGGAAAAGCACAGGTTCTGGTAAATGGGAAGCTTGCCCCGACCATAGGTAATGTATGCATGGACATGACGATGATTGATGTGACAGGCCTCAATGCCCAAGCTGGCGATGAGGTGATTGTCTTTGGTGAAAACCCAACCATCGAGGATTTAGCCAATTGGTCTGACACGATTCCTTATGAGATTCTCACCAATGTAAGTCAGCGTGTGAAAAGGGTATTTGTGAGTGAGTGATAAATTTATCACCGTAAGAACACTCTTCAATCTTGTAATCACTAATTACAATCCATCATTGCATATTGCAACTCTGCGGAATCCATTTACATCTTCGCTGAACCTAAATAATCATCGCGAGGAATCCTGAAGTCTTGCAGCAGGCTTAAAATATTTGCAGAACTATCTTTCCCTTGTGCGAAGCTATCTACAAACGTGAAGAGGATTTCTGCAACTTCGCGAAAGGCACTGCGTTGCTGCAAAGCAAACTGCAACCTTGCGAGACCTTCTGCAAATGTGCAGAGGTCACTTACAATGCTGCAGAACAGACTGCAAAGCCGCAAAGCACAGCGCAATCTTGCATAACTTCCAAAAATGATACAACCACTTGGGTTGGAAACACGCCTCTGTAAATACTATTCACTATCTTTTCTAGATGATTGCAATGAAGTCATGCAAACGGTATTAATAAGTGAAAAGATTCTATGCGTAGCACCTTTCAGCTTATTTTAACAGCAACTTTCGGGATTATTATTTCAATCACGATTCTTTCTTACTACGGAGGAGATAATTGGAAACTTGACCTATTAAGCCATTTCAAAGTCCAGTATATAATTGCTCTGATGAGCACTACGCTTTTAGGCGCTGTGTACATTCGTAAAAAGATTATTCTTCTAGCATTTCCACTAATTTTGCTCCTTTCATGGGATATTTTTCCATTCTTTTTTCCTCAAAATAGCAGTATTGATTCTTCGAATTCAATAAGCATTTCAAGCATCAATCTTCTAAGTTCGAACGGTGAGTTTGAGAAAGTTTCAGCATATATAGATTCAAAAAATGCGGACATCCTTGTACTTCAGGAGTTTACCGAACTATGGCGGCTGATGCTCGAACCACAGATTTCTAATTACCCACATTTATACGAAATCCCCAGAACTGACAATTTCGGAATAGCCATTTACAGTAAATACCCATTTCATGATGTAGATGTAGTGTATTACGATAAGGTCGGTGCTCCGTCAATAGAATGCAGTTTGGTTCTATCTAACCAAAAGATTCACTTAGTTGCCACTCACCCTGTCCCTCCCATTAACCAAGAGCAATTTGATTCCAGAAATAATCAGCTTAAGCAAATCGCACAAAAAGTATCCGGTTTTAATGGAGAGACCATAGTGATTGGCGACCTGAATACTTCATCATTTTCCAAGCATTTTAAGCAGTTTAGGCACTATTCAAACCTTAGAGATAGTAGGGACGGGTTTGGACTACAGGCAAGTTGGCCGACATGGTTTAGAATGATGAAAACCACACTGGATCACTGCCTTATTTCTGAAGGACTGACCGTAAACAATAGAGAAACAGGCCCGTTTATCGGTTCTGATCATTTACCTGTTTATGTGGAATTGGGTTTGAAGAAATCTCTTTAGTTTTATAAACAATATTTTACCAATTAACGTAACTAAATGAATAACCCAGAGCTTTGGCTTAAAATTCACAACTTCAAATTAGATGATTCCACGGCTGATTTTAACTTTTCTCAAAGGTTGGCGAGAGACAATAATTGGTCTCTTCAATTCTGTTTACGAGTAATCGAAGAATATAAAAAGTTCTTATATCTCTGTTGTGCTGGATATGGAGAGGTAACACCTAGTGATGCTGTTGATCAGGCTTGGCATCTGCATCTTACATATACCAAATCCTATTGGATAGACCTTTGCCAAAATACTCTCAATAGGCATCTGCATCATAATCCCACAAAAGGAGGTAGTCAAGAACGAAACAGATACAATAGTGATTACGAAGTTGTACAGAAGGCCTATAAAAAGGAATTTGGTAATGACTTGCCTTTGGATATCTGGCCTTCTACTAAGCAACGATTTTCCGATATCAACTTTAAGCGTATTAATCTTTCCAACTACTGGATCATTAAAAAACCTAAAATGGAGGCTGTGGTTTCATTGGTTCTCTTGCCAGTAGTGAGCGTTTTCTTTATGCAATCGGAGAATCCTGTTCCATGGGGAACGTTCATTTTGGTTTTCATTCTTATCCTTTTTGTTGCAAGAACCATAAAAGGAGGAAAAGGCGGCAAAGGAGGGGGAAGCTCTAGTACTGGCGGTGGATTTTGGGATGGGTTTTGGGGATGTTCCAGTGACGGACATTCAGGGTGCAGTAGCCATGGCTGTAGTAGCGGGTGTAGTGGCTGTGGAGGTGGTGGAGATTAAAAAACACCCCGTCTCCGAGGTGCTCTTCCAACCAGCTATAGACACAGACCTATCTACCTGTTTTTTTCGCGGCAATTAATGTCCTCACTAATCGAAAACACCATTGGGTTGTGAGGGTACAACCATTGGCGAAAAAAACGAACGACTGTAAAGATAGCGAACTAACCAAAAATGAAATTCTTACTCGGAATTGTTCATGAGTTAGTACGGCGCTGAAAAACAAACAATATTTTCTGAAATATTGGTTTCAGGATTACCACTACCTTTGCAAATCACAGAAATGACTTTCCAGTATAAATCGTCGTTTCACAAACCATTTATATGTCATTCGAAAATCTTGGATTGAACCAATCAATCCTCAAGGCTGTACTGAAAAAAGGCTATACAAAACCATCACCGATTCAGCAAAAAGCCATTCCTCTCATTCTGAAAAGAAAAGATATTCTAGCCTCGGCACAGACAGGCACGGGTAAGACGGCAGGTTTTACCCTACCAATTCTGCAGCTATTGACTAAAGAAAAACACCCTGGTGGCAAAACCGTGAGAACGCTGGTGCTCACACCTACACGCGAACTGGCGGCACAAGTGTTTGAAAATGTCAAAGGTTACAGCGAGTTTTTGAATCTGAAGTCAGCTGTGGTTTTTGGTGGTGTCAATCAAAATCCCCAAATCCGTGCCTTGAAGAATGGTGTTGACATACTGATAGCTACACCCGGAAGATTGTTGGATTTACACCAGCAAAAGGCCTTATCACTCCATCAGGTAGAAATACTGGTATTGGATGAAGCTGATCGTATGTTGGACATGGGATTTTTGAGGGACATCAAACGAATATTGGCTCTCATTCCTCAGAAGCGTCAAAACCTATTGTTCTCCGCCACATTTTCTAAAGAAATTAAGAAGCTTGCCAATGACTTCATGCGTCAACCCGTCTTGGTAGAAGTCACACCAGAAAACTCCACTGTCGACCAGATCAACCAGAAGGCCTATGCTGTAGATAAGAAAAAGAAAACGGATGTAATAATCGACTTGATAGCTGGTGGCAAATGGCAACAAGTGCTGGTTTTTACCCGCACCAAGCATGGTGCTAATAAACTGACACAGAAAATGGTAAAATGCGACGTGTCGGCCATGGCTATACATGGTAATAAAAGCCAGGCCGCTCGGACTAAAGCCCTGGCTGCTTTGAAAAACAATGACATACGGGTTTTGGTAGCTACGGATATTGCCGCACGTGGACTTGACATTCCACTACTACCCCACGTGATCAATTTTGAATTGCCCAATGTCCCCGAAGACTATGTGCATAGAATCGGGAGAACTGGACGTGCCGGAGCACAAGGTGAAGCAATCTCATTAGTGAGTCTGGATGAAATGACTTACCTCAGAGACATTGAAAAACTCATCGGTCTGGAGCTAACACCTGAAGAGCTGGAAGGATTTCCACTTACAGACAAGCCCGGAGATTTTGATAAGCCGGCTGGATCCAAGTCAAATCAAAGAAGGAACAACAGGCCTAAATCAGGCAATTCAAGAAGAAAACCTTTTAAAAGAAAGCCCAAGAGCTAATAGGTTGTCACTCTGTAACACACCTCAACCCCGCATTTCCTGGTTCGATGATAGTGGTAATACCCGTTGAAATGCTATTTTCTGTAAGTACCCTGATATTCTTGGAGTATCGTTTGAAAACATAATGTCTCTCCACCCAGTGGATTGGTGAACGCAACCCACTGGGTAGATAGAGTCAATTGCTCTAAAACAGGTTATACAAGCTATAATACAAAAAGCTCATGCGAATGCCGGCAGAAGAAATATTTGGCTGTCTCCCTGCAGGAAGTGTAACATCAAGCTTTTGGGCATATACTCCGAAGGCTAAAGCGAATGCCTCATTTCCAGACGAAAAGTAATAATCAGCGGCAAATTCCCATTGGCGCCCACCCTTTTCAATTCTTTTACTTGCTCCAAGGAACTTATACTTGAATTCTGCACGGAAATAGTCCGTTTGATAAGCAATAACAGGTGCAAGCGCCAGGTAATTGGCATCCACGGTATATCTTTCTGTAAAAACATTGTCCTTATCCCATTCACTGGCAGCTATTCCTTCCCATCCTATATGGCCACCCAGCATTAACCCTTCGTAGATTTCCCAAGAAGCAGAATAGTGCAACAGACTTGTGGCAAGGTATTGAAGAGAGTTCCCTTCTACGTTAGTGCCTTTCATATCTTCCGCATAGCTCTTTATTTCAGAAGAAACCAGTGGCGGTTTGTTATTAATGCCATTTGCAAGGGTTAAAAGAATGAAAAATGGCAGATCAGATCCCGTTTCGAAATAGCTGTTATCATTGCTTACCATATTGGTAAATCGGGCAAAAGAACCCAGAGACTTGGATTCACCGGTTTGGGTATTGTACATCCCAGAGAATGTATTATTTCCATAAAGAAAACTTATTTTTCCCATGACGTATTCGCGAGGCATCTGTGCCTGAGCCGCCGTGGCAAAGAGAACAAAAGCCATCAAGCTCATTAGTTTATAAGGTTTCATATTATCAAGAGTAAGTGAAGATTGATTAATTGATGGCCTCTGCATTTGGATACAGAGGCCAGCTCCCGAGAAAGGTTCTCAAAGCCACAGCGGGAGGATTGTGGCATTGATCTATTTTATCTTTTCAAAAGAGACCCATAGGAATTGACAGAATTTTTTTAGGACTCTCCAGATTTTAATAGCGATTGATTAGTCCAAAAGATCAAAAAACTGATTCGGCGCTACACTATTTTTGTCCATGGTGATTTTACCACTGATCTTCTTTGTTTCTGTCACATTGATTGAAATGTAGTTATCCGAAAGCTCTATTTCAGAAAATGCGAGGGTCACTTTATCCCCATCTACAGTAGTTTCCATGCTACCAGAGGTAGCCCAGGCTTCTGCGGTATAAACCCCATACCAAGTTTTTCCTTCAATTTTAGCCTGAATGAAAAATTCATCCGCTTTGATAGCTCCTCCACTATTACCTTCAGCCTGCCAGCTGTAAGTGTTAGCTGAGGAAGGAATTTCATCCACGAATACCCTCAGATAGTCGTTTGATGAGGCAAAAGTTTCTCCTGCAAATGCATATATTTCATAGTAATCACCACCAGTGTTTACTTCTCCCTCTACATAGGTAATCGTGTATTTATCAAGTGTGACGGATGCACTACCGTCTGTAATCACATTATTGGTCAGGTTAGCCGTATTTCCCCCTCCAGTATTAGTACTATCCTCAGTGTTTTCTTCATCTTTGATGATATCATCTTCAGCTTCTTCACAGCTGTAAGAAATGAATGTGATCAATAACAGACAAAGTATTGCCAGCCAGTTGTTAGAATTTTTGTTCAGTTTTTTCATGACTTTGAGAGTTTATAATTTGAATACTCAAAGCTCATGAGGTAATTTCAAGGTTTAACTCGTGGTTTTCCGGTAGATGCCTCGTGGTAAATCGGTAAACTGTGACAAATAGCCAATATGACGATTAAAAAAACAATTCTTGGAGGGTTGATTTTGCTCTTTCTGATCTCTGGGAATGCTCAGGAAAAAGAAGTTGATTCGATAAGTTACTATCATGAGCTGGTCATAAAGTATGACTACACCTCTCTTGATTCAACACTATGGGCCATCAATAAGCTGAAGACTTTTGCGAATGATGAAGCTGATTTATCCCATTATTATTCCTTGTTAGGACTTTACTATCAGCGAATCTCAAAATATGATTCTGCCATTTGGTGTCAGCAAAAATCTCTGGAACTTGGAGAATCTGCTAGTGATTCTGTGCGGATCTCAAAAGCCAACCAGCGCTTAGGGGTGATTTATAAATATCGCGGGGATTTTGATCTGGCCATCGAGTATTTTATCAAAGCCAAAACAATAGCATATGCCCTGGGAGATTACAAAACGGGAGCTACAAGTGACATCACCATAGCCCAGAGCCTAATTTTTCTCGGAAAATACCGTGAAGCATTGGATCAGATCAAGCCGGTGGTAGCACAATCACGAATACGTGAAGCGCCACAGATTACTTATGCTGCACTCATTGAGAGTGGAAATGCCAATATGATGACCGGGCAACTAGATGCCTCTTTAAATGATTATGAAGAGGCTATTTCCGTTATGGATGAAATCAATGAGACAGAGGGAATTGTGGCTATTCTGGGCAATATCGGTGGTGTGTATTTCTACAAAGGTGACTACCAATCTGCGATTAAATATTACTTGCGAGCCATTAAGGAGGGTCTAAAAATAGAAGATCAGATCAGTACGGCCACTGCCAAAATGAATCTGGCTGAGGCGTATTTTACCCTTGGAAACTTTAATGAGGCTAAAGACACTTTGCTGAGCACCCTGAAAACGTATGTGAGACTGGACAGCAAGCACCATATCGTATACAACTATGATTATCTATATCAGCTGGAATACAAAAGAAAAAAGTACGATGCGGCTATTGAATACCTCAAACTGAAAAACACTTATCAGGATTCTATCTTGAACGAAAACACATTGAACAAAATCAACGAGCTACAAACCAAATATGAGACTGCAGAAAAAGAACAGGAAATTGCCACTCAGAAACTAGAAATTGCAGAAAAAGAAGCTTCATTGAAAGCTAAACAGATTCAGATATTTGGATTGATCGGTAGCCTGATAATCCTTAGCCTTTTTGGAATCGTCTTTTACAATCAATATCGTGCTAAGCAAAATCAAAAATTGCAGGAAGCCATACTGCGAGAAAAAGAACGAGGGTTTGAAAGTGTGATTCAGGCAACAGAGGAAGAACGTAAACGAATCAGTAAAGACCTGCATGATGGCATTGGTCAGCAGCTAAGTGCGCTGAAAATGGCCTTGAAAAACATGGTGAGCAAAATTTCTGACGAACAGCAGCAGGAGGATCTGGAAATCATCGCTGATCAGTTTAGTAAATCCGCTGATGAAGTGCGCCAAATCTCACACCAGATGATGCCTCGCAAGTTGATGGAAGATGGTCTGGTAGAAGCCATAGAAGATTTACTCAAAAGCAGTTTCCAGTTTTCCGAAATGCAGTTCACTTTCGAACATCACAAAATAGACCAACGCTTTCAGGAGCGTATAGAAATCAGTCTCTACCGGGTACTGCAAGAATTGATTAATAACATTATCAAGCACTCTGAAGCCTCTGAAGTGTCTGTGCAGTTGATCAAAAACAAAGAAAAACTGCTGCTATTCGTTGAAGATAATGGTAAAGGAATGGATGACTCAAAATCTAACGGACATGGGCTGATCAACATCAAAAGTCGGTTGGATATGGTGAAAGGATCAGTGAACTACGAACCAAGCGCGGGCAGTGGCACATCAGCAACTGTGACCATACCAATCGCATGAACACCAAAAAAACCATAGCGATTGTGGATGACCATCAGTTGGTGGCACAGGGCATCAGTAGGTTCTTCGAATCAATGTCGGATGTTGAAGTAATTGGCGTTTATGAAAGTCCCTCTGAAGCGATTCCGAGAATCAAAGCCTCCAGACCAGATATCGTTTTGTCGGACCTTGACATGCCGGGCATGAACGGGTTGGAAATGATTCAGCAGCTTCGCAAAGAAGGGTTGAAATCAAAATTCGTCCTCCTCACCATGCATCTGAATCAGAGTGTGGTGAAAAAAGCCATGGATCTGAAGCTGGAAGGATATTTACCTAAGAATGCAGATCAAATCGATTTTCAGAACTGTATAGAAGCTGTGCTTGGCGGAAAAACTTACTATTCGCAAAAGGCCATGGAAGCCCTAATCAATACCTCTAAGGAAATTAAGAATACCGGACTGAAAAAAACGCAATCTTTAACTGAGCGCGAACGTGAGATTCTGACATTAATCGCAGAAGGATTGAGTACCAAGGGCGTGGCTGAGAAGCTATTTATTGCCGTGAGAACTGTAGAGACACACCGGAAATCTATTATGGAAAAACTGGCCGTTCACAATGTGGCTGGCATGGTGAGGATAGCTGTGCAGGAGGGCTTGGTGTGAAAAGGGGGAAGCTGAGAAGTTCTTATCTTTGTTAAAAGAGATAATATGCCTGTAATATCGATGTTTTACGGAATAATCATTTCTATGTATTATTTGGACACAAAGCAGCACCACTTGCCTCATATCCATGTTAAGTATGCAGGAATGGAGGCTGTTTATGAAATTCCAAATGGCAACATTCTAGACGGAAAAATTCCAAACAATAAGTCAAAATTGGTGGAGGCCTGGATAGAAATTCATCAAGAAGAATTGATGGCAAATTGGGAATTGGCTGTTACAGGTAACAAAATATTTAGAATAGAACCCCTTAGATAAATGAATCCACGAGCAAAATCTGTTGTTTACCAAGGCAATTTCCAACTATTGGTAACCTTTGCCAATGATGAAGTTAAGAAACTCGATCTGAAGGAATATCTCAAATTCCCAATCTACGAGCCTTTACGGGAGGAAGCATTCTGCAAAACAGTTAGAGCGGTGGATGGTGTGTTACAGTGGGATGACTTTATCGACCTAGACCCAGATACTGCATATCTAGAAAGTACACCAGTGGAACTTGTTAGTAAATAACCTGCAGTTATGACAGGCTACTTCACTGGAATTTCGAAATGAAAGTCAGTGGACAAACTATTTTCAGAGCTTTTAAAATTTCTAACAAGCTCACCTGTTATAACATGAGTTCCTATTTGGTTGGGTATAAAAGTAATGATAAGTGAACTACCGATTTGTTCAGAATCAAAGGCCATACTTGTATTATCCAAAATGATCTCTAAATTTTTATAGGAATAATTAATATCACTTGTAGGGCTGTCTGACAAACTTATGATCCCCCTAAATGGTTGGCCATTTATGGCTATATCATTATTAATGCTGAGATGAACAGAAGTAAACCAAGTGCAATTACTCACCATTTTCAATAAGTGATCTAGGTAGTTTCTTTTCAACTGAAGGAAATTGATCACATGTAATCTGAATGAAAATTCATCAGCTATAAAAATTGATCTCTCAATCTCAACCTTCCTTTTTTGATATTTACTACGAATGCTTTTTAACTCTTTTCTCGAATACTCAGAAAAAAGTGAATCGGGAAAAACCAACTTTTGCTCCATAATGAATTGACTGTCTAAAATCTGATCAAAACTCAAAGAGTCATTAAATCTTCCTACGTTGACAATTTCCTCCGCCAGATTTAAAATCTCTACCTCGACGGGTCTATTACCCTCCTCTTCTACAATAGTTAAGATTCTCTCAAAAATCGATAGATTTTGCTCAACATAATCCTCTATCACCTGATCCAACACAGCCATTTCATTCTGATCTGGCCCACAAGAAACCAACAAAACCACTCCAAAAACCCAAAAAATGCTTTTCATAACAAATACCGCATTAACAACGACACCTTACAAGTCCATTGCATACATTGAGTTCAGTTTATTATAAAACTCCAATTCGAGAATTGAAAGCTGAAGTAAAATCAAAGCAGACTCTATTTTGGATTCATCAAATTCATTCAACATTTGATCCGCATTTTCAATCTGGGCAAAAAGGTATTCCTTTCCATATAAACCTTCACTCCATAACCTTACAGAATCAACATATATCAAACATTGTTGAATTTGTTTATCGCATAATGGTTTCGAAATTTCCACGTGAGATACTAGTTCGGATTTTAAATCATGAAACTCTTTGAACTTATTAAGGAAAGCTACATCAGGTTCACGATTACCAGTTTCCTGCACCACAAAAGCGAATTTATCAATCACCTCTTCGATATGTTCATTGTTTATCTGAATTTGCTTTTCGATTACGTTCAGATCAACATCAACCTGACAAGAAACCAACAAAACGAGACTCAAAATCCAAAAAATGCTTTTCATGATATTTACTTACTTTTCCTTGATTCGTATCAGCA
Organism: Bacteroidia bacterium; assembly: GCA_030425425.1. Taxonomy (GTDB): domain Bacteria; phylum Bacteroidota; class Bacteroidia; order Cytophagales; family Cyclobacteriaceae; genus Marinoscillum. Next base: position 56,388 of record JAUIAO010000032.1, on the reverse strand, counting down.
AATGCTATTTGTGGTCTTGTCTTCCTCCGAAAACAGCAATGACCTTAATCCCATAATCGGCTGTAGTATAAAATATTGTACGTTGATATCTTTTATCCGGAAAGGAATAAAGTCCTTCAAATAAATCTGTTCTGTGTTTACCAATTTGCGGAAATGCCACAAGTAGTGGAAATTTCTGGTAAATATGTTTAAGGAAAGCTGAAGCAACTATTTCACCATTTTTCTCTAGAAGGTACAATCTAAATGATTCTATATCTTTTGCCGCATCGGGAATGACGACATACCTTCTCATTTATAGCGGATTGTTTTTAAAGAAAGCCATGTGTTCTTCCATTGATGAAATTCCAGCATCTGGCTCCAAAGCCCGTCTTTCCAATTCCACTTTTAATTGATCTTGATCCCAATCAGCTGTATAGTCTGGATACATTTCAGGTTGAAGCTTCTCTACAATTGCTTCAAGCTGATCCAGCAGCAGTGATTGTTCTTTTTGGACTTGTGATTCGTTTGTAGTGTTCATTAATTATAAAGATAGGCGATTTTAATTCAAGTTTAGTTGACCCCCTCCTTCTTCTTAAAAGGATTAATCTTCTGACCTACTTCTGATACTCCGTCCACTACTTTTCCACCAGTATTTTTAATGCCTTCCCAGCCGGATTTGAGCGTGTCTACTCCTGCTTTCTTTGTTGCCTTTACCAGACCGCTGATAATCTCTCCAGAAGACTTCATCACGATACCTTTGAGTTGCTTCGCAGACTCCATGAATGCTCCTCGTTTGATCTGCTTTTTGGTGATAACTTCATTGACACCACAATACTTCTTGGTGATGTTTCCAACACGCAATGTCAGAAATGCATTCGTAGAACCTTCCAACATAGAATCCAAAATGATATTGGCTGTAGGGCCAAGAACTGGAACAGACTTACCTCCAGCATTGCGGATAAAAGAAGAAATCACTGGTTCTACTTGCTGAGAAATATCCAGATCTTCGATTTCTGCTGCCAGGAATGAAGATGCGGCTACATTGGCATACAAATACACCAACTCACGCATTGTAGGCCTTTGATAATATATATGAGCGATTTTCCAGACCATCCTACTCTGTGTGGCTAAAATGGTCAGTGCGTCGAGCTTGCCATTTTGAGAAACAGAAGTTGTTAGAAAAACAGCCGTCGCAGTTTGGCGAATTACCAGATCGGCTTTGCCATGAAGTACATCTAAAGAACGATCCAGATCATCAATTGAATTGGGGGTAGCGGATTCAGAGATCAACAACTTATTTTTCCTAAGTCTGGCGAATAGCTTCTTGCGATAAGCTTCCAATTCGGTCTCATTTTCAGGAATATGAAGTGGCTTAGGCAGTTTAGAAAACATCAGAATTGGCCATAACACCAATGCGAACATGCCCAAACTCAAAACTCCTAACACAATATTGGCTACCAGCTGATTAAAGCTCTGGAGCATGAGGTATATGCCCGAAACCTGATTGATAAGAAAAAGGAAAAATCCCACAATCACCAGAATAGAAATGGGAATAAGTAGTTTTTTAATTGTCTTTATCATGAATTGAGCCAGTTATCTCATGATTTCTCACGGCTGCCAACACCTCAGGTTTCAGTACCTGGCTGAATGTGGCAAAATCTCTGGAAATCTTCACTTCCGTACAGATCCCATTTTCATATGTGTAAATATTGGAACCATCGGGAGATGTCAGTTCATATTGATGTTCCCCAATCTTCTCAAAAGTGAGATATCTTCCGAAATATGCCGAGAACACTTTCTCACTATGCTCTGGCTCCTCAAAATAAATCTCTGAAACAGATTTGGTAATTACAGGCTCGTGAATCGTAGTGTGAATCCCGTCGATAATCAGTGAATATTCACCTTCTTTGCGAGATAATTCGGTATCCTTTTGCTTACTTTCATTGAGCGTATTCCAGCTGGTTCCTGAAACGAGTGTATCTCCCTCGAAAGTCTCCACCAAATCATATTCCACCTCTATTTGCCAGATGATTCTGAATTTCGTGAGGGTATTCAAGTGGTGCGTAATCTTCTCTCCCTCAATGGTCCTCTCCACCAAAGTAGCACCAATAGACGATCCATTCCTCACCACATCATAGCGCAAAACCTGTGAATAGTTTTCGCTAATCGCACAATAATACAAAAGAAAGAGGACGGCAATTCGTTTCAAATTTCTGGGGTTGGGTTGTTATTGTCAGACACTCCTTTGGGGCAAAAGGATGTATAATTAAAACGAAAGATACAGGCTTTGTTTCAAACTTTTAAAATTCCTAATCAAAGATTAACCTGTCTTCATCTTCAAACCTTGCTTGCTTGACTCATGATCTTCATCTTTGCACAATTAAAAAAACATGGCCAGTTATCCATTACAGAGATATACCTAACCTCAGCATCAACGTAACGTTCACAGGCCTACACACAACTAAAATCGAATGAAAGAAATAAAATCAGCACTTTACTCTTTCCTCCTTTTGGGACTTGTTTTCACTTCACTTGCACAAACCAGGTTTGACAATAGTCCCTTTATAGATGCTCGAATTCTTGTAGATACCTCCGAGTATACATGGAAAAAGAACTGGGTACTGGAGCAAAACAAAAAACAACTGGCTTTTAGCTATACCGAAGAAAACCAGGTGGCTGAGGTTTATCTTTATTTTGATGGAGATGCTGATATTGATCTAATCGAACTGGTACCTTCTGCTGATTATTATCTGGTGGATTCGCTGATTCTCAACCGGGATTACGCCAGATTTAAAGTCAGGTTCAATCAATTGACCAGTTCCGATTTTTTAAAATACCTGATTCGTGTGAAACTTGACTCGTCGGAGCAATTGGTCGAATTACCTATTTTCCCATTTACGGAGACGTACCTGGAGCTCTACCCATCCACAGATGAATTATACATTGGTGAGGAAAAAGTCTTTGAACTCACGACTAATAATGCAGAAAACATAGTAGCCGATAATCGCTGGACAGAAGGTCTTCCGATCAATTATCGTGTGGTCAAAGAAGGGTCTAAACTTTTACTGCATCTCTTGCCAAACTCTCTGGGCAACCAAATGATCAGCATTCCTTTCCAATTGAAAAAACCTTATTTCCAGTATGGTCAACCCAACTATCACCTGCCTCTGCTCAATTATTCGTTTTATGTAAGATCGGGGAGATTAGCTTTTATCCAGTTTGATAAAAATGAAGTCACACCAAATGATGATAAGACCGAACCAGTTGAGGTACAAATCGACAATCATCGTTTTTTGAGAGTTGGTAAAACATATAGAATCGAAAACCAGGAAGAAACCGGTGGGGCGCTCATCGCTGAGCTCTATACAAAAGCTCGTCTAAACAACGATAAGGTGCTTTGTTTACTGCGTCCATATGCGTTTCATCGGAAACCCGAAGGATACCTCTACATAAAGGATGGAGATGAAGCCATGTTTGTAACCAACGTGGATATTACGCATAAAACCAACATTCAGTCCATCTACATACAGCGTGAAGGCAAAGACTGGGAGAAGTCTAGCACAGTCCACCCAGGTGAATTAATCAATATCAGACTAGAAGGTGAAGGGCTGCACAAGGCCAATTTCAGCTTTCCCGGAGCAAGCAATCTGGAATATGATTCTTTGGTCAAAAATGAGAGTATTTCACTTTTCAGTCTCAAAATCCCGCTAAACATTGGCACGAACAAAATCGAAATATTCAACCACAACAAAGCCACCGGAAAATCACTGGTCGTAAAAGAGTACGAACGCGCCCGGCCTCTGGATTTTATCAATCTTGATTTTGGTGATCAGCAAATGGTAGTGGATGATATCGACAAACCAGTATATTATGAAAACACTCTGACAGATTTGGTTTTTGATTTTGATCGAAACAAAATCGATGAAGGGCGAGACTTGTATGGCCGCCAATACCTGACGATCAAAGTAAAAATCTCCAATAAAAAAGGGAATCTGATTGAGCTTTATCAATTTGATGATTTGGTGATCTGCCCGGGTGAAGCTTCTCCTCGTTACCTTCATTACAGCGGTAAAAACTGTAAAGAAGAAGACATCAACCTCAACAATTTCATAGCGAAAAAGACTTCTGAACTGGAAGAATGGTCGCGAATAGAACTGGAGATCTCCCATGACAAATCCAAATATGGCGGTGAAGGGAAATCAAAAAAAATAAGGATATACCTGAAACGCGATTATAACTATGACATTGACGTTTCGTTTCCTGCTGGTTTGTTGATTTTGAAGCCTAAAACTGATTTTGGGAATTTTGGAGGTCCCAGTTTTGCCATGATGGCACAGATGAGTTTCTATGAAAAAGGCAAAATCGCCAAATACCGACCATTCAAAATTGGTGCAGGATTCATTGCCATTGATGCTTTTAACTTTACTGATACGAACAACAGAGACGTAGGACTGGTGGTGATTGGCTCACTATATCCCACGTCCAACAGCAACAAACTGACTTTCCCTCTTTATGTGGGAGGTGGATTTTTGCTAGGCGAGGCTGTTCCTTTTTTCTTGATCGGTCCCGGGATCAGGGTTAGGCTATAAATAGATTTAAGGAATGAGATTTTAGACTTAACATAATAGGTCTGGAACGAAAAAAGGGCATGAATTGCTTCATGCCCTTTACTATATCAATTATTACAACCTAAAATCCTTATTTGGCAGGAATGATATCCTCAATCAAAACCTTGATTTCATCATTGCAAAAGCCCATTTCCTGACCTTGAAGAAAAATCTCTTGTTTGATCTGCTTATTAAACTGACCATTTTTCACGGTAGTTTTTACCATGCTAACAAATGTGTTGGTGAGATTTTGCTGATTGTCGTGAGCTCTGAGTAAAATCATAGTATTTTGGCGTTTTGATTATTAATTATGCAACAAAGTTAATTTAAAAATGCGAATTTCGCATTATTGCATTTAGTAATTTGTAATATTTGTTACAAACGTTTGTATTATTGAGATAATTCTAATGAAGCCCCACAAAAAACCGTGATTATCTAAATTTTAATAAATAACCTCGAGGCAGAGCCATCGAGGTATTTGGTGGAGTTTGCTTTGCAAACAAAAGTATCTCGCCCCAGAGGGGCGGGGAATTAAACCCACTGGTGGGATTAAATCTGCTTTTTTCGCTCTGCAATAAAAATCCCAAAAATGATCACCAGCCCTCCAACTACCTGCGTGAGTGTGAGAATTTCTCCCAGAAAAAAATAGGCAAGCACAATAGTAGAAACCGGGCCCAAACTACCGAATAATGAAAAGTTGTTCGCACCCAAACTCCTGATAGCATAACTAATCAAATAACTAGGAATCACTGTAGCAAAGACGGCCATTGCCAACCCAATCCAGTAGACATTAGGATGAAGTGACAGGATATCAAAATCACCCAACACGACATAATGTACAATCACTGCAAAACAAGACACGATCATGGCATAGGAAGTAAACAGCCGCGGGCCGAACTTGGGAATAATCCAGCCAGAACCCACAAGATAACCGGCATAAGTAAGGGCGCTTAAAAAGATCAGCAAACTACCGAGTATCACTCCAGATTCTTGATTAATCTGTAACTCAGAAGCAAATATGACGATGACACCTGTATAGGTTATTGCCACACCCATCGCCTGTTCCCGGGTTATTTTCTTCTTCAGAAAAATGTAAGAAATCAGTAGTACCAGCGTCGGATATACAAACAGAATCAATCGCTCCAATCCTGCTTTGACATACTGCAATCCTAAAAAATCAAAATAACTCGCGAGATAGTAACCGATAAAGCCGAGGAAAAATACCCATACTATGTCTCCCTTTTTTACCTCTTGTTTCGGCTTGCCAAAAAACGAAATAACCAGATAAAATGGCAATGCAAAAACCATCCGCAATAGCAAGAGCGAAACCGTATCTACCTCATACTGATAGGCAAGCTTCACCATTACAGCTTTGCTCGAAAACATCAATATTCCCGCAATGGCCAGCAGAATTCCATAAAATCGTTGTTTGTTCACTTACCTAGCTCAGTTTTAGTCTGGCTAAGATAAAGAGTGCATTTGTGAGACTATTACTTCACCGCGAAATTGATGTCAGTGATCAGCTCCTTTTCATCTACCTCACCTGGAGCATTGGCGTAGGTCTCAAACGGATGAATGCCTTTAACAGCTCTAAATTCTTTATTTCGCATCATCATTTGCATGGTTGTCCAGGCATTTCCCAGATGAATATACGGGCCAATATGACGTAATGTATAGATCTTCATTGGCTCCATATTATCCGTAAAAACCCCTGAAGGCAAACTATCAGGGTAGCTGCTTACAGGTACTCCGCATGTGTAGCTTACTTGCTCTTTTACCATATCAAATTTGTGATAGATAGAAAAAGGCTCTCCGGCAACTAAATCCTTTTGACCACCAATGGCTTCCCAAAGCTTGGTGAAATCTGCTTCCATATCCGTCCCTACTCGTGCCATTGTGGTATCCGTCTTTATAGCAATGTACTGACAGCCAGGGTAGCTACGCTCGCCAACAAACTCAAGCTCGGATTGAATTTCGCCGAGTTCAGTATAGTCTTTGAGGAGATTTAGACCTCTCTGAAAGTCCATACCCAGAAATGCCACCATCATTTTCTTCATCCAAAACATGAAAAACGGCAACTTACTATCCATGTACCAGCGTACTTCCGTACCACCGTCCTTCTCCTCCACTTCAAAACGAACTTTCGCTTCAGATTTCCAAGGCTTCAGAAATGTGAGATCATAATTTACTGATTGATTAACTTCCGCTTCAGTGATTTTCATCTCCCCGGAGCCTACTCGCTTTCCCTCCCATGAGTAAGACTTGTTGTTATCAGCCACCTTGGTAGTGGCTTCTGGCTCACAAATCAGCCAGGGAGACCAACTGGTCCAATGGTTGAGATCAGAAACATTTTCATAGACTTTGTCAATAGGAGCATTGATCAGCTGAGTTTTTAAAACTTGAAATTTAGGCATGATAAAGAAAATTGGTGATAAACATTTGAATAACAACTAAAGATAATAAAGCCCCTAGTGAATTAGAATTTGCGTACCAGTTAACTTTATGGAAGTTGACCATTTTTTACTATTTATCATTTTGATTTACAACTGTCCTTGATTTTCTTGTGTCTCAAGAACAGGTCACTTTTTAAGCCTAACCATATGAAACAAATCTTACTGATTGCAGCATGTGTCACGCTATGGATTTTTGCGGGTTGCGAACCCGGGCTTCCGTCTTTCCCAGATCGTGATATCGAAGGAATGCGACCAATATATGCCGACTCTGCTGACTTCCTAATCACCAAAAATGAAGCTCGGACACCTCAGAAAGCTGGTAAAATCTATGTTTATGGAAATGTTTTGTTGATAAACGAAGTAAATGAGGGCATTCATGTAGTGGATAACAGTGATATATCGAACCCACAAAACTTATTCTTCATACAAATCCCAGGTAATACAGACATAGCTGTGAAAGATGGGTTGATCTATGCCAATAATCATACTGATATGGTGGTACTGGAGATCAGTGAAAATACTTTTCAGGAAGTAGGTCGTGTGCAAAACCTGTTTTTCGAAGAGGAGGAAAACAGATATCCGAGACAGCACGACATTTATTTTGAATGTATAGACGAATCTAAAGGCCGAGTGATCGGGTGGAAAAAAGAAATTATCAGTTCACCACAGTGTTACAAAAACTAATCTGGCATAGCATGAAAAAAATAGCGTTAATTATTCCCTTGTTTTTACTAATCGCCTGTGGAGCTGATGATAGCTCACCGGGTTTGAGCCTGGGGTCGGGAGATGGTGTAACTGGTGTTGGAGGATCTACAGCAAGGTTTGCTATCCGAGGCAATTACATGTATGTAAGCACCAAAGAAAAACTCAAAGTGCTAGACCTCAATGATGGCCGAAACCCTCAGAATGTGAAAACCATCCCTACTTTTGGTGGGCTGGAAACTGCAATTACTTATGAAAATCACTTGTTTTTAGGTGCAGAAAATGGAGTTTACATCTATAATCTCGACGATCCTGAGACACCTGAATTTGTAACATTGTACACTCATCAAACCGGCTGTGACCCAGTAATCGTGAATGGGGATTTCGCATATCTGACAATTCGTGATGAAGTCACTTGCACTGGACATTTTGTCAATCAGTTGTTGACCATTGACATCAGTGATATTACCAATCCGCAAACTCTGGATACTGTAGAAATGATCCGGCCGAGAGGGTTGACAATATACAATGGCGATTTATATGTTGGTGAAGGAGTACTAGGCCTCAAGAAGTTTAATATCAATACTCCATGGCAGCCAAAGCTGGATACTTTTTTCACAACTATTCCAGCCAATGACATGATCGGTCTTCCAAACCAAATGATCATCACAGCAAATAACGGAGTATCACAATACATATCTCAAGCCGACAGCCTAAACCTTCTTAGCACAATCAACTAATGAAAAAACTCTTATTAGTAATAATTCTTATAAGTGCGGGCAACCTTTATGGACAGGTCGATTCTACAAAATCACCTCTTGCATATTTGAAGGTTGATTTTCTGAATGCCATCAATCCGGCAGACCCCTCATTTCTGGCTTCAGCAGAGCTATTTCCTATTGGTTCAGCGTTTTCTACTTTTCATGAATTTGGTTTTGTTACCAGGCTGTATGATAATACCAATTCAGAAGATGGAGAGGCTGCACATGTGCCTATCGTCAGTAGCTTCAAAACCAGACATGGCATTCGCTATCATGGACAATTCAGTGATTCCTTCATTGGATTTGTAGGACTTTATTATCAATTTCGGAAAATCACAGTGGAGGAAACATATATCATGGGGTTTGAATGCGAAACGGGAGATTGTACCTATTATCGAAACGTAAATGGACAATTCGAAACTCACCGTTCGGCGTTCATTTGGGATATGGGAGTTCAATATTTCATTCACCCTAGGATTGTGATGGAAGGCTCTGTTGGTGGTGGAATATCTCAGTTTTCAGTTGCCAAAATGCCATTTGAGGATGCGGTTTTTGTAGAAAGAAATCGATTCATTCAGCCTTCAAAATTCGAACCTCAACTTTACCTCATTTTTGGTGCAAAGCTCGGGTTTGTACTTTTTAAATAAGATACTCAAGTGAATAGCTGGTGTTATCTTTGAGTGCCCTCTTAGAATAGAGTCTCAAATGAAAAAGCTTGCAATTCATGATTTTTTAAAACTTGCTGAAAGCACTCCGGTTCTGGATGTGCGGTCTCCCGCAGAATATGAACAAGGCAGGCTTCCAAACAGCCACAACATGCCCCTTCTGGACAATGATGAAAGAGCGGTTGTGGGCACTCTTTACAAACAAACCGGACCGAAAGTGGCCTTCAAAAAAGGTCTGGAATTTATTGGTCCGAAAATGAGTGGGTTCATCGAATTTGCCGAATCCCTCAAAAGCGAAAATTTATTGGTTCATTGCTGGCGTGGTGGTCAGCGCTCGCAAAGCGTAGCGACTCTTCTGGAAACTTACGGCTTCAAGGTGAACACTTTGGATGGTGGTTACAAATCTTACCGCCATGCGGCTATACAGTTTTTCACAAAGCCACTTCCGCTAATTGTTTTGACGGGATTTACAGGCTCCAGAAAAACGGAGGTACTGCATGAGCTGGCCAGGCTGGGTGAGCAAGTGATCGACCTGGAAGGCCTGGCGAATCATCAGGGTTCAGCATTCGGGAGGCGCCCTTCAGAAATACAACCCAGTGTAGAGCAGTTTCAAAACATGCTTTTTGAGGAATTCAGGAAAATGAATCTCAGTAAGCGAATCTGGCTCGAAGATGAAAGCATGCGCATTGGCGGAGTGAACATGACGCAGGAGCTTTACCATCAAAAAAATGCCGCTCCATGTGTATTTATGGAGATCCCACGAGCTAGCAGAATTAAAAATCTCGTGACTAACTATGGCAAACAAGATGAAGCCAACCTAATCAGGGCTGCAAACAGCATTCAAAAGAAACTCGGACTCAGAGAAGCTGAGCAAGCGATTGAGTTTATCCGGCAGGGTGAAGCAAAAGATGCAGCTGGCATTATTCTCAAATATTATGACAAAAGGTACGCCAAATCAATAGATGATAAAAAGGATCACATCTCAATACATTTGCAATTGGATGAACGAGATCCGGCGATACTGGCCAAAGCAATATTGAATAAACTATGATCGAATACAAATTAACCCAATACAGTCATGGCGCAGGATGTGGCTGCAAAATATCTCCTGAAGTTCTGGAAGGAATCATCAAAATCGGTGGGGCTAAAACACAGGATTTTCCAAACCTTCTAGTGGGCAATGTAGAGAAAGATGATGCTGCAGTATATGATCTGGATGGTAAAACTGCGATCATTAGTACAACAGATTTTTTTATGCCGATCGTAGATGATGCGCATGATTTTGGAGCAATCGCTGCTACAAATGCCATCAGTGACATTTATGCCATGGGAGGTACGCCTATTATGGCCATAGCTATTCTTGGTTGGCCAGTGGACAAACTGCCGATGGAAGTCGCAGGTCAAGTGATCAAAGGAGGCAGGGAAATATGTGAGCAAGCTGGTATTCCATTGGCCGGTGGGCACAGCATCGATGCTCCGGAACCGATTTTTGGTCTGGCAGTGACAGGAAGAATCCCAGTGAGTCAGGTGAAAAAAAATGCTGCCGCAAAACCTGGCGACTTGCTTTATATCACTAAACCGATTGGGATTGGGCTGGTTACGACTGCTCAGAAGAAAGGATTGGCGGAGGAGTCAGATCTGAAAACTGCCAAAGACAGCATGCTCACTCTAAACAAAATAGGCCAGGAACTAGCAGATATGCAAGCAGTGCACGCACTCACAGACGTGACAGGGTTTGGCTTGGGAGGCCACCTGGTAGAAGTATGCGAAGCGAGTAATTGCTCAGCAATAGTGGAAATTAGCAAAGTGTCTCGCTTTGATTTTGCCCAGAAATATCTGGATCTAAAAACCACTCCGGGAGGCACCAATAGAAACTGGAAAAGCTATGGACACAAGATCAGTCTGGCTGAGACTGCTGACTTTAGACTTGTAGCCGACCCACAAACAAGCGGTGGCCTATTGATCACCGTAAACCCCGAGAAACAACCCGAATTCGAAGCTTTCATGACAAATCATGGTTTTAATATTACTCCATTCGGGCATTTGGAAACCAGAAAATCTAACAAGACTGTCGTTTCTGTTAGATAAGTAATTGAACCATGATTAAATTACGTCCTAGGTTTTTAGAGTCAAAATTCCATAAAAAGCTGTTTCATGCCTCAATACGCTCATCCATCTGGAAAAATTAATCAACTATTGGATGATGCCTATGCAGCCCGAATCAATGACCTGCACAAGAGTATCAGTCTTACAGAAGAGGCACTTGCTATTAGTAAAGAAACTGGAAATCGGCATCTTTTAGCAAAGTGTCTTTCCAAGCTCTCACTTTTCAACATGATCAAAGGAAACTTCGATCTATCCATGAAACAAGGCATTCAGGCAATCGAGCTTTTTCAGGAGTTTCAGGATGAAAAAGGAATTGCAGATGCTAAATACAACATTGCTGGACTTCATTATAAAACCGATAATTTTCACTTGGGCCTGGTGTACCTGATCGACTGCCTGGAGATATATCGAAAGACCGAAGATCATCACAATCAAGCGCGGGTACAAAAATCTCTTGGTACGATATACGAGTATTTTGGAGATGAAAAAAGCGCTGTATTGTCTTACGAACAAGCCATAGCAGCCGCCAGAATTGTAAAAGATCTCAATTTAGAGTCGAATGCTTACAACCCACTTTCAGGAATCTATCTGAACCAAAACCGAATAGAAGATGCGGCTGACCTGATCGACAAATCCATGCAGATGAAAAAGCAAACCGGGGATGTCAGGGGGCTTGCATTCGCCCTATATGGATTGGCAAAAATCTATGCAAAGCGTGCAGAATACGAGCGAGCTGAGCAAACCTTTCTGGAAGCGAATGCCATCCACGAAAAGATGGGGGAAAAGCTTGGAGCAGGAATGTGTTTTCATAAGTTGGGAGAACTCTACTTTAGCTGGAAAAAGTATGATCAGGCAAAAGAATCTCTACAAAAAGCCATTGATTTTGCCAATGAGAATAACATTGCTCTGATCAAATACAAATGCAATTACCTCATGTACGCCATGTACAAAGAGCTTGGCGACCACACTACGGCATTGAAGTATTTGGAAATATATCTGAAGGAAAAAGAAGCTGTAATCAACACCCAAACTCAAAAAATCATTGAGAGCTATGAGGCGATTTCGAGAATGGACCGACTGGAAAAGGAAGCCCAGATGCAGCGAGAAAAAGCAGAGATTCTGGAAAAGAAAAACCGAGCGGAGGAGAGCTCAAGAGTAAAGCAGGAGTTTTTGTCCAATATGAGCCATGAGCTCCGCACACCGCTCAACGCCGTGATTACCATTACATCTCTACTCGAAGAAAAATACAGAAATACGGATAACCAACTGATTGAGTCACTCAAGTTTTCCTCCAATAATTTATTGCTGATTATCAATGACATTCTTGACTTTAGCAAGTTGGATCTGGGCAAAGTGAAGCTCGAATATCAGTCCACAAACCTCCGCGATTTGTTAGCCAATATCCGCAACGCCTATTCTTCCCTTGCTGATGAAAAAGGACTCAAACTTAACCTGAAAATAGAGCCTGAGGTAAGAAAACACTTCATGGTGGACAAAACCAAGCTATCTCAGATCCTTGGAAATTTGATTAGTAATGCTATCAAATTCACAGAAAAAGGCAGTATAGACGTATGTGTTAAATTAGTGGAGAGCTCTGCCATGTGGGACCAAATAGAGTTTAGTGTTTGCGATACTGGTATCGGTGTGGCTGAGCATTTTAAAGAGGAGATATTCGAGAGTTTCAGTCAACAAAAATCTTATACTACCAAAAAACATGTGGGTTCTGGGTTGGGACTGGCAATTGTCAAAAAGTTGGTCAACCTCCATGGCAGCAATATCGAGGTAGAAAGTTCAGAAGGCGCAGGATCTCGGTTTTATTTTCAATTAAGTCTAAAGCATGGTGATACACCTACAAACGCTCTTCCTCTTCCCATTGAGAAACTGGCTGGAAAATCCGTACTACTTGCTGAAGACAATATGATCAATGCCATGGTAGCACTGAAGTTGCTCAAAAACTGGAAACTGGAAACCACCCATGCAAAGAATGGTGTTCAGGCGGTGGACATTTCAAAAAACCAGACATTTGATTACATCCTCATGGATATTCATATGCCAGAGATGGATGGTTTTGATGCCGCCAGATTGATTAGAACTACGGAAAACCTCAATGGCTTCACTCCAATTTTTGCATTGACAGCTGACGTAAACGCCCAGGAACACACGAAATATGCAGAATATTTCAATGGATTCTTACTGAAACCAATTGAGCGAGATAAGCTTTTCAAGGCCATGGAGAATTTTGCATAAAAAAGCCGAATTTCAAAACCAATTTTGGTTCAAAACCCGGCTTTTCCTCTATTAACAAAATTAATTTACTTTGAAACCCACTATTGGTTTAACTACAAGTAGTGTGCCCGCAGCTTTTGCAGTGCAGACAGCCCTCCTCAAACACTAATCCGTTCTCATCACCACAGCTAGGGCACAGATGATCGACAGCCTTGGTTCCATTCGGGATGAAACTCTTGAGTGCACGGTTCACTCCTGTCTTCCACGTATTGATGTGGTTTTTATCAAAATTCAGGTTATCAATCAGGTGGAATACATCCACCAACGGCATACCGTGTCTCAGAATTCCACTGATCAGCTTCGCATAGTTCCAATACTGACGATCAAATGATCTGCTTAGCCCCTCAATATTCACATTGTACCCCTGACTATCCACATATCTGAAGTCATATCTCGAACGATTCTTATCATCCACAGATTTCTTGATCCAGCCTTCCTCCACATAATTTGGCAATGCAAATGAATCCACGGCCCGGCCTGTGAATATTTCATAAGGCTTACCATTCAATAAACCTACAAATGCCATCCAGCTTTCGTTTTCATTGCGGAAGCGAATCACTTTTGAGTGTAACTCTTCCGGTCTTTTTGGTGCCTTATTTTCAATGATCTGATTGAGATTCAGCTCAGGCTTTTTCTCCTCTTTCTTTACTAAAACCCCAGTTCGCGAACCATCACGATAAACCGTAATTCCTTTGAGTCCAAATTTCCAGGCTGTCATGTAAATGTTATTTACCGTGGATACTGGCACGTCCTCTGGCAGATTGATCGTAGAGCTGATAGAGTGTGTCACATACTTCTGGATAGTCGCCTGTATTTCTACACGTTTATGCCAGTCGATCTCACCAGCCGTAGATCCATTATATGGATTTTGCTTGTAGTCCTTCTCAGGATACATCTTCATCCATTGTTTTAGTTTCGGATGATAGACGTCAAACTCTTCCCACTTGTCTCCTTGCTGATCCGTGAAAGTGGCTTTAGCATCATCACCTTTCATGATCTTTCTTCTACGCTGATAAGACAGCATAAATACAGGCTCTACTCCTGATGAAGTCTGAGCGAGTAAGCTTACAGTTCCTGTAGGCGCTACCGTAGAGATCGATACATTTCTACGACCGTGCTTCATCATGCGGCCATAAACCTCCGGCAAATCTGTCGCTAAAAACTGAGTGAAACCCGATGTTTCCTCAATCTCAGGATTGAACCCCTCGAAAGAACCTCTTTCTACTGACATGTCTATAGAACTATCAAACTCGGCTGAGCACTTTGTTTTCATGATTTGATCAATCACGTCTATCGAATCTTCACTATCGAATTTCAATCCCATAGCGGCCACAGTGTCAGCCAATGCCGTAAATCCTAGCCCGGTTCTTCTTCCTTTCTTACCGTTTTCATAGAGCATTTCCCATGTTTTGCGCTCTACAGCTTTGATGGTTTCATCCTCGTCATCATTGTCTATTTTTTGGAGGATTTCCTGAACTCTATTCAATTCCAGATCAACCAGGTCATCCATGAGGCGCTGTGCTTCATATGTGATCTGATAAAATTTCTCAAAATCAAATTCCGCCTCTGAAGTGAATGGTTTTTTCACAAAAGAGAAAAGATTGAGTGCCATTAAGCGACAGCTATCACCACCTTGCATGGCAATTTCTGAGCATGGATTGGTAGATTCGTTTTCGAACTCTGGGTAAACAGAAGAAGTAGAATACCAATGCTGACGATCCCAGTACATGATACCCGGCTCGGCTGTGTTGTGAGCACTCTGAATAATTTTACTCCAAAGCTCTTTGGCCTTGATCGTTTTGGTGATTTTAGGATGACTGGCATGTATCGGCCATCTAAGAGTAAAGTCTGTATCATCTTCTACAGCTTTCATGAATTCATCCGTCACCCGCACAGATACATTAGCTCCCGTCACCTTGGTCAAATCCTGCTTTACCGTCACAAAATCTTCGATATCCGGGTGCGCAATGTCCATAGTAAGCATCAAGGCTCCTCTCCTACCATTCTGACTTACTTCGCGTGTGGTATTGGAAAAACGCTCCATAAAAGAGACCACTCCACTACTACTACCTGCGGCATTTCTCACTACAGAACCTTTTGGTCTGAGCGTGGAAATATCAAAACCAACTCCACATCTTCTTTTACATAGCTGAGCCAGCTGCTGATCTGTGTAGAAAATACCTCCGTAAGAATCTACCGGTGCATTCACCACCACACAGTTGGACAGAGAACCGATGGCTTTTTCATTGCCAAGGATTGCCATCACACTACCTTGTGGAATGACATATTTAAAATTTCTGAAAAGATTGAGAATGACTTCTTCAGTCAGTGGTTTTCTCTCCTGACCATATTTGCTAAGTTCCGGATTCTTCTTTTGCTTTTTAATGTATTTAGACTCGGCTTTGAAAAATTCTCTAGCCATTCTCTGGTGCATGTCTTCAGGAGAGGATTCCAGATAGTTCCCCTGTTCGTCAAGCAAACAATATTTATTCATCCAGGTGGTAGCGGCCAGATCATCGCCACCGAAATATTCCTTGCACGCGTTTAATACTTCCTCACGGGTATAGGTGCGCTGAACCTCCGTTTGTGCTTCGGGCATGTGATTACTGTTTTGTAGTTTTCAAAAAAAGCGTGGTGGTTAATGAAGAGCTCACATATTATTGAGGTGATAATACCTCTCAAGCTAGTGATTGTAAACTCTCATCTTCCAAAAATAAGTGCCTTATGGCTAGTTAAGAAATGATGAATGTCATGCGCGATGAGAATAAATAACCCCGAAAAATGTTTGTACGGGAATAATAAATGAATGAAATCCACCGCTTCCATGTGGATAACTTCTTAGTATAAAGGGATATCTAGTTAAATGCTTAGAGTGTTCATTTGCCTGTTTTAATCGATTTTCTGATCAGGAAAATATTTTGACTTTTTTATCCACATTCTAGTGTGGATAACTTTAATTGCTTTTTACCTAACCCTCCCAGGTAGGGTTTGTGGAGTCCATTTCCTGTCATCAGCACCTTTAGCTTGAAAAACCAATCGAAGGATTTAAATACTACAAATGATTATGAATTATTGCCTTTAATCGAGGAGGTGCACCAGCGATGGGAATTTGGTTGAAGAAAGCCAGCCATATACCTTTGAAGAAGATTGAAAATGATATGACTCTTACCTTCAAGACTGGGCTCCTGCTTTTAATTAGCTTTCAAAGCGTTGTTTTTGCCTTGATTTTGTTTGTGAGTAAAAGCCCTAAGCGCTGGAGTAATGTTTTTCTAGCCGTTTTTCTTTTGGTGCTGGGGATTCAAATGACTACTCTCTTGCTCGAGGAGGTTACTCAGATTTTTGCCAACTTCATCTGTACATATGGTTTTTTCTATGGACCATTACTTTACCTCTATACGCTCTCTCTCGTTTATCAAGACTTTCAGAATCCCAGAAGGCAACTCCTGCATTTAGCTCCCGGAATGTTCATTTTGATAGTGTCTTTTTTTGTTCCGGTTTGCAGCTGGGTGGCCCCAATGATCTATTTGAGTTTGTTGGCTTATGTATTTGGTTGTTATCGGTTGATATTTGGGTACCGGAAAGTGGTGAAGCAGACCACTTCTATCAACCAGTCTATTGATTTAAACTGGCTAATGTGGGCGGTCACCATGTTCTCAGGTGTCCTTTTTGCTGATGTTTTCCAGCAAATTCTACCATCATCAGCTCCAGCCTGGCTGTCATCAAGTGTTCATTTGGCTGTTTTTATTTTGATCCTGGCGCTAGTTTATGGGATGTTTTTTAGAGGAATCAGACAGCCCCAGATTTTCATGGGAATCGAACCTGTGCAAATACAGGAAGTCGACTGGAACCAAAGTAAACATGAAGAGAAGAAAATGCCCGACCCAGAATCTGAAGAACTAATTCTTAGATTAAAGCAATACATGGAAGCAGAACAACCTTTCCTTGATCCGTCTCTGAGCATCAATCAGCTTTCAAGCCAGGTAGGAATTCCTATGCGGAAACTATCTCAGTTAATTAATCAGCATCTAGAACAAAACTTTGTGGACTTTATAAATACCTACCGCATTCAACTTGCGAAGGAGCGATTGGCGAACCCCAAAGATGAAAAGGAAACAGTGCTTGAAGTGATGTATGAGGTAGGCTTCAACTCTAAGTCCTCATTCAATACCAAGTTTAAAGAGAAAATTGGCCTGACACCAACGGAGTTTCGTAATCAGCTGATTCCCAAGAAGTAACATGGGTTCGAATTTGCGTTTCCTCTTTCCGAACGCTTTTCTGACTCAGTAAACAGTTCTGATTCGCGAATGCGAACGATTCATTAAGGCAGATCTGCCTACTTGCAGCAAAGTCTTAATAAACTATCATGAAAAAAATAACCAATTATCTACTTGCTCTTATGGTGATGAGCAGTGTTGCATCTGCTCAACATTCAATTTCCATCACTGGTAAAACCATCTTACAGAAACATCGCCTGCAGCTTTCAGCATTCGATGAGCAAACAATGGAGTATCAACCTGTGGCCTCAACACTCACTGATAAAGATGGCGAATTTGCGCTGGAAACGCCCTTTGTAGTTCCCAATATGTATCGCATCGATATCAATAAAGGATCAGTGGTCTATCTCGCAATAGAAGGTTCGGAAAGTATTCGCATAGATTATGATGGTAAAAGCAAAGCGAAGGTAGTCGGATCATCGGCTACCAGTAAGCTGAGGGAAGTCCAGTTTCAGCTAAGTGGTTTGCAGAATAAGTATTTTGGAGAATTGAAGACAGAATTGGATGCCGCCATAAAGGCCGATGACCAGAAGAAAGTTGGTGAGCTGAATGAACAGGTGCAGGTTCTGCTACCTCAGTTTATTGATGAAATGCGCAGCTTGATTTCAGAAGTGGATCAGAGTGTCGCCTTGCATCATGTCTTGAATTACTCTGATTTCAATAAGGAATTGGCCTTCATCGAGGAGAAGGTAAATGGACTGAAAGAAGTCTATCCTGAAAGTCCGGTTACCAAAGCTCTGCTCACTAAAGTGAATCAAGCCAAAGTCACGGCCATTGGAAGCGTACCTCCTGATTTTGCGGCAACCACTATTTCTGGGAAACAGATGAGTCTCACAGCGCTTCAAGGAAAGTGGGTGCTGGTGGATTTTTGGGCATCATGGTGTAGAGCCTGTAGAATTGAAAATCCAAAGCTGGCTGATCTATACGAAAACTATAAAGGGCAGGGATTAGAGATCGTGAGTATTTCGAAAGATAATAACCAAAAGCAGTGGAAAAAGGCCATAACCAAAGATGGTATAGGAGCCTGGATCCATATTTGGGATGAAGATGAATCGATCTCCAAAAAGTACAGCGTGAGCTCACTCCCACAGAATGTGGTCATATCTCCAGATGGAAAGGTAGCAGCCAAAAATGTTTCTGCCGAAAACTTAACCGCTCTATTGAAAAATCAAATGAGATGATCTGGTTGATAGTGCTTGATTGCCCTGCCTGCATGTAGGTTAAGATTGATAAAAGTCAAGAACTACAGAAGTTTCCAAAAGCAATGAGTATCAGAAGGCCTGGCGTCCCCGTGAACTTCCGTGGGCAAGTTTCGATGAAGTCTGCAAGGAGGCAGTTTGGCATATAACTGGTAGTGTATGTTGGGAGTAGTTTTAAATTAGCCGCTTGCAGTTCAGATGTTCAGGATGAGTTGGTGAGTGTTCATATCTTAAAATTTCCTCAGCATCTATATCATAGAGCTCCACATGATGTCCGTTGAAAAATCTCTTAATGCGTTCGAGTTTTTCTGTTGAAGTTGGGTTCGTATAAACTACTTCCAAAAGAATTGTTGCGACACCTTTATGAAAAATTGTAACATCCGGTTGAAACAGAAACTTTCCCCTATCGAAGTTCGGGTCGAACCATTTTAGTCGGTTTTTACCCCTTCTGTCCCGTCCCGTTTTCGTTGTTCCGGCATATTCCAAAAGTCCTTTAGATTGTTCGAAATAATAAGGGTCAGAGGTTTCATAAAACATTAGTTCGGAATATGCTCCGTAGTTAGTTCGCCACTTGAATTGGGCAACCCGACATGAATCGTTCAGACGTTCCTGTTCGGAAAACCAACGTTTCAGAATGTTCTTGGCTTGATTATGTTTCCGGCTTTCTCGTTTGACAAATTTCTCCACGATGTAGTCAATTACTCCCAACATTCATTATTGTGCAACACTAATATTATTGAGTAACTCCTGTTACACATAACCAATATTGCACTTTATTTAGTTCTTCACCAACAACCAGCGGCAAGCATACTACTCACCGCTAAGTTGCGATTTTCAGGTCAATTTACTTCCAATCCATTTTCAAAGCAAACGACGGTGCGTAAAATACTGCTTTTCCCTTTTGCTATTTACTGAACTTTGATTTGCTGTTTCATCTTCACAGACTTGACAAACCAATATTTTCATTTCCGTGTAATCACGGATAAAAGTAACTTAGCATTACACATGGAGCTAATAGCAGGATTTAAACAAGGTGACCGGGAGAGTTTCAAAATCATTTTTGAGCAACTCTACAGCCGCATGTGTGCTTATTGCTCCCGATATATCCATGACCAACAGGAAATTGAAGATCTGGTTCAGGACTGCTTCATCACCCTTTGGCATAAACGTGCGGACTTTGATCATATCAACCTCATCAAATCATTCCTCTACACCTCCGTGAGGAACAAAAGCCTGAATGTGATCAAACATCAGACTGTAATGAAAACTCATGAACCTCAAATTGCCTATGAACAGGATCAGTTTGAGGACGCTGAAATAGTGGAGGAGGATTACTACGGATTGCTTTATAATGAAATCAAACAATTACCAGAAGGCAGCCAGAAAATCATGACCCTGGCTCTCAGAGGTTTGAAGAACAGAGAAATTTCCGAAGAACTCAGCATTTCCAAAAACACCGTAAAGACTCAGAAAAAGATTGCTTACGCCAAGCTTAAAGAGCGTCTAAGCCCATCGATGTTTAGTTGGTTTTTGAGTTTTTAGACTTGTCTCCATTGGCGACTGCCCTCGCAATTAAACAATGAGTTTGAAGAAATCATTTTATTATAATACCCTTCATTTTCTTTTGCTTCTCCAAAAGAAAACGAACCGAGTCCACGGTGGACAAAAGAAAAAGAGACCAACGCCAAAAATCATTTTGAGAATCGACGGTAATTAATGAATAAGAATTTTTAGTCTCAAAATGATTCACGCTGGCCTTGGATGAACCCACCCGCACTTTAATGGAATTTTAAATATTATTCTCAAAAATTTTCTCAATTCCCTTCACCCAGTATTCACATTGGGTTGTTACTAATGTGTGTCTGTTAAAAATCACAATGTGGCTTTAAGAAAAAGTCAAGGTCCAGGCTTGCGAAGATCCAACAAACGCAGTGTACTAATGTACATGAGTATTTTGGAGCTAGTGTAACGCAGAGATTGACTAATTTCTTAAAGACAAATAACGAAAAGCGAAAAACATGCAAAGATCATTCGATATAGCGTCTATCATTTACAAGTCATTTCAGGAAGAACTCACCGCCGAGGAATCCCAAAAGCTGGAGCAATGGAGAGCTGAGTCTGACCAAAATGAGGCAACCTATCAGTCACTTTTGGATAATGGTAAGGCATTAAGCCAAATGGAGATTTATCAGCAATTCGATTCGAAATCTGCGTGGAACGCCATTGAAAATCAAATTGAGACAGTTAAAGTGGTTCCACTGTTTCAAAAAGTACTTCGATACGCGGCGGTGATTTTGCTGCCATTGACATTTGCTGCCGGATGGTTTTTCTATACTCAGCAGAATGATAATCCTCTGGCAGGTATTGATGAAGAGATCACTCCTGGTGCGCCGCAGGCTATCCTCACTCTGGCAGATGGGAGTGAAATTACTCTAGATCCCGAGCAATCCATCGAAGAAATTCAGCAGGGAAAAGCCACTGTAAAAACCCAGAATGCAGAAGTGGTTTATGAAGAGACCAAGACAAAAACCAACCCAATTCAGCCCACATACAATCATCTGACCACTCCGAAAGGTGGAACTTACAAAGTGACTCTCTCAGACGGCACCCGTGTAACGCTCAACGCAGATTCGAAACTCTCTTACCCCACTGCTTTCAACAATCAGGAAAGAGCCGTAGAACTCCTTGGGGAAGCTTTTTTCGAGGTGAGTCATGATCAGAACAGACCTTTTATTGTCAAAACCAGAGGACAAAACGTAACCGTGTTGGGAACAAAATTTGACGTGATGGCTTACTTGAATGATGAATCGGTAAAAACTACTTTGGTAGAAGGAAGTGTGCGTGTAGATTCCAGACTAGGCAGAGAAGTGCTCGCTCCGGGAGAGCAGTCTGTCCTTTCACAAAACCTACTGATTATAGATCCGGTCAACACTGATTTATACACATCGTGGGTCAATGGCAAATTTCAGTTTGGCGAAGAATCTATGGAGCAGGTGTTGAAGAAACTTTCCCGATGGTATGATTTCGAATATACTTTCGAAAATGAAGCGGCAAAAGGACTTCACTTCACCGGGAGAATAGACAATCAGCAGGAAATTTCAAGCATTCTAAAAATGATCGAAGTGACGACTTCTATCAAATTTGAATATGAAGACGATGTAGTCATCATCCAAAAAACAGACATTGACTGATTCAATTTTCAAGTCAGAAATGTCAGCATTTAAATTATAAAAAATGGGAAATGCGGCAACATTTCCCATCTAAAAAAAACTGAACAAAATACCTCGAAGTGAAGAGTTTACAAAGCAAACAGGCGCATGTGAACATCATGTTTGAGGTATAAAACCCACTGGTGGGTTTAAAAGACGTGTGTAAATCTTTCAATCAATTAAAGTTATGAAACAGACCATGTCTGAGTTGGTATTGAGAGGCATACGAGCCAGAACAAGCAAATTACCACAGTATTAATGACATTATAATTCACAAACGATGAAGAAACTTACCAATATCACTATGTCCAATTCACGGCAGATCCTGATTATTGCGGTCGTCTTGATTTTGTCCCTTGCTTATCGAAATGCAATTGCCCAAAGTGATACCAGAATTAGTGTGGATTTCAAAGAAACGGAGTTTAAGTTAGCTCTGGAGTACTTAATGAAACAAACCAATGTCAACTTCATCTTCAATGATGAAGAAATCAACCGGCTCCCAAATGTTACCTTAAAAATCAAAAACGCCACTCTGGAAGAAATCCTTGACCAACTTCTGGAAGACTCTAACATGGGATATGCTAAAATAAACGAAACCATCGCAATCGGCCCAATACCAAAAGAATCGAAAGAGCTTCCACCCGGCTTCAGACAAACTTTGCGAGGAAGAGTCTATGACAAAGATTCCAAAGCTCCATTGTCATTTGCCACAGTTCAAGTGATTACCTCCTCCACACCAAAAGGAGCCATTACAGATATTGATGGAAATTTCAGTATCCCAAACCTTCCGGTAGGCAGGCATGCGATCAAGGTCACCTTCGTAGGGTATGAAGATGCTTACCAGTCTGATATCCTCTTGGGTACAGGAAAAGAAACCATCATTGAAATCTACCTAACAGAAAAACTCGAGTCACTCAACGAGGTAGTAGTGACTGCATCAAACGGAGTACCTATGAACGAAATGGCTGCTGTAAGTGCCAAATCGTTTGATGCTGAGGAAACAAAACGATATGCGGCCAGCATTAGCGACCCAGCCAGAATGGTGCAGGTAATGGCTGGAGTGGGCACGACAGACGATGCGTCCAATGAAATCGTGATCCGTGGAAACTCTCCCAACTGGATGCTGTGGAAACTCGAAGGTGTAGAAATTCCCAGCCCCAACCATTTCGCTGAGGAAGGTTATTCTTCGGGTGCTGTGAGTATTCTCAGCTCCAATATGCTGGGAAACTCTGATTTCTATACCGGTGCATTTTCGGCAGATTATGGCAATGCGCTCTCTGGAATATTTGATTTGAAACTCAGAAATGGTAACAATCAGGAGTATGAGCATACCTTTCAGGCTGGTGTTTTAGGGTTTGATTTTGCTTCTGAAGGACCATTCAAAAAAGGATACAATGGGTCATATCTGTTCAATTATCGGTATTCTACACTTTCACTACTTAATGCACTGAACTTTGAAGTTTCGGAAAATGCGCTGCCTAACTATCAGGACCTTTCCTTTAAAGTCAATCTACCGACTAAAAGTGCAGGCACTTTTTCTATCTGGGGAATCGGTGGTATGTCAGATACATTTGAGAAGTTCTTTCCTGATTCTACAGAAGTAGATGATTATGAATATGGATATCGAGACAACACCAATACGGGAATGCATGCTGCTGGTGTAACACACACGTATTTTTTTGAAAATAAGTCTTTTCTCGAGACAGTATTATCTCATTCTCGGAGTTTCAGTAATCAGGATTATGAAGAAATGGATTCGCTTTGGCGATATGAAGACAGATTCTATGACAATCTGAATAAAAGTGCCGTGCGATTGAGCTCTACTTATAACCGCAAAGTCAACAATCGCCTGACTATGAGGGCAGGAGTTATATTGAGTCTGTTGGACTTTGACTATGAATCACGGTATGTGAAATCAGACACACATGAGTGGGAAGTAGAGGTAAAATCAAAAGGGACGACTTATCTCTATCAGGGATTTCTGATGGGTAAATACCGTTTTTCAGAGCGACTTGATGCAGTTGGTGGTGTTCATTATACGCGTTTTGACCTGAATGATGATCAGGTTTTTGAGCCAAGACTTAGCTTTAGCTATGAACTGCCTAAGTCGCAAACAATAACTTTTGGGTTTGGAAGACATAGCCGCCACGAGACTCTTCCGGTATATTTTGTGAGGACATATGGAAACAATGGAGAGGTATATCTGCCGAATAAATCTCTACAACTGACCAGAGCATCACATTACGTGCTTGGTTATGAAAAGTCATTCTCAAAATCATTGCAGCTAAAAGTAGAAGGGTATGTGCAGAAGATCAATAATCTGCCTGTGGCCAATAATCCTGACAAATATCACAGTCCGATATTCGGTGGATTCGAAACCTCCGATACTTTAGTCAATAAGGGTGAGGCAAGAAACATAGGAATGGAATTTACATTACAGCGGTATTTTAGCAATAACTACTATTTTCTTATTACCAGCTCACTCTTCGATGCAAAATAAAAGCCATTAGATGGTAAATGGTACAATAGCCGATACAACCTGAACTATATCAACAATTTCGTAGCGGGTAAAGAATTTGAATGGGGAGAAAACAAGCGTGCAGGACTCAACATCAAGACCATCTGGTCAGGTGGAAAACGCCAATTCCCAATAGATATCGCCGCTTCCAAGATAGAGGATGAACCCGTGTTTTTTACTAATCAACCGTTCACATTTCCGACGAGAGACTATTTCAGGATAGATCTGGGTGCCAAAATACATTTCTACAAAAATGGTAAAGAACAAGTGATCTCTCTCGACATTCAGAATGTCACAAATCGATTCAACAGCTGGGGAGAATTCTACAATCCTCAGTCCGAAAAGGTAGAAGAATTTCCAATGGCCGGAATGATTCCAATACTGACTTACAGGTTGGAGTTTTAAGTAAATTCCTCTCAAATATTGATATCGACATTTGATTGAGTTAGGATCTTAATTTACCAGTTTTTTAAACCCAGAAGTAGCATAGAAACCAACTCTCCGGAGGGAGTTCCTTTGCTTCTTTGTTTTTCCGAGATATTATATTCTCGGTTTTCTTTGAGAACTAAAGCAATTTCAAATTCATAAAAAACGCTCTATAATGTCTCAAAATGTCCTTATTTGAGTAATTATGATTTCTTGTACTAATATTTATTGTATTTTTGTACAACATATTTTTTTCAATAGAGTATATATTAAACATCAATTGATACAAACATGAATAGGGAATCTATTGGCGAACTGGAAGAACTGGTACTACTTACTGTTGGATCTTTAGCAGATCAGGCATATGCGGTACTTATATTAGATGAAATAAAAGAAAAAACCGGGCGCAAAATCGATGTGACAGCTATTCATTCAGTACTGCGAAGGCTAGATGCCAAAGGTTTTGTAAATAGCGAAATGCGTGGAGCCACCAAAGAGCGTGGAGGTCGCCGTAAGCGTTATTTCACGCTTTCACCTGCTGGACGCGCGATACTGGATGAAACCATGAGCGTAAGATGGGAATTGTACCAAAAGCTTCCAAAGCTGACATTTTCGGGAATTTGATGGATCAGGAGAAGGAATCATATAATCCTCCGGAATGGGCCATTACTTTTTTGTACTGGTTTTGCAAACCGGAACTATTAGAGGACCTGCTTGGTGACTTACTGGAAATATTTGATCGCCAATGTGAAGCATCTGGCAAGAGACAAGCTGATATTCAATTTGTCTGGTTGGTGTTTCGATCCTTTCGCTGGTCCGCATTAAAAAACTCTAAAAAATTAAATCCAATGTTGAATACAGGAATAAATTTCAAGGTAGCAGGACGTGTGCTTTGGCGCGACAAATTCAATACTGCACTGAATACGCTGGGACTTTCCATCGGGATCATCTGCTTTGTTTTAATGGGTCTATATGTGTTGCAGGAATTGAGATTTGATCATTTTCATAGCAAAAAGGACCGAATCTACAGAGCGTATTTACTGGAAGACTATGGTGGTGATCGTACTTTCTTCAATTCTGTCACTCCCATCAGGTTTGAAGCATTTTTTGAAGAGCATTTCCCTGAGATCGACCAAGTGGTACAATACGCACCCAGAAATTTTCCTGTCAGAATGAGTGAACAAGATTGGGTGGATGAATCTGTCGCGATTATGAGTCCGGAATTTTTTGAGGTTTTTGACTTTGAGCTGATTGATGGTGATATCGAGCATCCATTCAATGATCGGTATAACCTGATTATTTCTCAACAATACGCTGAAAAGTACTTCAGAGAAACCAATCCAATCGGTAGGACTTTGGATTTGAAACTCAACAATGATATTGTCCCTCTAACGATATCTGCGTTGTTTAAAGACTGTCCGGCTACCTCCAGTTTTCAATTTGACCTGGCAATTTCAAACTCGCTAAATGATATATTGTATGGAAAGCGTGCACGGAACAATTGGTTTTCAGTGGGGCCGGAAACTTACGTTTTGGTCAATGAAAACGCTTCGATAGCCACTGTATCAGAGAAAACCCAGGATGTGGTGATGAGCTACCTGGGTGAAGAAGTGAAACGTGACGAATATAACATTGGGTTCCAACCACTCACTGATATACACCTGAATCCGGAAATACCCGCTGGAATAGCTCCGGTGAGTAATCCCACCTACGTATATGTTTTAGGACTAATCGGAATCGTCGTATTGCTGGTAGCTGGCATCAATTACACCACTCTGTCGATTGGAAAATCCATGAAGCGTACTGTGGAGGTAGGCATGAGAAAAGTACTTGGTGCCCAGAGATCCTCACTTGTTGGGCTTTATCTAAGCGAAAGCTTGATTATTTCTTTGATTTCCACTGCGATAGGAGCTGTTTTAGCCATTCTACTAATTCCTACATTCAATAGACTTACGGGAGTTTCTCTGATCTATGTGTTTGCGTGGTGGCATCTAATTGGCTTTCTGCTATTGGCGGTGGTTATTGGTGCATTCGCTGGTATTTATCCTGCTTTTATTCTCACCAACACCAAAACCATGTCTGTATTGCAGCAATCTAGCACTGCGGGAGGCAAGCATTGGGTCCGGCAAGGCTTAGTGACGTTCCAGTTTTTAGTGTCTGTATTGCTTATTAGTAGCACTCTGATCATGAACAGGCAAATTAGTTATCTCATGGAAAAGGATCTTGGTTACAACTATGAAGCCGTCATTTCTATTCCTTTGTTTGGTGAATCTGAAAAAGGTGGATTTTTCAATGATTATGAAGCTGCAAAGGACAATGGTGAATTACTTTGGCAAAAACTGGAGAAACATCCTGAGTTCTCTAACCTGACCATAACCAGTCATGCCTTTGGGTCTGAAGGGTGGGCACACCTGGCTTTTGAAGATAAAAATGGTGATTTCAGATGGTTCAGAATGCTGGGTGTGGACCCGTACTTCGCCAAGGCATTTGATCTGACCATGGTGCAAGGGAGAAACTTTGAAGAAGGTAACACTTCAGACGAGCGGCAAGGTATCCTGATCAATGAAACGGCTGCTGATTATTTCGGTCTATCAGAACCTATAGGGAAGCAATGGCCAGGAAAAGAATTTGGAGAACATCGGATCATCGGAGTGGTCAAAGATTTCCATTTTTCTTCTCTTCATCAGCAGATAGAGCCTCTCATCATTACGCAAAATATCAAGCCAATATTTGACGGTGTTTCTGATGTTGGGTTCAATGATTCACCTATTCCGAAGATTCTGCTCAAGTACACAGGCTCTAACCTGATAGAGGCTCAAAAAATGATCGAAGCAGATTGGAATGCAACATTTCCGAACAGAAATATGAGTTTTTCTTTCATCGAAGAAAATATCAAACGACAATATGAAAACGAGGCTCGCCTCCATAAACTCATCAGTACAGCCACCATCATCGCTATTCTCATTGCTTCTATTGGACTACTTGGGCTTACAGTGTTAGTCGTCAATAGCCGGGAAAAGGAAATCGGCATCCGCAAGATCATCGGTGCTTCACCGTTTCAGATTTTTGGTTTATTGGCCAGAGCGTTTAGCTGGCAATTGGGCTTAGGAATTGCTCTTTCTATTCCGTTGACTATCTGGCTGATGAAGGAATGGCTAGACGGGTTTGCTTTTCGCACATCTATTGGGATTGATATGTTTGTAGCGAGCATTATCATTTCTGCGGGAATAGCTTTTTTGGTAATCAGTTTCCATGCCTGGAAAGCATCCAGAGTAAATCCAGTCAAAAATTTGAGAGTGGAGTGACGAGGTTGAAAGAATGGAGGGATGACAAATTACAAAGGCAACCTCAATCAAACTGGGGTTGCTATGTCAATAATCTTCCAGTTTTGAATCGATCTTCTCAATCAGGTCTCCAACTTTCGAATCCACATCATTGTATATGTCCAAAATGAAATTTCGATTCGACTCTATCTTGTACAGGTAAAGCAAAAGCTCTTTTTTCTGGGTTTTAGATAATTGAAGTGGTTGTTCGATGCCTATTAGTTGACCGGCTGGATCATAAATGAATTTTGAGCCAATAATTTTCTGAATAGGGTGAAAGTAGTTTTTGTAAAACTGGTTCTCTTCATAATCTTCTTCGATTTTTTCTAAAACCTGATAGTCAAAATCATAAACTGTAATGATCTCATTTCTCAAAAAATCATCCTGAAGAAATTCAAGTCCTTTTGATTTCAAAGACTCGTAGCCCGACTTGTTTTGAACTGAGACAAAATCTCTCAGCAACAAAAAGAAATTTCGAGCAAACAACGAGTCACCAACCTCTTTGTCATTGGCCAGATCTCTAAAATAATTGATGGCTTCAATGCCTTTTTGATGACCTAGAATGTTGAGGTGAAAGTCCGCAGTATCTTGCCCTAGCCCTTTGCTGATCTCTGTCAGAATTTTTTCCTCAATGTGCCGGTTGTTGCGATTTTCATTCCAATTGCTAAGCAGGAATGCCATGGTAACTCCCGCAAAAACGGTTACAAATTCAAAGGCATATTTCTTAATCAAGTCTAGTTTATTCTTGGATGTAGCAGACATGTGATGAAGATATCAACTAGAGTTGAATTAATCAATAGCCGTCTCTATAGATTGCTTAAGATAACTTACCTGTGATTGCATCCTTTAATTGATCTGAATATTTGTTAATTTGTGATAGTTAAAGATTTTAGAAATGGAAGTAGAGTCAATTAAATTGGGTCTCATTGACCGATTGATGAAAATCAAAGATGAGGCAGCGTTGCATAAAGTAAATGAATTACTGACCCAAGCTGAAATGGAATTTAGAACTGAGGAGTCTCTTGAAGCCATTAAAAATGGAGACTCCATATCCATTGAATCTTTCCGAAAAGAGAACGAAGAATGGAGGAAAATGAATACCAAGTAGTTATTTCTTCTCCAGCTAAGCTCCGCTATCAGCGGGATATACTACCCTATATTTTTACCCACTTCAGTTTTGATCGAGCATCTGAAATAGATGAATACTTTATCGAAAAAGCAGCTTCTCTTAAGGTGAAGCCAAGAAGAGGGACAAAGGAGAAATTTTTACAACGCCTTCCCCAAGAGTTTAGGTTTATACTAGTGAAAATCACCCGACACTTTGAATTGAAGATTGTGTATTTCATTGAAGAAACAACTAAAACAGTCTATATCACTGACTTCTTTCCAACGAAAATGGATACCACAAGAATGGGTGAGGATTATTAGAATTGATACCTAACAACTTTTTCGAATAATTCGTCACTATTTTGATAAGAATTAGTCTTGCCTTTTTTGACATCTTCAAGTGCTTCCTCCAAACCCGAAACCTTCTCAAAAATTCCAATTGAAAGCACAAATTTCAAAGTCTTTTTGGCCAGAGCATACGATCGTCATATTTCAAAGTAATTTCAGCCATCTTATAATAATTAGAGATACAAAAATAGGGAGTAGAATGAACAAGCTTGGGTAGAGGCATTACAGCTTACATTAAATAAACCACAGAACGCTTTCATCAATATAGATGTATATCAAAAACCATTCATCTGAATACCATCATTGATCATGAATTCTTTAAACGCATTCATTGCTTTTTTATCAATTTGGTTAAAATATATATGCTTTTTGTGTGTTTTTGAATTGCTATCAAATATGACCAACAAGCTCGGAGAAACTTTCACCGATTGTTCAATGAACCTGATACTATTAATATTTATGTCTTTATATGCTTTTGTTCTTCCTGTTAAGAAATACTTATAAGAAATATAATTACTACTTATAACGTATTCATAAGCTAAGATTTCTAATAAGTAAAAGAAAAGGGCTATTCCACTAACTATAGAAAAGATTGGCCAATTCATTAAAACATATAAAAAGAATGAAAAACTTGTGCCTCCAGAAACACTTGCAGATAAAGCCATTGTCATACTACTCCTCCCAACAAGACTTAATCTCTCTTGATTTTTTTCAAAATTCATTCTATCAATGCTAAAACAACTCTTTCTAAATATAAACCACCCTTCCCACTTTAAAAGGTTCCAATAAAAATATTGACAAAGAGATGGGTTCAGATCATAACCTAACTCTCCAACACTTCCTGATCAGTCTCAGGGCGAGGCTGAGGTTCTTCGTCTAGATGACTAAAATATCTTTTCTGGAAGATCAGGATGAATGTGATGCCAAGGAATATTGCAGCATCAGCTACATTGAAAACCGGCCAAAGAGCCATGTAATCTCCACCGAAAATCGGTACCCAATCAGCAATGCGACCTTCCCAGATATCGATGTAGAACATATCTACCACCTGACCATAAAACCATGGCATTGGAGCATCAAAAGGAGCATTGTCCAGCCAAACACCATAAAAAATACTATCAACGAGGTTGCCAATCGCTCCACCAAGGATCATGGCCACACAAATCAACAAACCAGTATTCGATTGTTTTTTGTAAAGCAGAAATAAGTAATAACCTATCGCAAACATGGCTGCAAGTCGAAATAAGGTGAGCACGAGCTTGCCATTCTCCATCCCGATTTCCATTCCGAATGCCATACCCGGATTGGTGAGATAGTGGAGTTTGAACCAATCGCCAAAGATCTTGATCTGACCTCTGGAGCCCAGCTCCATGTTGAAGTGCACCACCATTTTCACAATCTGATCCAAGGCAATCACCCCAAGGCTGATCAGATAATAGACATATACTGCCGGTTTCTTTTCTTCAATCATTTTTATTGGCTTTAGGCTTATCGCCTCTGGATTTTAGCTTTTTAATACTTCAATTCAATTACTTCCAGCTTCAAACTCCCAGCTCCTAACTTTAAGCTACCTCAATGCTCACATTCATCAACAGCCCATCGATATCAAGCTCAGTACCTGAAACTCCTTCGACTAACTCCAAACTCAACGCCTGTGTTTCTTTTTGGATGTATTCTTTATGAACTTCTATCGATTCTTTCAACAACTCGTCCGCTGTGTTAACAGATACTTTAATCTTGTCCTGCACTTCTAATCCCTGATCCTTTCTAAGATTCTGCAATCTGTTTACCACATCTCGGCTGATTCCCTCTTTCTTCAGGTCATCTGTGATCGTAATATCCAGTGCTACAGTCAAGCCATCTTCGCTTGCTACTAACCATCCCGGGATATCTTCTGAAGTAATCTCCACATCATCAATTCCCAATGACACTTTTTCTCCTTCTAGGTCGATTTCATAAGCACCAGATTGTTCCAGTTGTTTGATGTTATCCTGATCCATTTGGTTGATCTGAGCAGCTACCAATTTCATCTGTTTGCCAAATTGCTGTCCAAGCTTTCTAAAGTTTGGCTTCACTTTTTTCACCAATATACCCGAAGCGTCATCCACATATTCTACCTCCTTCACGTTAGTTTCAGAGATGATCAACTCCGCTACTTTTGAGATCCTGTCCTTATCCGCTTCATTCAAAATAGGAATCAACACCTTATGCAATGGCTGACGAACCTTGATTTTTTCTTTCTTTCTCAAGCTGTGCACCAAAGAAGAAGCACTCTGCGCAATGTGCATTCTTTTCTCCAATTCCAAATCAATCAGACTCTCATCTGCAACCGGGAAGTCCGCCAGGTGCACTGACTCATGGTTGTCAACATTCGATACAGAATTCAGGTCCTGATAAAGTTTCTCAGAGTAGAAAGGCGCAATCGGAGCAGACAACTTAGCCACAGTCATCAAGGCTGTATAAAGCGTCTGATAAGCCGCTTCCTTGTCATTGTTATATTCTCCAACCCAGAAACGTTTCCTGTTCAATCGAACATACCAGTTGCTGAGGTCGTCATTCACATAGTTCTGGATGGCACGAGCAGCTTTTGTTGGCTCATAGTCAGCAAAAGCAGCATCCACTTCCTTGATCAAACTATTCAATCGACTGATTACCCAACGATCACTCTCGGTTCTTTCGGCCATCGGAAGGGCTGGCTTTGAGAAATCAAAACCATCCAAATTGGCGTAAAGCGCAAAGAATGAATAAGTGTTGGCCAATGTACCGAAGTACTTCCGCTGAACCTCCACTACTCCATCTATGTCAAATTTCAGGTTGTCCCAAGGGTTCGCATTGACAATCATGTACCAGCGAGTCGCATCCGGGCCATATTTGTCCATCGTCTCGAATGGATTCACCGCATTGCCCAATCGTTTGGACATCTTGTTACCATTTTTATCCAACACAAGTCCATTCGCAATTACATTCTTGAATGCTACCTGATCAAAAAGTAACACAGCAATCGCATGAAGGGTAAAGAACCAACCTCTGGTCTGATCCACACCTTCGGCAATGAAATCTGCAGGATAGTTATCGTTGAAAATATCTTCGTTTTCGAATGGGAAGTGCCACTGTGCATAAGGCATCGCTCCAGAATCGAACCAAACGTCGATCAGATCGGGCTCACGATACATCGGCTCACCAGTAGAGCTCACCAAAATCACATCATCCACATACGGTCTGTGGAGATCGAAATCATCCCCGATTTCCTCACTCATGTGACCTGCAGCGATTGATTTCTTCACTTCCTCCTGAAGCTCAGCAATGCTACCGATACACTTTTCTTCTTTTCTGTCTTTGGTTACCCAAATTGGTAATGGCGTTCCCCAGAATCTTGATCTACTCAGGTTCCAGTCCACCAGATTTTCCAACCAGTTTCCAAATCGTCCGCTACCTGTAGCAGCAGGTTTCCAATTGATGGTTTTATTGAGGTCAACCAATCTGTCTTTCAAAGCTGTTGTTTTGATAAACCAGCTATCCAGTGGATAGTAAAGTACCGGCTTATCTGTTCGCCAACAGTGAGGATAGTTGTGCTCGTATTTCTCTACTTTAAATGCTTTGTTCTGCTCCTTCAGCTGAATGGCGATGAGTACATCGGTCGGTTTGAAATCCTTTTCCTGAGTGACCGATGCTTCAAAATATTCTTCCTTCACAAATCGACCAGCATAGTCAGTTACTTCATCCACAAACTGACCTTTCTTATTCACCAAAGGCATGTCGTAACCCTGCTCGTCTTTTACGGTGATAGCAGGGATGCCAGCTTTGTCCGCAACACGTTTATCATCCGCACCAAAAGTAGGGGCTATGTGTACGATACCAGTACCATCTTCTGTACTCACAAAATCACCCGGAATCACCTGGAAAGCAGGTTTTTCTGGCTGTACGTATGGCATCAACTGCTCATATTCTAATCCAACTAATTCAGAACCTTTGAATTCCTTCACAATTGTCCAAGGAATCAACTTGTCGCCTTCTTTATAATCCTCAATGGCTATATCTGCAGCTTTGGCATTGAAGTACTTTCCGACCAAATCCTTCGCCAATACAACATTGATCTTTTCGAAAGTGTATTGGTTGTAAGAAGTCACCAACACATAATTGATGTTTTCACCAACCGCCAAAGCACTGTTGGATGGCAATGTCCATGGAGTGGTTGTCCAGGCTAGAATGTGAACTGTGTCAGAAACGCCCAATTTCGAAGCGTCTGTCACTTTGAACTGAGCAACGACAGTAGTATCCTTCACATCTCTGTAGCAACCCGGCTGGTTCAACTCGTGTGAACTCAAACCCGTACCTGCTGCCGGAGAATATGGCTGAATAGTGTAGCCTTTGTAAAGCAATCCTTTGTCGTAAAGTCTCTTCAGCAATTGCCAAAGAGTCTCCATATATTTTTGGTCGAATGTGATATACGGATCGTCAAGATCCACCCAATAACCCATCTGCTGAGTCAGGCGATCCCATTCGTCTTTGAAACGCATTACCGTTTCCTTACATTTCTGATTGTATTCCGCTACAGAAATGGTCTTCCCAATATCATCTTTTTTGATGCCAAGTTCTTTCTCAACCTGAAGCTCCACTGGCAATCCGTGAGTATCCCAACCCCCTTTTCGCTTTACCTGATAACCTTTTTGAGTTTTGAATCGGCAGAAAATATCCTTTACCGTCCGAGCCATCACATGGTGAATACCAGGCGTACCGTTGGCTGATGGAGGTCCTTCGTAAAATGTAAAAGTCTCCTTGCCTTCACGCTCAGTGATTGACTTTTCGAAAATCTTATTGTCCTCCCAAAATTTGAGTATTTCGGAAGCTATATTCGGATAATTGACCTGTTTGTATTCTGGATATTTAGCCACCTTATTCCTGATTTTTAAAATGCGTATTAATCTTTATTTTCTTCATTATCGTCCCCATAGTCTGCTTTCGCAAAATCATCTATGTATGGGTGATCCTGATCTTTGGTTTTTCCCGAGTCAAACTGCATGAGCAGAGCCGGCAGTACGATCAGGTTGGTAAACATCGCCAAGAGCAGGGTAATAGATGTGAGTTTACCGAGAGCGATCGTTCCTCCGAATTCTGAAAAAGTAAAAATGATAAACCCAAAGAACAGAATGATAGATGTATAAATCATACTCTTTCCTGTTTCCCTGATGCTTCTACTGATAGCAATTGGAGTGAAGTGATTATGAATCTGAAGTTCCTGACGGTATTTTGCCAGAAAGTGTATTGAAGTATCAACAGATATCCCAAAAGCTATACTGAATATCAGTGCTGTACTCGGCTTCAGCGGTATGCCGAAATATCCCATAATTGCTCCGGTCATCATAAGTGGAATAATATTTGGGATCAATGAGATTACAATCATTTTGAAGTTTTTAAACAAAATGGCCATGATCAATGCGATGATAAAAAACGCAAAAATCATAGAAGTAATCAGATTGTCAGTCAGGTATTTATTCCCTTTGATAAACAATGGAACCGTCCCCGTAATACGAGCGTCCATTTTGGTATCTCCAAATATTTCTTCGATCCTGGGAGAAATAACGTCTGTTACCAATGAATCCAATTTGTTGGATCCGATATCAGGCATTTTCAATGAAATACGTATGAACTGCCCCGTACTATCCACAAAGGATTTGGCTAAACCAGCCTTGTCTTGTGTTTCGTTGGCTTTCAAGTATTTCAAAATGAACGCACTCTCCCGACTATTCGGAATGGAGTAAAACGCGGGGTTCTGATTATAAAAAGCCTGTCTGGCCGCTTTGATAAAACTCACCACCGATACCGGCTGAGAAATGCCCTGCAGTGAATCGAGAAACATTTCAAACTCATTGATGGTCCTCAGGTTACTCAATCGCTGAATTCCTTTTTTAGATCCGGTATCCACAATCACTTCCAAAGGCATCACTCCGCTGAAGTTCTCCTCGAAAAACTTCAGTTGTAATGCCAACGGACTTTCTTCCGGAAGGTCATCTACCATGTATGCAACTGAGTAAATTTTTGATAATCCAAAAACAGAAACGACCACCATGATGATAGTGATGACAAATATTAATGGCCGACGTTTATGTACCAGTACATCCAACACCACCAAAACTTTATTGAGCATTTTGAAATCAAGATGCTTTAGGTGTCGTGGGGAAGGGGGTTTGGACAATGAAAATACTGAGGGAATCAAAACCGTGCTTACAATGAAAGTAAACATGATATTAAGACCTGCAACTAACCCAAACTCCCGCAGAATTGGAATATCAGTAGATAACAACACCAAAAATCCAACGGCAGTGGTGAAATTGGTGAAGAAAGTGACAATCCCTATGTTCTTGATGATCTTGCCAAGGGCTTTCATCTGATCGCCATCCTTAGAGTATTCATAGTGATACTTGTTGAGCATGTATACACTATTGGGTATACCTATGACGACAATGATGGATGGAATCAGCCCTGTGAGTAAGGTGATTTTGTAATCAAACAGAGATAGTGTACCCATCACCCAGATGACGATTACTCCAATGATAATCAAAGGGAAGAGTACGGCTTTGAAGGATCGGAAAAAACCGAAAAGTATAATACCGGTGATAATGACCGAATAAATCAAAAATTTATTGAGCTCTTCCTTAATCTTGAGCGTATTGACCGATCGTATATATGGTAATCCCGCGTAGTTTACATTGATATTGGTCACTTCCTCAAACTGACTGCCTGCACGAACTATATCAGCAATCATCGTATGTCGATACTCAGAATTGAGCGCCTCTTTGTCTACTGTAACCAGAATGAGCGTGGCCCCATTTTCTTGATTGACCAACTGTCCGGAGTAAAACTTTAGGGTTTCTGTAAAGGCCAGAATGCTATCCAGCTTTTGTTGAGAATCTGGAACTTCTGTAAAAATCGGTTTCAATTCAAAGCGTTTTTCCTCATTGTTTTTCACCAACATTTGAAGATTGGCAAGACCCAAAACATCTTTGACACCTTTGATATTTTTTACCTCATCAGTGAGAAACTTAAGCTTTTTGAAGTTGTCTACTTCATAAATTGCACTGTCTTTGAAACCCAGCGCCATGATGTTTCCATCCTCTCCAAAAGTTTCTTTAAACTGCCTGAAAAAGACCTGGTCAGGATCATTGCTCGGCACCACATTGGACAGATTATACGACCACTGGATGTACTGAGCCTGATAGGCCATAAACAAAGTAATCACCCCTAAAATGACCATAAGGGTGATCCTATACTTAAGAATTGAATTAGCTATATTGGTCCACATGAAAATAAGGCTGCAAATGTAATGATTTTAATCGTTCGGAGAACCGAATTAATTGATTGATATTGAGGCTTTTTGGTGGTGATGCTAAAAGCAATTTTTATTGATTCCTTATTCCCTAACCCCAACTAACATGCCATTGTTAGAAGCCTTTG
Organism: Bacteroidia bacterium; assembly: GCA_030425425.1. Classification (GTDB taxonomy): domain Bacteria; phylum Bacteroidota; class Bacteroidia; order Cytophagales; family Cyclobacteriaceae; genus Marinoscillum. The sequence continues at coordinate 18,973 of JAUIAO010000032.1, read as the reverse complement.
GATGATGGTAGTGAAAAACCATAAATCGTTTTGTAAATCTTGATCGCGTGTGAGTCTGTAAGGCTTGAAATAAAATCCGTTACCACCATCAATGTTTCGTAAACACTCATGTCAGGTTTTTTGAGTTTTTCCAGGTGCGTTTCTGGGATCAAACTGTAAATCGACTGCAGTCTGGGAGTGAACTGTTCCGAGTCAAACGACTTGGAATAAACCGCAAGGCAAAAAGACTCCATGAGTTTGCCGATTACCTCAAAACCACCAGCTTCTCGTTCGAGCACCTGCTTACTTCTGTAGATTTCTTTTACTGATAGTTTGGTAATGCTATTTAGCACATCTCCGGAAGGAATATAATCTGTCAGAGCACTGTCAAACTCACCATTCAAAATATCCTCTTCTTTTTCCAAAAATAAGTTCACACATTCAATGATCAATTGGTGAATGGCCATTGCCCTGAGCAATCCTATTTTCTGATTCTTGTCATTGGATCGCTCCAGTTTCTCCTGGTCATACCTTTTCCCAATGATTGCGGCCATCAAGTCTCTGGTAGTCTCATAGGGCACCAACCCTAACCGACAGCCATCCTCCAGGTCAATGATGTTGTAGCAGATGTCGTCCGCTGCCTCCACCAAAAAAGTCAACGGGTGTCTGCACCATGCTTCCTGGCCCAGTACTCTTAGGTCCATTTCACCAGCCATATCTTCAAAAAGGCTTAATTCACTTCTGTAAACGCCATATTTCTTCTGGCTTTTGCGATCTTCCAGCTTGGGAGAGCCCGAAGTTTTGGGGTATTTAGTGAATGCTCCCAAAGTAGCAAAAGTGAGTTTCAATCCGCTGTTGGCTTCATCATTTAATATACGGAATCCCTGGGCATTACCTTCAAAATTTGTCAGGTCGGTCCATTCCTCCTCTAACACTCGATCCCGGAAATTTCTACCCTTCGGGTTATCAATGAAAAAGGAAGAAATCGCCGTTTCCCCAGAATGCCCAAAAGGAGGGTTCCCAAGGTCGTGCGCCAAACAAGCAGCGGCCACTATACCACCAAAATCGTGGGAAGTGAACCCTGAAACGTTTAACTCTGGATATTTATTAATCAACTGCTCGCCAACCATTCTGCCAAGTGATCTGCCTACACTCGATACTTCCAGACTATGCGTGAGTCTGGTGTGCACAAAATCATCTTCAGGCAAGGGAAAAACCTGGGTTTTGTCCTGCAATCGTCTGAACGGATGTGAAAATACTACCCGGTCATAGTCTTGCTCAAATCGACTTCTTGCACTGGCATTAGAGTCCAGTTCTTTTTTGTCACCAAAGCGTTTTGAAGATAGGAGTTGTGGCCAGTTCATGGTAATGTTTTCGTTTCACGGCAAAATAATTGAATCTAGGCGAGTTTCTCCTCTCAAGGCAAATCATTCCGACCAGATTCTCGTAATTTTAAGACATTCAAATAAATGCCAATTATGCAATCACACGAAATAGATTATACCATTCAGGGTAATGACATGCAAGTAGTATCAATCTCTCTAGATCCGGGTGAAACGGTGATTGCCGAAGCAGGAGCCATGAATTGGATGCAGCAAGGCATCAGCTTCGAAACCAAAATGGGTGATGGCTCTCAACCAGAACGAGGGATTTTTGGGAAATTGCTGGACGCAGGTAAACGCATGATATCCGGGGAATCACTTTTTCTGACTCATTTCACTAATGTGGGTATGGGTAAAAAGGAAGTGGCATTTGCGGCACCTTACCCGGGATCAATTATATCTGTAGACCTGGCTGCAGAAGGAGGCAGCTTTTTATGTCAGAATGATGCATTTCTCTGTGCGGCCATGGGTACTTCTGTATCTGTAGAATTTAGCAAGCGTTTGGGAGCTGGTTTTTTTGGTGGAGAAGGATTTATACTTCAGAAGCTTCGAGGAGATGGCTTAGCTTTTCTACATGCAGGTGGAACAATCGTAAAAAAAGAATTGAATAACGAGACGTTACTTGTTGACACTGGCTGTCTGGTGGGTTTTTCAGAAGGAATGGATTACGATATAGAGCGTGCAGGAAATCTGAAATCAATGTTCTTCGGTGGAGAAGGTTTATTTCTGGCTACCGTAAGTGGTACAGGAACTGTCTATCTGCAAAGTATGCCATTCTCCAGACTGGCAAATAGAATTATTGATTTAGTGCCGAGGGATCATTCGAATCACGATTAGTCATAGTTCCTTATACAACATCAGTGGATCTTGCCTGAAAATACGCTTGAGACAATTGTATAGCTCATAGTTATAGCCAGCAAAAGCACCGGGACGCTCGAAAAAATTCTCAGCGCATACCGCAAAAAACTCCGAATGATCTGTAGCGGCATATGCTCTGAAAAATGAAATATCACCATTTCTGATTTTAGCTATTTCCAAATCGGTCAGCCTTTGCCAATAGTCAGCAGCTTCCTCATCTATGAAATTAAATTCGTGGTTGGTAATGGCATTTTCGAGCTGCAATGCATGTGCCATTTCGTGTATGCCCAGGTTTACTCCTTCAGACGAAGCATATCCCTCCACAAAATGCCTCCAGCTGAGCACCACAGCTTTTTCTCTTGGATTGACTTCACCTTTGTGATATCGCTGACCTGCCCCGGAGAAAAACTGATCAGGAAACACAACGATGTATTTGAAATAACTCAAAAACACTCGTGGATATCCGAAAGTCACCATGATGGCAGATGCAGAAATAAGCACCTTCATTTCTTCAGACACAGACTGCATCTGTCTAGGAATGAACTGCCTTAGAGACATGAATTTCGCCACGCGAAACTCAAAAATATCTTTGGATCGTTTGGGGAGATAGTTATAGAATTTGAAATACTTATGGAGTATTTCCTTTTGCTTGATGTTCAGACTACTGGTGAGGAATGAATGAGCCAACAAAGGATTGTCATAGGCCTTGTATTGCAACCATTTGTATAGGATCACACCACCAATGATTGCAAGGGTAGCCAATGAAGCGAGGGCTATTGCTGATACTTCTTCTTGTGGAGCAATTGTCTCTCCCATTTTAAATTCTTAAAACTCCCTCTTCTGGTCACGAAACCTACTGATAATTCTTTCGATCTTCAAAATGCGATTACCATAAGAAAAATAAAGATAGACACCCTTAAATAGCAATCGTTTTACTCCAGAAAGATATGCATCTTTCCGCTGGCCCAATTCAATTGGAGACTCAGCAATTCATAGATTTTATCAATGATTTGATCATTAATTGATTCCGCTCGATCTATTCCATCTCGGATTACGATATAAGACAGGTGTTCCTTTAAATCCTGAAGTGCCTCTTCGGAGATTATTACTTCTCTCACTTGAGCTTTTTACTAATAGCCAGATCTACCGCTTCGCGCAAAATATCATCTCGGGATGGCATTTTCTTATAGGCGCTATGGACACGAGCCTCCTCTACCATCTTCATATGTTGTTGCTCAACATCAGTCAGTGGAATTTTTACGCTTTTCTCTTTTTGAGTAGTTTTCATATTTCTTAAAGATACAAAGTCTTGACTTTATATCTTCCTTAGTAAATTCTTGATGCTTACTTTCTCCTCCAAAGTAGAAATCAGCTCAGCAATAGAAACCCTCATTTGCTTCATACTGTCACGCTCACGAATCGTCACCGTATTGTTTTCCAAAGTCTCATGATCGATGGTAATACAGTATGGTGTTCCTATCGCATCCTGACGTCTATATCGCTTACCAATCGCATCCTTAGCGTCATACTGCGCATTGAAGTCCAGCATGATTTCTTTCATGATCTCCTGCGCTTTTTCAGGAAGACCGTCTTTGTTGACCAAAGGCAATACCGCCACTTTCACTGGTGCCAATACCGGAGGAATTTTCAAGACTGTTCTCTCGCTACCGTCCTCCAATTTCTCTTCAGTATAAGAAGCCGACATCACGGCCAGGAACATTCTGTCCAGACCAATTGAGGTCTCCACTACAAATGGAGTATAACTTTCATTCGTAGCATTATCGTAATACTTCAATTTCTTGCCAGAGAATTTTTCATGAGCACCAAGGTCAAAGTCCGTTCTGGAGTGAATTCCTTCCAGTTCTTTGAAGCCCATTGGGAAATCAAACTCGATATCTGCTGCTGCATTGGCATAGTGCGCCAAGTTCAGATGATCGTGGAATCTATATTTTTCCTCTCCAAGACCAAGGGCCTTGTGCCAGTTCATTCGCTTTTCTTTCCAGTGCTCGTACCATTCCATCTCAGTTCCTGGCTTAATGAAGAATTGCATCTCCATCTGCTCAAATTCCCGCATTCTGAAGATAAACTGACGGGCAATGATCTCATTTCTGAAAGCTTTACCGATCTGGGCAATACCAAACGGTGGCTTCATACGACTCGTTTTCTGCACATTCAGGTAGTTCACAAAGATCCCCTGTGCCGTTTCTGGTCTCAGGTAAATCTTTTCTGCACCATCCGCTGTAGATCCAAGTTCCGTAGCAAACATTAGGTTGAACTGACGCACATCTGTCCAGTTTCTGGTTCCAGAGATCGGGTCGGCTATTTCCAAATCAACGATCAATTGCTTCAAAGCTTCCAAATCACCATTCTCGATAGAGGTCTTCATTCGCTCCTCGATATCTGCAATCTGTCCTTTGTATTTAACGACCCTCGGGTTGGTAGAAACGAACTGCGCCTCATCAAAAGAATCGCCAAATCGCTTCGCTGCCTTGGTCACTTCCTTATTGATCTTGCCTTCGATTTTCGCGATTTGCTCTTCTATGAGCACATCCGCTCTGTATCTCTTCTTGGAGTCCTTGTTGTCAATCAATGGATCATTGAACGCATCCACGTGACCAGACGCTTTCCAGGTAGTCGGGTGCATGAAAATCGCCGCATCTATACCTACGATGTTTTCATTCATGCGCACCATCGCCTTCCACCAGTATTCCTTGATGTTGTTCTTCAATTCCGATCCGTATGGACCATAATCGTAAGTGGCGCCAAGCCCGTCGTATATTTCACTTGAAGGATAAATAAACCCGTATTCCTTGCAGTGTGATGCTATATTTTTTAGCGTGATTGAATCTCCTGAATTTGCCATAGCCGCAAAGATAAAATTTTGGCGATGTTTTTAGCGAGAAGGAGAAAAATTAGAAACCTAATCAATGCTCGACAGATATTATTTGGTCGATAAAACAGAAATTTGAAAAATTTCCAGCGAATTGCGATAGCTGTTCTGCGAAAAGCGATTGAATTCTCACTTCCTCCCCCACATCCCTCCTCACTAAAGCCTCCTCGCGGTGCTGTGAGCCACCCTGCACTCAAGACCATTTCGGTCTCACAGTTCACCTTGGGGCTTGGTAATTTGTTTACAAATTTTCAAATTCCAAGAATTGATCAATTAGCTGATCACTCCAATTAAAATTCTTCTCAGTATTGATATAGGTAAGACCAACTTTTTGCCAACTAAACATTTTTACAGGAACATATTCTGTAACATCATAAAAATGAATTTCATCAAATAAGCTCCGGTTTTGAAAGATTAGATGATATGAGTTTTTATACCTTTCAATGATAATTTCTCGTGAAACACCGTGCCCCATATGTTTTACCCTAGATTCAACTCGCCTAAACAATTCATCAATATTATCCAGATAGTAGAAATAACAATAAAAGCTGGTTTTAAACTTTCTGACATACGAATGCAAAAATCTAAAAGAATCGAAATCATGAAGATTACTTTCGATGATAACAATCCCATCCTCCTGATATGCTGATTCAATAGAAATATCCAGTACATGAAATAACTGTTGGCTTGTAATTACCTCTCCATGCATTCTCTCCTGATCGATCTTTATTTCATCAGGATTAACAAACTGTATTTGATGGTCTTTAGCAAACTGATTACCAAGGGTTGATTTACCTACCCCATTGGGACCACCATAAATGTGAATTCCCTCACTTAGCAATGCTTAAGCTTGATTTTTATATGAGGCAAAATAGTCTTCTACAATATTGGCAGAAGTAGAAACATAACGGCTCCCGTAATTGCCATAAACCTCCTGAATATTCAGCATAGCAGCGAACTGATTTTTCCTGATCTGATCAATTGCCTTAATTCCCGCTTCTTGTATCTCTTTTTCACTAAAAGCCTTAGACTCGCTTTTTCTGGAATTAATGATCGCTATTTGTTTCTTGGAAGGCATTTTTTTCTTATTCGATTACAAAAATACGCAAAAGTTCATTGGATTTATACATTCTACCTTTGGATTAGGTTATGAGTAAAAATACAAAGAGCGGAAATTTCCAATACTTGTGATTAGATTTGCTGCAAATGGAGTGTTAGCTCAGTTGGTTTAGAGCACTGCCTTGACAGGGCAGGGGTCGTTGGTTCGAATCCAATACACTCCACAAAAAACCCTTTTCATAATATTTGAGAAGGGTTTTTACATTTGAAGGGGCCAACATGGAGGGCACCTTTTTCATTTTCATCTTTTCAAGAGTTTGGTTTTTCTAGTATATTGAAGATACCAACCACACTATTTTTTACCATGCGATCTGATAGAGAAACACAAATACAGTTCTTTGATTGGCTCAAAGCCAACTCAAATAGTGACCAATTGGTCACTACACTAGAGGAACTATTATCCACAAGCCGTGATAGTGTATATCGCAGAATGAGGGGGGAAACTTTGCTCTCTTTCAATGAAATCAGCAAAATCAGTCAGCATTTCAATATATCTCTAGACAGCTACCTCAACCTCACCACCAAAGCGGTCACTTTCCAAAGCCGAGTGATTGAAGGCAACTTTACTTTTACTAAGTACCTACAATCCATTGCTGAAAACCTGCAGATGATCCGCAAGTTTGATGATCATGAGTTGCTGTATATGGCCAAAGACATTCCATTGTTTTATTACTTTCAGTTTCCACGGCTGGCAGCTTTCAAGCTTTTCTTCTGGTCTAAGACCATCGTGGGAGTGCCAGAGATGGAAGATAAATTGTTTGACCTGTCGGAGATCAGCGACGAAATGCTCTCTCAGAGTAAGTCCATCTGGCACCAGTTTGAGCAGATTCCCTCTACAGAGATCTGGAGCAATGAGACCATCAATATTTCCATTAGTCAGATCAACTACTATCTGGAGAGTCACATTCTTTCTGAAAGTGACGCGCGAATCATCGTCCAGGAATTCAAAGAATTGATGGATCATATCAAGGTGCAGGCCGCTCACGGCAAGAAATTCACTCAGGGAACCGATCCTAAGCTTGCCTCCGAAAAAGGTAAGTTTTTACTGTATTTCAATGAAGTGGAGATTGGTGACAATACCATCCTCTTCAAGATGAATGAACAGCGCATCGTGTTCAAACCATTCAACACGCTCAACACCATCAGCACCACAGACCCGGATTTTTGCCAGCAAACGGAGACTTATTTTTATCGTGTGATTTCAAAATCCACTCCGTTGAGTAATTCTTCAGAAAAAGAAAGGCTACGATTTTTCAACCGCATCCAGCTCAAAATCAAAGAACTGGAAAGAAAAGTTGGGTTGTAAAACTTGCCGGACTTAGCCGGCAAGCATTTTAAATAGAATCTGCCGTCAGGCTTACTCCAACACTATTCCTTTGAAATAGAGATAGGTAAATTCCTGTGACGCGGAGGTTTTGATTCGGATGTTTTTCTTGAATACCCCAGCTTTGGCGGACTTAAACTGAGCAGAAATAGAGGCCGTTTCTCCCGGTGCGATTTCCGTTTTAGGGTGCTTCACATTCGTACAGCCACATGATCCTTTGGCTTCTAAAATAGTCACTGATTCATCACTTTGATTGGTGAATTCGAATTCCAAATTCTGCACTTCTCCAGATTTCACTTCTCCTATGTCAATGATCGTTGATTTCCATTCGATCGGGTTGATTGCTGCCACTGCCGCTACGGCAATTCCAAGCATGAGCATTAAGCTTACTTTTTTCATAGTTTGTAAATTTTGATTTCAGCCAAAACTGATAGGTTCTGACAGCAAACACTGTTAATGACTTCCTAATGATTGTTAATGACTTGTTAAGGATTTCCTAAACCCGGAATTAACATTTACTTTGGCTGGCAGATCATCCAATAAGTCATTGAAAAACACACCTATTCGCTTTCTGGTATTTCTGGGTACATTCTCTATGGTAGCCATTCTGATTGTCCAGGTTTTCTGGGTCAGCAAGGCCATTAGCAATCAGGAAGAGCTTTTCAATCGCTCGGTGCAGATGGCGCTTAGAAACGTAGTAGAGCAGATCTGCGAAATCAATGGAATCGAAAGCCCGACTACAGATCCAATCGATCAATTGTCCACCAATTATTTCATTGCCAGAACGAATTATCGAATAGACTTGGAGTCGTTGGACGAACTTTTGAAAAGCGAATTGCTCAAGCGAGACATCAATCTGGATTATGAATATGGTGTTTACGATTGCCAGACAGACCGGATGGTTTATGGTGATTTTGTGCCATTGCAGGATGAAAACAAAACCGAACCAAGAGGCGAACTGCCAAAGCTTGTCAATGATGAATATTATTTTGGCATCTACTTTCCAGGAAAGACCGCCGGCCTGGTCAATAGTCTTGGCATATGGCAGATTAGTTCCGTGCTGACACTCATTATCCTGATCACCTTCAGCTATGCATTGATTGTGATTCTTCGTCAGAAACGTCTCAGCGAAATCCAGCGAGACTTTATCAATAACATGACACATGAATTCAAAACCCCTTTGGCCACTCTTCAAGTCTCTGCGGAGGTGCTGGAAAGTGCAAATGGAGAACGTCAGAAAAAGTACGCTTCTATCATGAAAGAAGAGCTGAAGCGATTGGAAAAGCACGTGCATCAGCTGCTGGAAACTTCCGCTTTGGAGGCAGAAAAAGTTCAAAACGAGCATTTCGAACCATTGCCAATCCTTCAGCAATTAGCATCAAGTTTTGAGAATAACCTTGGGAAAAATTTTCAGTCAGAAATCTCACTTGATCCTTCTTCCAAGCTAATAGGCGACCCGATTATTTTTGAGACGATCGTTCATAACCTACTCGATAATGCCTTCAAATACGGGAAGTCCGAAGTGTCATTTATCACTAGAAACATGGACAAAGGAATCGAAATTTCAGTATCCAATGATGGGGCAGCTATTCCTAAAAAGGAGCAAAAACACATTTTTCAGCGATTTTATCGTATCAACCAGGGAGACCGACATGATGTGAAAGGCTTTGGTCTCGGGCTCTATTTCGTAAAACAGGGTGTGAAAAACATGAGAGGCAAAATCGATCTGCATAGTGATGATCAGGTAACCGTGTTCAAAATAACTTTACCAACTGCATGAGTACTCCGAAAATACTATTGGCAGAGGACGACCCTAACCTATCGTTTGTAATTGAGGATCATCTCAAAACTGCCGGATATGAAATAATCTGTGGTCTCAATGGTGAAGAAGCTTTGAAGGCTTTCCATAATCAGTCTATAGATCTCTGCCTGGTAGATGTGATGATGCCCAAAATGGATGGCTTTACCCTGGCCACTGAGATCAGAAAGCATAATGAATTTGTACCGATCCTCTTTCTTACGGCTAGATCCATGGAGCGGGATCGGCTGAAAGGATTCGAAATTGGTGGAGATGACTACATCACAAAGCCTTTTTCCATTGCTGAGCTTACACATAGAGTGAAAGTGTTTCTCAGAAGAAGTAAGGGAGCCTCTGCCACTCCTGCCCAACAATTACAGCTTGGCAGTCTCAAATTCGATGAGCAAAACCTTCAAATTATCACTGAGGACGAAACATTTCAGCTCACGCAAATGGAAGCAGATCTCTTGCAGATGCTTTTGAAGAATAGAAATCAACTGGTAAAACGCGAGGATATTCTTGTGGAAATCTGGGGGGAGAATGACTATTTCAAAGGAAGAAGCCTAGATGTCTTTATCTCCAGGCTCCGAAAATATCTCAAGGCCGATACTAGTTTAGAAATCAAAAACCATCACGGTGTTGGTTTCACCCTAATCGATCGCAATTTTGCGGGTTAAGCGTTTGCCTTCTTTGTTGATTTCAAGTAGATAAACACCCGCCTTCTGCTGAGACAAATCTATCGTTTCAGAAAATTGTCCACCAAAGTTCTCAAAATATCGATTGAAGATGGTCTTGCCATCAAGGTTGTAAATTTTAATTTCCAGCTCTCCTGCAAGTTCCACCTTAAATTTCAACTTGAATTTACCATTTACAGCTGGATTTGGATAATAAGACAGGTCATCAAGCTTTAGCTTTTCTGAAGATTTCACTTGCGCCTTTTTCCCGAACTCCTCCACGTCCTCACTGATTTTGACCTTTTTGATGACCACATTCAATTCTCCCACATCGTCCATCAGCGTTTTCATTTGAACAGAAAGTTCATCCGCAAGCGAATCATCAAAGTGAAACATGAAATTGCTATCATCACCAAAACTGAATGCAAACGGCTCTCCGTTTTTAAAGCCTTCCAAGCTTTTGCTAATTTTAATATCAATGTCTTTCAAATGTTCATCCAGCATTCCCATCTGAAAATCAAATTCTTTCATGGTGCTATCTCCATCCTGAAAGAAATGAAAATTATGTGCGGATGATTCATCATCTCCAAAGTTGAAAAAGAAGCTTTTACCTCCATTCTTATCATCATTCCACTCAAATGACCGGGGCTTATCTCCGAAGAAAAAACTGATCTCATCTTCTGAACCCAAGTATTCTTTTAATTCTTCATCTGCTTCCATCTCGGCTTCAGAGTGGTATGTTTTTTCGAAGGTCTTATTTTCACCATCTATCTCCCTGGTGATTTTGATGCTTACTTTATCAGATTTTTCCTGCGCTTGTCCATTCAATACCAAAAACAGGATCAACGCTAACCCTAAAAATGGTGTAGATATAATAGGTCTCATAACTATAAATATTAGTGTGAAGTGTTGTCACGAAGATACGGGCAGGATACATGCGAGGCTGTTAAACAAAAGTTAAGGGCTGTTAAAAAAGGTTAATTAAGATCAGTACGGGCACTTTTCGCCTAAATTTGAGCCATGCGAAAGTCAACTTTGAGATGGGTAATCGGATTGATGAGTTTGGCACTACTGGGTCTGATCGGCTTTCAGTGGTATTGGATTGAATCAGTGATTCGCGCTAGCGAAGACAGGTTCAAACGAGACGCAATTGATGCACTTCATAGCGTAAGTGAAAAACTGGAAAAGCAAGAAGCACTGTATGCATTCAGTCAGAGCTTTCCATTCGGACCTGGGTTCTCCGCTGGAAATAATTTTAGCTGGTCCGGTAGTAATCCACAACGAGGCACTCAGAAATTTGAGATTATCAGCGATACAATCAATAATCAGGAGCTGGGTTTCAACATAGTATTTGATTTCCAAACCGGGCCAAGTGGTGGTCAGATTGAAGTAATCGCCGGAGCCTCCACCAATCAAAACCTGACGGAAGAGGAGAAAGCAGAACTCCTGCACATGGAAGAGCAGATGAACAGAGTGAATAGGAAATCTGAGATGGTAGTGCAGGTGCTTGAAAATATGTTGATTCCTGAGCGCTCCATCATGGCGAGGTTCAACCCAAAACAATTGGATTCCCTGCTGTCCAACGAATTTGAAAACCGTGGTATCGATATTGATTTCGATTACGCGATAGTAGCTCCACGTCAAAACAGATTTGTATTTGTTAGTGATCGGGAATCACAACCTGACCTTTCAAAAAGTGAACTGAAAGCAAGCCTTTTCCCGAATGACCTCATTGGAGAGAAAAACTGGTTAGTTGTAAACTTCCCGCAAAAGCAACAGTTCCTATTGCGAAAAATCTGGTTGACCATGGCAAGTTCAGGGCTTCTGATTTTCGTCATTGTGGGAACATTTGGTTTTTCAATTATGACAATCATTCGCCAGAAGAAACTGTCAGAGATGAAGAATGATTTCATCAACAATATGACTCACGAACTTAAAACTCCGATTGCGACTATTTCACTGGCATGTGAAGCCCTAAGTGATCAGGAGATCAAACAAATAGACGGAATGTATGATCGCTATCTGGGCATGATCAACGACGAAAACAAACGACTGGGAGAACAAGTGGAGCGTGTACTTACCATGGCGGCCATAGACCGAAATGACGTTGAAATCAAGTGGGAAGAAATCGATCTGAAAGAGCTGGTACGAACGGCAGTGGAGAAAAGTTCATTGCAAATAGAGTCGCGTGATGGATCAATCAAAATCATTGATAACAGCACCAACGCCGTGGTAAGAGGAGACAAAACTCACCTGACCAACATTCTTGTAAACTTGCTGGACAATGCGAATAAGTACTCAGAATCCGCACCTGAAATATCTGTTCGGGTTTACAACAAATCGGACTCAGTATTAGTGGCTATACAAGACAGAGGAATTGGGATGACCAAGGAAGCCATCAGTCATATCTTCCAAAAATTTTATCGGGTACCAACAGGAAACATCCACAATGTGAAAGGTTTTGGCCTTGGGCTGGCATATGTGAAAAACATGGTGGAAATACATCACGGAAAAATATCAGTAGATAGCGAACCGGGAAAAGGAAGTAAGTTCACCATATCATTACCGAATCATCATGGATAAACCAAGAATATTATTAGCAGAGGATGATCCCAACCTGGGGCAGATTCTCACCGAATATTTGAACATAAAGGGGTTCGAAACTACCTTGTGCCGAGACGGACAGGAAGGATCCGAGGTATATAAACCAGAGAAATTCGATATGTGTGTTTTGGATCTGATGATGCCGAAAAAAGATGGTTTTCAGTTGGCAACAGAAATCAAAGAAATAGACCCGGACATCCCTATTATTTTTCTTACCGCAAAATCACTGAAAGAAGACATTCTGGAGGGTTTTCAGATTGGCGCAGATGACTACATTACCAAGCCCTTTAGCATGGAAGTCTTGCTCATGCGGATCAAAGCGGTACTCAACAGAACTTTGAAAAGTCAGCAGGATCGTGAGCTTCCAGAAGAAATCAGCATCGGGTCCATTAAATACCAATATGCTGACAACCGACTGATTTTACCTTCAGGTGAGGTAAAATTGACAACCAAAGAAAATGAACTACTCAAATTGTTTTTTGAAAACCTCAACCAGACAGTAAGCAGGACCATAGCGCTGAAAAAAATCTGGAAAGATGACTCCTATTTCAATGCAAGAAGTATGGACGTATATATTGCCAAACTGCGCAAATACCTGAAAGAAGAAGAATCCTTGAAATTATTGACTGTTCATGGCGAAGGGTTTAAAATGGTACACCTGAATTGATAATGCTTCGTGTATATTTGTTGTATCGACTCTATTAATGTCGGTAACAACACCCATTAACCCGAAAACTTTTTGACCATGCTTTTAGTACCCTCATTATCAATCAAAAAAGGATTATGCACCGGATCCAAACAAGGTGTTTATTCAGAAGATAGTGTCTACAATGAAAGTCCGCTAACAGTAGCACAGAAATTTGCCGACCATGGCATCACCCATATTCAGCTGATAGATCTGGATGGAGCAAACGAAGGAAATATTGTAAACTACCCTACGTTGGAGCTTATCACTGGCCACACCAACCTCAAAGTGAATTATGCAGGAGGTATACACACAGACGGTGATGTACTCAAAGCTTTTGAGTTTAAAGCTGATAGTATTTCTGCGGCTACAATCGCCGTGTACAACAAAGATCTGTATGTCAACTGGATCATGTCATACGGACGTGAGCGTGTCACATTGGCTGCAGACATTCTTGATGGTTACATCAGAGTGGGAGGATGGCAAAAAGACACAAAAATCAAACTGGATGAGCATGTAGAGTACTACCATGATCGTGGATTAAAATATCTGAAAACAACGGATATCAATCGTGAAGGAGTATTGGAAGGACCATCGTTTGAGCTTTATGATCACTTGATTAAGAAATTTCCGGGTTTAAAGGTCTTTGCCAGTGGAGGTGTGAGGAATATGGAGGATATCAAGCAGCTAGAGGATATCGGCGTACATGGAGTGATCTTTGGCCGTGCTTATCACGAAGGTAAAATCACACTACATGAAATTGAAAGTTATATCTCTCAGGCCTAAAAGTTAAAAGCTGTATTCTAAATATTCAGTCTGACCTTCTTCCGAATCATCATACTTCAGTTTGTAGATGAAATAGAAGATGTAGTTAAATTTGCAAACTGAATTCAGATTCGTAGAGTCTTTTGTTTGCTGATCTACAGGAGTTGAGATCATTTGTGCATGCTGATCGTCCACTTTTTCATTTTCCACCACTCTGGAATCGTTAAGTGTCGCCAAATTTTCTTCGGCCTTTTCAGAGTTAGTTGACTCATTTGTTTTGCCTTCATTGGTGCTGGCATGGGTATTGTTTGCCAAAAGCACCAAAACAAAGAATGCAGATATGTGGATTAGCTTTTTCAAGAATAGTAAATCTATATAAAAACGATCAAACTGAAGAGATAGGACAGATTTTTTAACATTTTGGCAGGTTTTTCATCTTTAACGGCAAGTATTTCACTTAATCAGACTCGTTGCTGACACCAGTGTCTACCAAGAGACGCTGGGAAGGTAAGCTCTCCGGATATTCATCTTTCAGATAAGCAATGAGCTTTTCTCTCACGCTACATCGCAAGTCCCAAGCCATCGGTGAATTTTTAGCTGACATCAAAGCCCGCACTACGATCAAATATTCTTTGGTGTCAATTACTTGCAGAGCTTTTACCTGTCCATCCCAGTTTGGTTCATTTTCTAGCACATCAACTAGCTTAGCCCTCAGTTTATCTACAGGTGTACGATAATCAAGATAAAAGACCACTGCTCCTATGATTTCGCCCTTGTTTCTAGTCCAGTTCTGGAAAGGCTTTTCGATAAAATACGTAATAGGCAATACCAATCTGCGCCAGTCCCAAATTCTTACCACTACATAGGTCAAGTTGATTTCCTCTATCCATCCCCATTCATTTTCTACTAAAACTGCATCATCTAGCTTGATGGGCTGAGTGAATGCAATTTGGATTCCAGCCAAAAAATTGGCGAGTGTTTTTTGTGCTGCAAAACCTATAATCACACTAGCTACTCCAGCGGAGGTAAGTATCGTTTGTCCATATTTCCGACCTTCTTCGAAGCTCAAAAGAATAATAGAAAAGGTGATGATTGAAATAGTTACTATGACCACCTTTTTTAAAAAATTGAGCTGGGTGATGATCTTTCGCTCTTTGCGATTGTCTTCTTTTTCAATGTTGTATCGCTCCAGAAAGATATCTTCAAGCCAGTAAGTAAATTTGATGATCAGGTAGCCCGAAGTGATTAACAAGAGTATTCTGAAAGTGATTCTCAGACCATCCAGCCACGCAGAGTTTTCCCCATATTGTAGTGCGATATAGGTAGTTAATACTGGAGTAAATATTCGAATAGTTTTCCAACAACGATTCTTAAAAAACTCCAGATCCTTGTTATGAGCCTTGCTGATGGTAATATTGAGCAATATCGAACTCACCCAAAAAATCAATAAGCCTCCGATAATTCCTATGCTTAATTGTATCAAAGGGAAGGGCAGTTCTATAAGAGAGTCTATGGTTTGTTCTATCATAACAGTCAATAAAACTAACTGCAAAAACCAATCAATGTTCCTAATAACAGGTTGAAATGTTTGAAAAATCTCTAATAAAATACAGAAATATTAAAACCAACATCAATTATTAATATTTAGAATGATTCTGTATATGGCCATCTTGATGAATGTCATTCTCGAAAAGTAAATCTGTTTTTAAATTCTTCTCTCAACATTCTTTTAGCAAAATGGGAATTGTCAAAACACTCGTCAGGCCAAAATCAAAATATGATTCTTCAATCCCCTATACTTATGAAGCCAGAATAGATCCTTTGGATGGCATAGGTGATGAATCTGATCTGGAATACTTCTACTCAGACACACTTTGTGGGCTTATCCACTTTTTAGATGAGCAGCATATATCACCGAAAGATGTCACCCTTATCGCGCTTTATAATGGAGATGAAATCGAGATTGACCCAGGCCCAATGATGCAGGAAGAAAAATGGCTGAAGCGCCCAAGGCTATGCCGTTCATTAGAGAAGCATTATGAAAATTCGAAGTTGATTCAATACAAAGGACATGAAAAACACAGTGATTGTTCTTATACTGACAGAGATCAAAGCATAATCTGAGAATCAATTATACAGCAAACCAATTCTCCTTAGAAACTACCGTTCATAGATTAGCTTTGAATCAAGAGGAATCGCCAGTTGGTGATTCCTCTATTTTTATAAAAAAACTAGTTTGACAAATTCAAAAAGCCCTTTTAGACAAAGACCAACTATATTTATCCATTCTATTAATCTGATATTTAATGGTTTTAAATACACTCGACTGGTCTTTTGTAATTGGCTTTTTCATTATTTCCCTGGGCATTGGAATATGGACCGCCCGGTCTGGTAACAAGAACTCTGACGATTTTTTTGCCGCTGGACGAAAAATGCCCTGGTGGCTTTTAGGAGTGTCTATGGTCGCAACTACATTTTCTACGGATACCCCCAATCTTGTCACCGATATTGTCAGGCAAAATGGAGTATCTGGTAACTGGGCGTGGTGGGCTTTTTTGCTTACGGGTATGCTGACTGTTTTCGTATATGCCCGGCTTTGGAAAAAAACTGGCGTCATTACCGATGTGGAGTTTTATGAACTAAGATATAGTGGCAAAATCGCCAGCTTTCTGAGAGGTTTTCGGGCAATTTATCTAGGGCTGATATTTAATGTGATGATTATGGCTACTGTATCACTAGCCGCAATTAAAATTGGCGGGGTGCTTTTGGGATTATCACCTCTTCAAACGGTACTAATCGCTGGCACTATCACAGTTATTTATAGTTCACTCGGTGGATTGAAAGGTGTGCTAATCACCGATTTTCTACAGTTTTTCCTGTCTATTGGAGGAGCATTTATTGCTGCTTACGTTGCGCTTCAGCATCCCAAAGTTGGAGGCTTGAGCAATCTATTGATTCATGAAAATGTAGTGGACAAGCTTGACTTATTTCCCTCTACTTCAAATCCCGAGATCTTCATTACCATTTTCCTCATTCCATTACTTGTGCAGTGGTGGTCAGTATGGTATCCGGGCGCTGAGCCAGGGGGTGGTGGCTATATTGCACAGAGAATGTTTGCTGCCAAAAATGAAGATCACTCCATCAAAGCCGTTTTGTTTTTCAACGCAGCACACTATGCCTTGCGCCCATGGCCATGGATCATTGTAGCACTGTGTTCGTTGGTCGTTTTTCCTGATCTGGATAGCTTCAGAACAGCTTTCCCCAATTCAGAAAGTATTATCAACCATGATTTGGGCTATCCAGCCATGTTGACATTCATCCCTTCAGGACTGCTCGGAATTGTCGTGACTTCATTGATCGCGGCATACATGTCCACAATATCTACTCACCTCAACTGGGGAGCATCATATATCGTCAACGATTTCTACAAAAGATTTGTAAAACCTGAAGCCACACAAAAAGAAATGCTTAGCGTAGGCCGGATCATTACCATAGTCCTCATGATTTTGACAATGATATTTGCCCTGCTCCTAGATAATGCACTTGGAGCTTTTCAAATTCTTCTTCAAATTGGTGCTGGAACTGGGTTACTTTTTATACTCAGGTGGTTTTGGTGGAGAGTAAATGCTGCCAGTGAAATTACTGCGATGATCGTCAGCTTTTTGGTAGCCATATATTTTAGCCTAATTCACACTAAACTAGGCTTCTCCCCTTTGGAAAGCTGGCAGCAGCTGGTATTCGGTGTTGGGATTACCACAGTGGCTTGGATCTCGGTAAGTTTCATTTCCAAACCCACCAAAATGAATGTAATGGTAAAATTCATCAATCAGGTGAACCCAGGCGGCCCGGGGTGGAAACGAATAATGAATCAGGCAAAATCACAAGGGCTAACTCTTAAAAGTCAACCTGAACAATGGAAGGTACCAATAGGCATCCTGGGTATGATAGCAGGAACCATTGGAATCTATTCATTCCTGATGGGTACGGGACTATTTATCTATGGTCAAATATTGAATGCTTCTATACTGATGGTAGTCACTGCAGTCTGCATTTTAGTACTCAAAAAACTTTGGCCTCAGCTTCAATAGGAAATTCAATTATAACAGTGCTAAAGTTGCCTCTATAGCCTGTTTGGCATTGTTTCTAATCTCCAATATGCTTGCTTCCATCATATAGCAAGGTGCAGAGACAATTTTCAATTTTTCATCTACCAAAACTTCTCTGATGGTTTTCATATGAGCCTGTGCTCCAATACTCTCTATACCTGCGTTGAACCCAGGTATATCATAAGGAGAGGCTTCCTGATCTGATCCAAGGGTAAGTTCCGGATTCATACCTGAACTTTGTAATGCCTTAGCAATTACTACAGGGCTCACACATAAAGCACAGATAGGCTTTCCTGCTTTGATCATGGCAAGTATCAGGTTCTTTACATCTTCCAAAATCTCACCATCCGGACCTTCAAATGCCCATTTAGAGAAGTTTTTCGCGGCTCCAAAACCTCCTGGTATCACCAAAGCCTCAATTTCATCTTTAGTACCACTGTTAAGTACTTTTACATTTCCTCGAGCTATTCTGGCTGCCTCCAACATCATATTACGAGACTCTGGCATTTCGTCACCTGTCAAATGATTTATAACATGATGCTGATTTTGATCTATAGAATAGCACTGATACTCATGCCCAGCCTCTTCCACTGCTAGCATTGCCATAGTAGTCTCATGGATCTCTGACCCATCATAAACTCCACATCCTGATAATAGTATTCCGAATTTCATTTTTTTGGGGATTTGGTGCTGTTGATTAAAGGTAATCATGGAATTCGAATCAAGGACACTAAAAATAAAAAAGCAACCCATTTCTGAGTTGCTTTTATGTACCTCGGGCGGGACTTG
>JAUIAO010000095.1 GCA_030425425.1 Bacteroidia bacterium | reverse complement strand
ACAGTACGAGCCAGCTCACCAGGATCTCATCAGAAAAAAGGATGGGAGGAGTTTACGGATGCAGTTATTAAGAAAATTTCCGAGCAGAAAAGTGGATTGGTTTTCATTCTTTGGGGTGCATATGCTCAGAAAAAGGGTGAAGTTATTGATGAGTCCAAACATTTTGTGATTAAATCTCCACATCCATCTCCATTTTCAGCGAACAGAGGTTTTTTTGGTAGTAAGCCCTTTTCCAAAACCAATGAATATTTAAATCAATCTGGTAAACAAGAAATAAACTGGTAATGAGCTTATATGACCACTACGAACCTAAATCTGAACGGAAGAATAAACTGCCTGGCTTTTTGATATTGATCGCTTTTATAGTTGGTTCATTTTTGATGATCAAGACAATAGTCAGCTTTTTTCTTTAATCAATCCGCATCTAACTCTTCTTTTAGAGCGAAATCTGCTTTTCGGATAAATAATAACTTATCGAATTTTTCTGCTTTTAAAGGATAACCTGTAATCAGGTGAAATGTATTGTTATTACCAGTAAGAAATAACGGGATAATCATTTTGCCATATTGCTCTAAGAAATCATCAAATTCAGTTTGAGTTTCATATTCAAAGAAATCCAAAGAATCTTTTTTTCTCATCAGTTGTACCAATGTGACAAAATCAGCTCTGGATTTGAAGGCTACGTTTTTCGAAAGTGGGAGGTTGGTATTCTCAGTTTCTTCTTTGCTCGCCAAACGATATACGTTTTCGTTCTTGATTTCCTTTTCAAACCACCGACAAGCTGATTCATTCAGGCCGGCATTTGAAGTAGTAGCTAATAGCTTACCAATTTTTGATAAGTCTACCTGGTCGAAGATGTTTTCGGAAAGAATATTACCTTCTATTGCTCTTAAACCCGATTTTTTGGCCTCTTGAATATTTGGTTTTGAGGTGTCTACCATTACCACATAAGCACCATGATCTTTCATTAACCCCGCCAGTCTTCTGGCCAATTCATTAGCACCAACCATTAGTATTCCTGTGGGTTCTGCACGTTCTACTTTGAGCCATTTGGCAATAATTTTTGCAGATGATCCTTGAATAATCACAGTTCCTACGATCATTAAGAATACTAATGGAAGCAACAATTCTGCTTCTTTAGGATCGAGGTAAGATTCTTCATGAATCAGATTAAGTGAAAAAAGTGAAGCCACAGCCGCGGCTACAATTCCTTTTGGCCCTACCCAGCTGATAAATACTTTTTCATTCCAGCTTAATCCTGATCCAATAGTACTGAGAACCACGCCAATCGGACGTACAATCAAAATGATTACCGCGAAAAGTTCAATACTGCCAAGTCCCAGTTTTTCGATTTGCATGATATCTATTCTGCTTGATAGCAAAATGAAAAGTACAGATATCAATATGAGGCTGATATCTTCTTTAAAAGATAAGATCTGTTTCAGTTCTTCCAGCTTTACATTAGCGAGAATGATTCCCATACATGTCACCGCCATCAAACCGGCTTCAGCATGGATTAATTCTGAAAAAGCAAATGCGAATACTACTAGTGCAAGGGTGAATACATTCTGTAAGTAATCAGGAAGTGCATTTCTCTTGATCAGGTAATACAGAAAAAAGGCCGCTAGTCCACCAGTAACGATTCCCGCCGAAATAGTGATGAAAAAGTCCTGGAAAACTTCTAGCGTATAACTAGCTCCATGTTTGGATGATAATATGAATTCATACATGAGTACCGCCACCAAAGCACCTAATGGATCTATCAATATACCTTCCCATTTCAGAATGGTATTGATCTTAGAGTTTGGGCGAACGTTTCGCAATATCGGCATCACCACAGTAGGGCCGGAAACAATGATTAATGCTCCAAAAAGGAAAGACATCTGCCAACTCAGTCCCATAATTAGGTGTGCGGCCAATCCACCTCCCAGGAATGTGACAAGTGAGCCAATAAGTAATAGGTTTCTTACTGTGCCTGCCAGTTTTCTGATTTCCTTAAGGTTTAAGGTTAAGCCACCTTCAAATAGAATTACACCAACAGATAGTGAAACGAAAGAGAATAATAAATCTCCAGTAAAAATGGCATCACCGTCTATGAGTTTGGTTCCATCTGGAGTGAAGAAAGTACTAATTGGTCCAATGCATAAACCAATAATGATCAGTGGTAAAATCGCAGGAAGCTTGACTTTCCATGCAAACCATTGTGCAAAAATTCCTAAAACGATGATACTTCCCAGTTCCAGCATATATGGATGATTAAGAATCGAAGACTTTTAATTGTCAGAGATAAAGATAATTGAACTATAATCTTAGAAAAGTGTTTTTACCGCTTCTTCCTAAAATTAAAAAGCCTTCCTGATCTCGATCAGGAAGGCTCTTGTTTAAAGCTGTAAATTCATTTATTGATGATCATTCGATGATATTAAACAATCGACTCCACCTAATCTTATTAAGTAAGGACGCATTTTCATCCATAGACATCCAAATGAAAGATGCTTCACCCACTATGTTATCTTCTGGTACAAATCCCCAATACCTGGAATCTTCAGAGTTGTGCCTATTATCACCCATCATAAAGTAATAGTCCTTGGTAAATGTATATTCTGATACTTCTTTACCATCAATTTTCAATGTGCCATTTTCGATCACAACATCATCAAGATCTTCATAATCTTCTATAGTAGAACCGTACTTGGCCAGAGACTTTTCATTGATGTCAATTGTGAATTCTCTTCCCGGGATTTTTAGCGGCCCAAAATTGTCTGCGTTCCATGGAAATACTCGGGCATCCGGAAAAATCCTCGGCTCAGCATCACCTTCATCCATAAACAAAGGTTCCACAGAAATGATGAAATCCAAAGCTTCTAGTTGTTTTGCAACGTCAGGAGTAGTTAGTGTTACGTATCCTTTGGTGCCGTCCGGTCTCTGTGCACCGCTATATTCCCAAATTTTATATTGGTTAAATACCCTGTCCCGAATCACCTGATTGGTTTGTACAAAATACCGGTATTGCATCATTTCAGGGTTTTCACCCTGCTCTCCATTGATGTAGACCTGTCCCTTTCTCACTTCAATTTCATCCCCAGGAATGGCTACACATCTTTTGATATAATGTGTTTTCAGATCCAGTGGATGATAACCTCCATCCGGTCTCCGGTTATACATATCGTTGACCGGGTAGTTGAATACGACCACATCATTTCTCTCTACTCTGCTCAATGAAGGAAGCCTGAATTGCGGTAATTCTACTGATTGAATATAAGACGGAATTTCTGTTCCCCATATTTTGGCATGTGTTAAAGGAATCTGAAGTGGCGTCTTAGGAGTTCTGGGTCCATAATTGATTTTACTAACAAAAAGAAAATCACCGACCAAGAGCGATCTCTCCATAGATGGTGTAGGGATTACATATGCTTCCATGAAGATCCATCTGATGAATGTGGCTGCAAATACAGCAAACACTATGGCCTCAAACCATTCTTGCGGAGTTGTTTTTATGCGCTTTGGCATTTCTGTCGCTTTGCCCAGATATTTGGCATCACTGAAGGCAATATAAGTCATGTAAAACGGAGCAAGTATTACTCCAAGTGCCTGATCTACATAAGAATACCTGCCAAAGGATTTTAGGAGATCCAAATGGACCGTAAGAGCAATGAAAAAATTGACGACCGGAACAAAGAGTAATAATACCCACCACTTAGGACGCCCGACGATTTGCATGTGAACATAATAATTGTAGAATGGAATAAATCCTATCCAACCGGGCTGCTCTGCCTTTTCAAAAAACTTATAATAGGAAATAGACTGTAATAAATACCAGCCAATGACGAAAACAAGTGCAAAGGTTAGGCTAAAATCGTTTAAATACATTTCAATTAAATTTTTAGAAATTCTCTTATGGACAAAACTCCGGTTTGGTTAGTCGCCCACTCTGATACTTTTATTACACCTTCTGCAAAAACTTTTCGGTCATGAGCTGTGTGAATGATTTCGACCGACTCAAGAGGAGAGGAGTACTTCACAGAATGTGTTCCAGGAACTTTTCCTTCACGTTTCGATACTATTCCTAGCGTATCGAGCTTTTCTGACACATCGTTCACCCAACTATTGATATGACCGATTTTGTCTTGTATTCCTTCTGCCAGTGTAATAGCCGTACCACTCGGTGCATCCTTCTTTTCCGTATGATGGATTTCTTCCAAACTCGCAGTAAATCCTTCCAGTTGATTCATTTTGGAAGCTAACCATTCATTTAATTCAAAGAAAAGATTGACACCAATGCTGAAATTTGATGCGTATAGGAAAGTGCCATTCGTTTCATTACATAGAGTTATTATTTCATCATACCTATCGAGCCACCCAGTAGTGCCGGCAATTGTTTTTACTTTATGAGCCAATAAAGTATGAATATTGTTGAATGCAGAGGAAGGTTGAGAAAACTCAATGGCGATATCTGTATTCTCCGGAGAGATCTTATGAATATCTTCCTGATTATCCTGATCGATGATGAAAGAAATTTCGTGATTTCTATCGAGGGCTATTTGTTCAATGGCTTTGCCCATTTTGCCATATCCTACGAGAGCGATTCGCATTATTTTACCTTTAAAGAAACTGAAAATCCCAAAGAGTGCGAAAATACAGGACTTGTTTGAATAGATGGAGCAACTTTCAAAGAAAGGTTGTCGTTGACATCAAATTCGTTTAGGTGAGCAGCCACATGAGCATCTACAATATTGAGTATGTAGAAAGCTGCGCCAACAAGAATGAGCATGTCTCTGTTTCGCCTGAAAGCATCCCTGTTTCTGGTTAAAGCGGTGGTTCCCCAGTATTCGGCATAAACGTTTTCCGTGCGCTCTATCCCGTCCGCTTCAGCAATCAATGCATTTCGGAATTCGTGATAGAATTGATGATTGTATTTGATGTAATGTCCTATCAAAATGCCCCCTCCGTAAATAAACGGCAGCTTCCAATATTGATTATTGTATGCCTGTCCCAAACCGGGAAGTACAGCTGAAAGTATTGCTGCTCTGTTGGGGTCAAGTTCAGAAACCGTGTTGATGGTTTCTATTTGGTCCAATTCGGAATAGATAAAAACAGAATCAGCTTTTGATTGCTGAGAATGTGCATCAAAAGCTGAAAATATTATGAGTAAACTAAAAAGGACTTTTGCTGTGTTAAACTTTAAGTAGTTCAAGAATACGATCCAGTTCATCTGCTGATACAAATGGGATTTTGATTTCTCCTTTGTTGTTACTGTCTGCCTTAACGTGAATTTTCGTCCCAAAGTGTGATGTTAATTTGTCTTGCAATTTAACGATCTCAGGATTGATTTCTTCTTTTGGTTTTGGACTTTCTTTTTTAGGATTGAGAGATTCCCTTACCAATTGCTCCACTTTTCTCACAGAAAGAGCTTCCTCAATGGTCTTTTTGAAAATATCGAGTTGTAAATCCACATTTTCAATATTGATGATTGCTCTGGCATGCCCCATAGAGATTTTACCATCTCTTAGTGCAATCTGAATGTCTGGTGGAAGCTTTAGCAGCCGAAGGTAGTTATTGACAGTTGTTCTGTTTTTACCCACTCTGTCTCCGAGTTGTTCTTGCTTCAACTCGCATTCATTGAGCAATCTCTGATAACTCAACGCTATTTCTATGGCATTGAGATTTTCTCTCTGAATGTTCTCAATCAAAGCCATTTCCAGCATCTGCTGGTCATCAGCCGTTCGAATGTATGCTGGTATTACCTTGAGACCAGCACGCTTACTTGCCTGCAGTCTACGCTCACCAGATATTAACTGAAACTCACTCTCATTAAGGGCACGAACAGTAATCGGCTGAATAATCCCCTGAACCCTGATAGACTCAGCTAATTCTTCAAGTGCTTCTTCATTAAAATCTGTCCGTGGCTGAAATGGATTGACTTCTATACTGTCAATTGATATTTCATTGATAGCACCTTTGATGGTGGCACCAGATCCACTGATTTGTTCTTTTTCATCAGAATCTTCGAGCAGCGCTCCCAGGCCTCTTCCCAAACCAGTCTTCTTCTTAAACTTCTTCTCTGCCATGTTACTTATGCTGCTGTTACTTCATTTCTGTGCATGATCTCCCGTGCCAGATTCAGGTAAGCTAATGATCCTTTGCTCTCAGCATCATGAGCAATGGCTGGGACACCAAAACTTGGAGATTCACTTAGCTTGATATTTCTTGGAATCAATGTTTCAAAAGCCATGGATTTGAAATGCGTCTGAACTTCTTCAACCACCTGATTGGATAAATTCAGTCTTAGGTCGTACATGGTCAATAAGATTCCTTCTATTTCTAAAGCAGGATTTAGCCTGTTTTGAATAATTTTGATGGTGTTGAGAAGTTTTCCCAATCCTTCTAGTGCGAAATATTCGCACTGCACAGGCACAATTACAGAGTCTGCCGCTGTAAGCGCATTTACTGTAATAAGGCCAAGGGAAGGAGAACAGTCAATAATGATGTAATCATACTGATCTTTTACTTTCTCTAAGGCTATCTTCATTTTTTCCTCTCTCTGTGAGATAGAGACCATTTCTACTTCAGCTCCTACTAAATCAATGTGGGAGGGAAGCAAGTCAAGGTATTTGATCTCGGTAGAAACAATACTCTCTTTCACATCAGCATCATCTACCATACATTCATAAACACTTATTTCTACTTCCTTAGGGTTGATACCAACTCCGGATGTGGCATTGGCCTGTGGGTCAGCATCTACGATGAGTGTTTTCAGTTCTAAAGCTGCCAGACTTGCCGCCAGATTGATGGCAGTGGTTGTTTTTCCAACGCCTCCTTTTTGATTTGCTATCGCTATAATTTTACCCATAATTCAGTTTGTATTCTAGTGTTTCTTCCCTTTGGGAAAAAGAGCACAAATATATTTAAGATGATGCCAAGATAACCAGAGGTACTTTAAAAGAAAAAAACACCTAATCTTTTGGCTTCTTGTATGTCGCTAGTTATCAGTTAATTAACAAGAAGTGTGTGTATAAGTAGTGGATAATTATTGTCATATATAAATCAGAAAAGGCTTCATGGTCAAGAATCATGAAGCCTTTTCTAAAAATGTCAATTTATCGACTATTTTTTGCCTTTGGATTTCTTTTTCTGTTCCTGTGCTTTCATCGCCTCATCCAGTCTTTGTTGGAATGAAGACTTTTTCTTGTTGGCATTTTTCTTCTTATTCTCATTCAGGATTTTCTTGATTTTATCCTCATTGATAAATTTCTTGAACAGTGAGATCTGTCCGAAAGAAACAATATTGGAGACAAAATAATAGAATGTTAATCCTGCTGAGTAATTGTTCAGGAAGAAAAGGAACATGATAGGCATCACATATTGAATAGACTTCATCGGCCCTGTAACCGTAGTTGTCATCTGGCTATTGGACCAGGTGTACAAAATAGTGGATGCAGTCATTAATAAGGTGAATAAACTCACGTGATCACCATAAAATGGTATGGTAAAAGGCAAGTTCAATATGCTATCATATGTAGATAGGTCATTCGCCCAGAGGAAGCTTTCTTGTCTTAGTTCTATGGAGTTCGGGAAGAAATAGAACATCGCGAAAAGTATCGGCATCTGCAGTAGCATTGGAATACACCCACTCAATGGGTTGATACCAACCTTCTGATAAAGCGCCATTTGCTCTTGCTGGATTTTTTGCTGATCTCCTTCGTACTTCTCTTTTAGTTCATCCAACTCCGGCTTCATGACTCTCATTTTGGCCATTCCGATATGAGAAGTGTAAGTTAGAGGAGCAAGAACTAATCTTAAGATGATCACCATAATGATGATGATAATTCCATAATTGGAAATGAATCTTTCCAGAAAATGGAAAATCGGTATCACCGCGAATTTATTGATCCAGGCAAGCACACTCCAACCGAGCTCCACGTTCTCAGAAAAATCAGGAGCTACTTCCTTCAGTATGCTATAGTTATTCGGCCCAAAATAATATTTGAAATCTGATGTGTTGGCAATGAAATCACCGTAAGGCAATGTCATTGACATCTGCAAGTTCTTAGTAGATGTAGTATCACTCATGTTGATGCTACTCTGTACATATCCAGAGGTAAAAGGCTTTTCAGCCACAATCGCGCTGGTGAAAAACTTTTGTCTGAATGATACCCAACTTGTAGGTAATTCTAATGTTTCTTCTTCCTTTTCGGTAGAGGTGCCAGTCAGATCGTCAACGTCACCATCGGTAAATCGGTATTTTACAGTGGTTCTGTTTCGTGCATCTTTAAAATCCTTCTCTACACGGTTAATTTTTTGATTCCATGCAAACTGAACCTGCTGACCAATGATTGATTGTAATCCTTGCTGACGCATCTTAAAACCGATTTCATAACCACTCCCTGGTATGCTGTATTCATAGGTTAGGTTCGCCCCGTCCGGGAGGTTGAGAGAGTAATTGAGCTTTAATGTGTCTCCTTCATTCAGTGAGGAAGCTGAACTACCCTCTAAAGTGAAGTAGAGATCATTAACGTCTACTTTTCTTCCCAGATGGTCTAAATACAGATGAAAATTGGTGTGCTTATCATCTACTAGCACCAGTGGATCACCTCTGAAGTCGAGGTATTCTTTTATCACCACTTTTTTGATTGCACCACCTTTATTGGAGATGGTGACAATCATTTGATCCGTCTCTATTGTTTTAGTGTTTTCATTTCCATCTGATGCTACAGAAAACAAGCCATACTTCATTTCATTGAGTTTGGCTCGGGCACTATCAGAGATGGTTTGCTGAATAGGCGTACCTATTGACGTGGTAGTAGAATCAGAGTATAAAGAGTCGCTTGTCATACCCTCTGCTAATTCCGTATTATTTATTTCCGGAGAAGGTGGGTCAGGCGCAAAAAACTGAAAGTAAATGGTGATGAACACCAGCATCAGGATAAGCCCTGTTAATTGATTTCTGTCCATTCTAAATTATCTATTCCTAATGTTATTGATGATTAATTGTTTTCTTTTTCAGCCTTATTATTCATGGCCGCTTTTATGAATTTCACAAAGAGTGGGTGAGGGTTGGTGACCGTAGATTTCAATTCAGGATGAAACTGCGAGCCAACAAACCAAGGATGATCCTTTAATTCCACTATTTCTACTAAATCATTCTCAGGATTCTTTCCAGAAGCAATCATGCCAGCTTCCTCATATTGTGACAAAAAGTCATTATTAAATTCATATCTGTGCCTGTGTC
>JAUIAO010000031.1 GCA_030425425.1 Bacteroidia bacterium | reverse complement strand
TTACCTGGTCCAGTCAATCGACTCACTGGTGCAATACATCCTTTGAGTTCCTTCAGTGCGTCATTTGCCGGATGAATTAGGATGCCATCCCGATCAGGAACGTAAGGCAGAAACAAGTGAAAGCCTCGTTTTGCGGAGTGTCGTTTCTGGATCTGGTAATACCCTTCGGGAATGCAGGACACATTCCTTCGATTTTGAAGCCAGGGAAGCTCTATGCTTCGGCAAATCACTTTGCCATCCACAACGAACTTCCCATTAGTGCCATCAGGGAAATATTCCCTAAGCAGGACTACTTCCATGTTTAATTATCAACCTGAGCCACAAACTTGTCAATGGCCACCACTGCCAGGCAGTTGTAGCCACCATTCTTCATGGCATACAGTTCACCATTCACAGATTGATAGAAATCAATCCCAAAGACCACCATCAGGTTCTCTTCACTGTTCGCGGTGAAATTAAGAGCCATGTTGAAAGGTCCTTGGTTCACATCTGTGATTTCTACCTCCGCAGTGGAGTTTGAATTGAACGTGAATTCATCAGATTCAAAATCCACTTCAGCGATGGCCGCCACCAACTTCATGTGAGTAGCTCCTTGCGGATAAGCCAGACTATCCGTTGGCACAAACTTCTCCAGATCAACAGTAGCAGTCCCGGCAGCCCGATCGATAGTTACACCATAAGGAGCATAGAGTGTGGCTTACAGCCTGCCATCTGCATTGAAGTCAAAGCCCTGGATAAGTTCCAGGTCTCCACCTTCCACAGTTCGATCACCTCTGGCACTATCCGCATCAGATTGGATGACCTTCATCAGCAGCTTAGTGAGCCTGGAGGCCACTTTGCTGTCTCTGGTTTGAAGAAGTAGTGGACGAATTGCGGTTCGGATCAACTTCCCAGCCTTTCCTGCACGCCCGAATTCAGATCCATTCTCCCGAGTCCTGGCGAAAGCAGGATCGTTCTTGATGCGATCACCATCCACACCACCTTTTTCACGGGCTAAGTAGCCGTCTTTACTTTTGTAAAAGGAAATATCCCCGATAGTTCCTTTCAGCTTAATGATTCCTTTTTGTCTTGCCATAATGCATTAAAATTTGATTTATGGCAGAAATCACGGATATTTAGAGGAGGCTGACAACTGACGGCATCCGCATATGTACACTCGTGCCGATGGTGCCGAGGATGTATAGTAAAATCAGGATTATGAAGTCAAAGTGTATAGCTATTTCAGGACTACACAAGCCAAGGATTCTCCATAGATGCAGGCAGGATACTAAGGGGATAAAGCATAGATAGAGTATGACAAAAAGCAAATGAAGCTAAAACGCATCATCATTTATCCGAAGGATATTCAGCGAATCACTGGCCGCAGTGAGAGGTATGGAAGGAAACTCTTGCAGCAGATCCGCTTCGAGCTTGGCAAGGACGATCACCAGCTGGTGACCATCCATGAATTTTCTGATTATACAGGTGTCTCCCTGAAGGAGGTGGAGGAGTTTATTGATTGATAGCTTTCTTTGAATCTCCAGTTAACTTATTTCGGAGCATCATCATATCATCGCTAACTTTTCTCTGTACCACTTTCGCATATATCTGTGTTGTTTTGATATTCTTATGCCCCAGCATGGAGCTAACAGATTCAATTGGCACACCGTTCGTTAGAGTAACAGTTGTAGCGAAGGTATGTCTTGCCATATGAAATGTTAGATTCTTATCTATTTCACAGATTGTCGCAAGCTCCTTCAAATAGGCATTCATCTTCTGATTGGATATTATCGGGAGTATTTTGTTACTATGAATCACACTAGGATTACTCTGATATTTTTCAATCAATTCAATAGCTTTAGGTAATAATGGAACATTACTATCAGTACCCGTTTTTTGCCTTTCAGTAAATATCCAATAGTTACCATCTATCCCTTTTGAAATATCCTTTGGGGATAATTTTTCGATATCAACATATGCCAATCCTGTGTAGCAACAGAAAACAAAAACATCACGAACCTGATCCAGCCGCTCCACTCTAATCACCTTGCTTTCTAAAACATCCAGTTCCTCTTCTGTCAAATAACCACGTTTAGTTTCCTTCAGCTTCACCTGATATTTCATAAATGGATCCTTTTCCACCCATTCATTTTTGATGGCCATATTGATAATCTTCCGGAAATTGCGGATATACTTCAGAGTTGAATTGTGATTGCAGTTTTTAACTGTTTTCAAGTAGAATTCAAGCTCTGTTATATACTGAAACTTTAGTTCTAATAAAGCCATGTCATCTACTCGGTATTGCTGTTTCATGAAGCTCTCAATATGGTTATAAGTTGTTTCAAACCTTTTGTAAGTTCCAGAGGCAAACTCTTTCCCTATTTGAGCTTTTACCATTTCATTGTGATACCTGAATACCTCGAGTACCGTTTTTCTATTTGCACCAACACCAGTTAGCTTATCTTTAATCTTGCGAGCAGTAATCATTTCACCTGCATCATCCATAGCACAGTGAATCTTAAGTACCTTGTGTTCTAGATTAGAAAGGTGCTCATTAATCACCCTGGCTTCCTCCCTATTACCTTTCACCTTCCCAGCTTTTACGTCCCATTTCTTAGGATCAATAGTTCTCTTTGTTGACAATTCGGCACGCTTTCCATCTACTGTAATTCTGAGAAATATTGGAGCTTTTTTAGATGATGATCGAAGATCCTTTTTTAAATAAAAAATGATGCTAAATGTATGATTCATGGTCTACCAACTAATTATGTACATACAATTTAACAATAAATCACATCAAATCATACCAAAAACAAACATATAATATCGACGCAACTTACTGTAATACAGATATTTATAATAAAATAGGTGCGTAAATAACAATTGTAAATTACGCACCTATTACCGCACCTAAAATATGTAATTGAATGAATAAATTGAAATGAAATTCAACAAAAAACCCTTCATACATTGAATATGAAGGGTTTTAGATGTTTTTGGTTGTTAACCAGTGGAGTCGGAGGGATTCGAACCCTCGTCCAGCTGAGGAAATCATAGACCCTCTACATGCTTAGTTATTCTTTTGATCTCGTAAGCAAGCCGGGGAATAACACCCTACTTAACTCACCAGCTATTTGAGCTTCGAACTAGCTTAATAGCGTCGCTAGATCTAGTCCTGAAGATCGACACCCCATATTCCAGCTTACAGGACGAAAGCTCGGTGGGATGTGGCAGGGGGAGGCTTAGGCCTCAACCCTGGTTAACCTCTACTAAACTTCGAGATTAGGCTGCCATGGCGTAAGTTTCTTCGCCAACTATAGTTCAAGTGAATTGATCACAGGTGTACACTTTCCACCTGACATGCAAGCATATCATCTTCACTCCCTGTCGATTCCGGTCGACCCCAAGTAAAATGAGTTTGCAAATGTAGTAACATCATGGGAGCTCATATAATTCCAATCCCTATTTTAAATATAAATTCACGGCTTGCTGTCGATCAATGACATGTTGTTTTAGATCATCTACTGATAAATCAAATAGATTGCTTTCTTCCTTAGCCTTGGCAGAAAGAATGTCTTTACAACCTTCAATTCTTAATTCCATTTGTGATTGACTAAACAAACCCTCACTGAATTCTTTCACATAATCTTTGTATACGCTTTCATATTCATCAATGTCCATGATATATCTAATCAAAGGCCAATCATTGGTCACCTGGTCCATTGACAAGCTCAGTGCTCCTCCCATTTTACCGTCTTGCATCGACTCATTGTTATCCCATGGAATCCAAACTAACCTACCCTCATCATTGTAAAGAAAATAATTATGCGTCATGACTCCATAGGTATCCCAATTCTGAATGATATTGTTGACGGCCAGATATTTCAAAAACTGATCCACATCAAAAATTGATTCTAAATCATCCTGCCACAAGATTGGATTATCAATTCGATTAGAAGCATGCAGCACATCATATAGCGCTTTCACATCAGAATAATCACCAGCTTCTTCATTCCTTTTTAAATCCAATTCGGATTCATCAAAAGTACCTGAAGCAAAAGTAGCAGCATCTCCATCGGGTTTATAGAGATTGCCACTGTCATCATCAAATTGTGATTCTACCAAAGAATCATCAACCTCCTCCACCATCGTATAAATACCTAAAAAAGTCGTTCCATTACCTCTATCCAGATAAACCTCACAGAAAGAAGTTCGCGCGGAAGGCACACCGAATTCCCTGAACAAATCAGAAGCCACCTTTTCTCTCATGAAGGAATCATCACTATCATTACTGCTAAGGTTCAACTGCTTGAAACCATAAAATCTCTGGTTATTAATCTCAGGATAATCATCTTCAAATTCATCAAAATCCAACTTAAATGGATATTTATCGGTACCACTGGAATAGGCGTTTCTAAGCGTAGAATTCCCTTTGTACCTAATCCCTACCTGATGCCAATTTTTGCCATTATAAGTTAAAGTGGCAGGAACCCAAATCGGATCAAAATTTGTCTCCACCGGCCCTCCCATTCCAGGTCCACCAGTACTCATATTTGCGGAAAGATCAGATTGCATTTCAGACCAGTCTGCACTACTTATCTTAATGTCTATTCGAAGTAATTCATCCTCGGGAAATACTTCCTCATAATTGGGTGAAACATCGTTACTATGAGTTTCTTCTGTCCAATCTTCATTTATCGTGTAATGGAGGATTTCAGACTCTTTGTTTATGCTATCATCATCCTTATCACTACATGACCAAAGCCCTGAAACCATAAAACCCAATAGGAGAGCAACCACTTTTATAAATCTTATTTTCATCATGACAATATTTCATTTATTATATGACGATTAAATAGAGTAAAACCCTCCATTTTCACTCACCAATTTTAGAAAATATCTGTTTTCACACTGACTGAAATCATTGTCTCAGATACACCAAATGGGGAGATTTATTCAAAAATTACGAGATGAAACCAGGTAAAATCCAACGTCTGGCTATTGATATTGAAAATATCCTCAATAAGGTTCATTCAGACCTGCGTGAATTCAAACCTTTGCTAGGAGAGATTGAACCAAATCATAAAAAAAGTGCGGCTAATCTGATTAATTACCTTTCTCTTCGATCTTTTGACCTGCGTGATATCCAAAGAAAACTAGGGTATCTAGGGATGTCACGCCTGGCAAGAGCAGAAGCACATACTGAGGCAAGTATCAAAACTACGTTGTACTACCTGAAAATGCTCCTCGGAGAATGGCATCCAGTACCAAATAAGTACACCATTTCCATTAAGAAGAGTGAAAAACAGCTAATTAACAACACTCAACAATTGTTGGGCAAACCCAGAGCAAATAGAAAGCAAAGGATCATGGTTACCATGCCTGGAATTGCTGCGGCTGATTCTCAAATGGTTGAAAACATGATTACTTCTGGATTGGATATTGCCAGAATTAATTGTGCCCATGATGATCCTGAGATATGGAGTCAAATCATTTCTAATCTAAAGCTAGCTGATCAAAAAATCGGTAAACAAACTATCATTTCTATGGATATTGGTGGTCCGAAAATAAGAACCGGGGAGCTTGAGAAGTCATTTAAAGTTCGCGAAAAGGATGTACTCATTCTACATAAAAACGCTGTAACAGGACATAAAGCAATTCTTGACGAAAATAAATCTTTGATCAGACCGGCTGAGGTCTCGTGTACCTTGCCGGAAGTATTTGATTATCTCAAAAAAGGTGACCCAGTATATTTCGATGATGGTTCCACCGATGGTATTATCGAATCTCTAGAAGATGATCAGGCCCTTATCAGAATCACCAGAACCAAAGACAATGGTTCTAAAATTAAGCCTGACAAAGGAATCAATTTCCCGAAATCCAATTTAAACATTCATGGACTCACCGGTACAGATAGGGAACATTTAAAATTCATCAGCAAGCACGCAGATGTGATGAATTTTTCGTTCGTTAACTCTCCAGAAGATGTAAAGGAATTACATGCCTTTTTGAAGGAGCTAGGAGTATTTGAAAAATTAGGAGTTATCTACAAAATTGAAACCAGACAAGCATTTGATCAAATGGTGCCGATTCTTCTCGAGGCGCTTAAAGCACCAAAAGTGGGAGTAATGATCGCTCGTGGAGATCTGGCCATTGAAGCAGGATGGAATCAGATTGGTTACATTCAAAAGGAAATGCTGGCTCTTTGTAATGCCGCTCATATTCCCATAGTCTGGGCCACCCAGGTATTAGAAAATCTGGCAAAAAAAGGATTACCATCACGATCTGAAATCACAGATGCCGCAAACGCCGTAAAAGCCGAATGCGTAATGCTCAATAAAGGTCCGCACATCATAGAGGCCATCAAATTGCTCGACGAAATAATAGTAAATATGGAACCATATCAGGAAAAGAATGCTCCTTTATTACCGCCACTTCATCACCTGTCTAGCGAAGAATCTTCGTTGATCTCTCGGTGAATTGAATGTCTTAAGGATGTGAATCGACTGACGTAATTACCAAAGACAAAAGTTCTTAGGAAGCAACCACATTAAAAAAGGCTTACAAAACAAATTGTAAGCCTTTCTAAATATTGTTTCTAATATCTTATATCGCAATTCCAATAAAGGATTTGAAGGCCAATCCCATCAATCCTGTGATCAACATGGTAATTCCAAGTCCTTTCAAACCATTTGGCACGCTTGAATACTTAAGTTTTTCTCTGATGGCCGCTAAAGCAATGATTGCTAAAAACCAACCTATTCCTGAACCAAAACCGTAAGCTGTAGCCTGAGCTAAGCTGTAGTCACGCTGTACCATAAAAAGAGATGCACCCAAGATTGCGCAGTTTACAGCGATCAACGGCAAGAAAATACCCAAAGATCCATAAAGTGCCGGAGAAAACTTCTCAATGATCATTTCAACAAGCTGCACCATTGATGCAATCACAGCAATGAACATAATAAACTGCAAGAACGAAAGATCCACCTTAGCAAAATCCTGACTAATCCAAACCAATGCTCCTTCTTTCAATACATACTCTTGAAGCAACCAGTCTACTGGAACTGTAATCGTCAAAACGAATGTTACTGCCAGACCTAATCCAAGCGCTGTAGATACCTTTTTAGAGACTGCAAGAAATGAACACATGCCCAGGAAATAGGCAAAGATCATGTTGTCAATAAAGGTTGATTTTATGATTAAATTAATGATATCCATTTTACTGCTTTCTTAGTGTTCTACGTAACCTGTTTTTGTTCGCTGTACCCATATCAAAATCCCAAGTACCATGAACGCTCCGATTGAATCAACCATCAGTCCATTAGTAGGGAAGTTTTGAATACCTACTGCTTCAAAAACCTTAAAATCGAAAATAGATCCTGAACCAAATAGCTCTCTAAAAAACGCTACGACCAGAATAATCCATGAATAACCAAAACCACTACCTAATCCATCCAATATGGAGTCATAAGGCTTATTTGCCATGGCGTAAGCTTCCAAACGTCCCATCACTATACAGTTCGTGATAATCAACCCTACGAATGCACCCAGTACCTTGTACATATCAAAGTAATATGCCTTCAATACTTCACTCACCAATGTCACCAATGTTGCAATTACAGCCAATTGAACAATGATTCTTACACGTCCTGGAATCAGGTTTCTGATTGATGAGATAATCAAGTTAGAAAAAACAATCACAGCCGTTACAGCGATCGACATTGTCAACGTAGGCTCCATCTTAATGGTGATAGCCAGTGCTGAACAAATACCAAGTACCTGCACTGTAACTGGGTTGTCATCATTCAATGGATCTGATATGATCTTTTTTCTTCTTTTAGAAAGAAGCGCCTCAGATGGCTTTTTCTCTTGTTTTACTTCAGTTTCTGCGACTTCTGTACTCATATCTTGAGTTTTTAATATTTTAATTCAACGCTACAGTTTCTCCAGATTTCTTTTGCTGGAGGTATGGCTCATAGTATCCGAGATAGGTTTGAAGCATAGAGTTCACACCTTTACCAGTCAATGTAGCACCGGACATACCATCTACCTGGTGCTCAGTTAGTCCCTGATTACCTTCTCCCTTCACCATTGCTACTGATACCAATTCGTTTCCTTCATAAATTTTCTTACCAACGAATCTTTGCTGAACCTCAGAAGTAGTGATTCTTGCACCCAATCCAGGTGTTTCACTTTTATGATCGAATGCTACACCTTTGATAGTATTCAAGTCATCTTCCAAAGCTATGTATCCAGAAATCCAATCCCATAGACCAGCACCGAACATTGGGAAAATATAAGCCTCCACAGTACCAGACTCTCCCGTGAACTTATAAACAGGGAATAATCTATCTTCAGGAGCAAATCTGTAATTCTTCTGAATGTTCACCTTCTCAGCTACGATTGGGTTTCCCTTTTCGTCGGCAGTAACAAGATCTCCATTGATGTCCACTACCTCAGATTTTACTTTCTGATCATATAAAGCCAACAGCTCTTCTGGTTTCTTGATAGATGAAATATCCATCACAGCTCCCAAAATTTTCTTTTTCGTATCCAGCTCAATTTGTTTTTCCTGTGCAGGCTTCAGCATTACTGATGCCATGGAAAGAAGTCCTCCCAAAATGATGGTAAGAACCATTGAGAATAATAAGATGTAAGTATTAGATCGTTGCACGTTTCAGTCTTCGTTTTTTGTTAGCATCTACTACATAATAATCAATCAGCGGAGCGAATACATTCATGAAAAGTATCGCAAGCATGATTCCCTCTGGGTATGCCGGATTCAATACTCTGATCAATACGGTCAAAATACCAATCATAAATCCATAAATCCATTTTCCCGTTTCGGTCTGTGCTGCGGATACAGGGTCAGTTGCCATGAAAACAGCACCGAAAGCTAAGCCGCCTGCTACAAGATGAAAATGTGCAGGTAACATCATATAAGAGTTTCCACCAACAGCATTGAACAATAAGCCCATTGCATAGGCACCTGCAAACACACTCACAATAATCTTCCAGCTTCCAACATTGGTAAATACCAAAATTAATGCACCAATAAGTATCATCACCACAGAGGTCTCACCGATGGATCCCGGTATTATGCCCAAGAACATATTCCAGAACGAGAACATTCCATCATACCAATGACCAGCCATATCTTGCATCATATCAGTACCATTAGAAACAGCACTTGCTCCATATGCCAAAACAGTGGCTCCACTAAAACCATCTACAGGTTGTTTATCTCCAAAGTATGTCCAAACATCACCTGATATTTGACCAGGATAAGCAAAATATAAGAATGCTCTGGCTGTTAAGGCCACATTCAATATATTCATTCCTGTACCTCCAAATGCTTCTTTTCCAATTACTACTGCAAAAATGGTCGCTAAAGCCACTTGCCACAATGGAATGGTAGCTGGCATGATCAAGCCAATCAACATACCCGTAACCAGGTAACCTTCACTGATTGGGTGATTTCTGACGACACAGAATACAAATTCTGTTGCCAAACCAACAGCATAAGAAACAATCAGAATAGGTACTACCTTCATCGCACCTATACCAAATTTCGCTAACAGGGTTGCTTCTTCACCAGTAGCTATAAAATGCTGATGACCAACATTCCACATTCCAAATATCAATGCAGGAATCATAGCTATCACTACGGTGATCATTACTCGCTTCAGGTCAACAGCATCTTTGATCTGTGTACCTGTATTAGAGGTGGTGGAATCCGGAGCAAAAACAATAGTTCTGTGTCCTTCATAGAGCGTATAGAACTTCTCCCACTTCCCTCCTTTTTCAAAATTCGGTTTTAAATTATCAAACAGATTTTGTAATGCCTTCATCTCTTGATTAGTTGTTTTTTATCAAATCAATTCCTTGTCTCAGTAGCTTTTGCAATTCGTGCTTAGACGGATCTATGAATTCACAAATGGCTACATCTTCTTCAACCAATTCAAATATTCCCAGAGCTTCCATGTCATCAAAATCCTCCGCAAGGATTGCTTTGAACAAATAAGTAGGAAGAATGTCCATTGGCAAAACTTCCTCGAATGCTCCAGTCACCACAAATGGTCTGTCTTCTCCGTGTGTATTGGTATCTACCACGTATTCTTTCTTCTTGTTCAAGAAAGACAACAAGCCTAGAGCTTTGTGAAAGCTCAGCTTAGTAGCACTTGGCTTCAGCCATCCCAAAAACTCTTCGTAATCTCCCTCAGGAATCACGGTAACCTGACCATGATAAAACCCTAAATAACCTTCCTGACCGACATTCTCTCCTGTAAGTGGGTTACCAGAAATAAACCTAAGATTTGTACCACTCACTTTATCTCCAGCTAATTTGCCTACCTGAGCACCTACGTAAGTTTTTACATACGCTGGATCTTTCACTTCTGATCCAGTAACGGCTATAAGTTTAGAAGCATCATACTTACCCTCTATAAAAAGCTGGCCGATCTGAGCTACTCCGTATGGTGTTACCGTCCAAACGATATCACCTTTGTTGATAGGATCTAGATGATGTATCTGCACACCTACATTTCCTGCAGGATGCTGACCTGAGATTTTATTGATCTCCACACCTGTAGCCTGAGAAAAAACCTGGGCTACTTCAGCTTGACCATTGATGTTCAAATGAACTTTACCTGAAGTCATTTTCTTCAGCACATCCAAGCCAGACTGAAAGTACTGCGCTTTGTCATCCAATTGGAAAGCCAAATCAGGCGCAAGTGGGTTCGAATCAAATCCAGAAATGAAAATTGCTTTAGGCTCTGAAGATGGATCAGCAACAAGTCCGTAAGGTCGTTGGATGATATTTGGCCAAACCCCTCCTTTTACCATTGCAGCAATTGCATCTTCTCTCGAAAGACCTGCCACATCTGAAGGTGAGAATTTTTTATAATCCTCATATACAATCTCTTTGTCTGCCAGAACCTTTACTTCCAGCAGCTTTCGCTTCTC
Organism: Bacteroidia bacterium; assembly: GCA_030425425.1. Classification (GTDB taxonomy): domain Bacteria; phylum Bacteroidota; class Bacteroidia; order Cytophagales; family Cyclobacteriaceae; genus Marinoscillum. The sequence goes on along the minus strand of JAUIAO010000031.1, from coordinate 60,044 downwards.
ACCTCTCTTAATTTCAACTACTTCACCGCTTACAGGCGAACAGAACATCACATCCTCCATGAACTTATCATAAAGCAATGGTGAACCAGCTTTCACTGTATCCCCTTCATTCACCAAAAGTTTAGGTCTGGTGATGTTCGGAAAATCAGTCGGTTTGATTGCGTAAGTTTCTGAAGGTGTGGAAGATGAGATTTTCTTATCCGGTTTACCGGCTAGGTTAATATCAAAACCTCTTTTTAGCTTTATCGTTTTCGACATTTTAATAAGTATCGCTCTACTTGAAAATCTTGGCAAAAGTATAAAAAAAATGTTCAAATGAAATGTTTAGCCAATTCAATAAAAGCTGATTTTTACATAAAAATGGTGTGATCAGACCAAGGCAACATTGGCCTCCTGTGAATGAAGAAAATCAGAAACACTTTCCATAAGCCATCTTGGCGTGGATGTAGCACCGCATATTCCGATAGAATCGTCAGGCTGAATCCACGAAAGATCAATCTCTTCTTCGTTTTCAATGAAATAACTTCTCGGATTATTTTCCAGACAAACATTATACAGCGCCCGGCCATTGGAACTCTTTTTCCCAGAGACAAAGAATATAACATCATGCTGCTGAGAAAACTCTTTCATTCTGGGTTCTCTATTTGACACCTGTCTGCAGATACTATCATTGGCATCAAAATCCTTTATGGTGAGTTGGCCTTTTTCAGCTTTGATCCGCTGCTCGATCAGGTCTTTGATTTTATAGAAGCCTTGAGTACTCTTGGTGGTCTGACTGTAAAGTACTACTGGTTTAGAAAAATCGATTTTATCAAGGTCATCCTCAGAAGATATGATTATCGCCTCATCATTTGTCTGGCCTGTTAGTCCAATTACTTCAGCATGACCGGTTTTCCCGTAAATCACAATTTGACCTTCCTCATCAGAAATCTGATCATAAGAATGCTTGATCCTATTTTGAAGTTTGAGCACCACAGGACATGAGGCATCAATTAGCTGAATGTTATTTTTTAGTGCTAATTCATAAGTTGAAGGTGGCTCTCCATGGGCTCTAATAAGCACTTTACAATCATGCAGATCATTCAGTTCCTCTCTGGTAATGGTCCTAAGGCCCTTATTGTATAGCCGCTCCACTTCCATATTATTATGAACTATGTCTCCCAGACAATAAAGCTCTTCGCTTTCCTGCAATTCGTCTTCCGCCATCTGAATGGCAAACTCTACACCAAAGCAGTAACCTGAATATGGATCAATCTCAACTTGCATGGATTTTTTCGTTAGCTAATTCTACAATTTTACCAACCTGTTCGTCAAAAGTCAAATCTGAAGTATCTATATCAATACAACCTTCGGCTCTAATTAAAGGTGATTCAGCACGAGATGTATCTTGCTCATCCCTTTCCACTAAATTCTGTTCGATGATGTTTAGTTCCTCTTCGATGCCCTTTTCTTTTAATTCTGCCTGTCTTCTTAATGCACGGACCCTACTGTTTGCAGTCATGAATACTTTAAGTTCTGCATCTGGAAAAACTACCGTACCGATATCTCTCCCATCCATGACAATACTTTTTCTTTCGCCAATGCGTCGCTGTTGTGCGACCAGAAACTCTCTCACCTCCTTTATGGCACTCACTTTACTCACAGCTTGGTTGACCTTCATCGTCCTGATGTCATGACTCACATCATGACCATTTAACAGAACCTGACCTCCCTGAAAATCGATATTGATTTTTTCCAAGGCCTCATTTGCCCAATGTGATTGAACTAGTGAAACATTGTTCTCAAGAAAATATAAAGTCACTGCCCTGTACATAGCTCCACTATCTATATAAGTATATTCTAACTCTTTGGCTACTACTTTTGCCGTGGAGCTTTTACCCGTTCCTGAGTATCCATCTATGGCTATGATGATATTACGCATTAGCAATCTTTTATAGGGCAAGGAATTGGCTTGCCCTTCTTTATTTGTTTATTAGATCGATGTGGCCCTTGTCTACAGCTTCCCAGAACCATTGCCAAAGACAGTATAATTAGTAATATGGATGACCTACTATTCTTCAAAATCAACAATTTAGAATTCACTTTTTATTTTGACGAACGAAAAAGAAAGGTATTCATTATCAGAAATCCTTTGGCTTCTTGAGCATATACTAATAAGATAGGTCTCTTGAAGAATGAACTATTAAATTCATACACCTAATTTAGTGATCCTCAGCTCCAACCTCAAAAGCCATGTTTTACTAATTACAATACAGCAGAGTTCGAGAAGGCATTACTCAAATACTGGTAGTTTCCATGTTTCGATCAATTTTTTTCACAAGTCCTTGTAGAACTTTTCCAGGTCCGCACTCAATGAATGAAGTGGCCCCATCAGAAATCATGTTTTGCACACTTTGCGTCCACCTTACAGGAGCTGTCAGTTGAGCCACAAGGTTTGCTTTAATCTCTTCTAAATCCGTATGACCCTTAGCATCTACATTTTGATAAACAGGACATTTTGGCTCATTAAATGATGTGCTTTCAATTGCTGCCGCTAATTCTTCTCTTGCCGGCTCCATCAGTGGCGAGTGAAAAGCTCCTCCTACTGGTAAAACCAATGCTCTCTTGGCTCCTGCTTCTTTCATTTTTTCGCAGGCCGCATTCACCCCATCTATAGAACCTGAAATCACCAACTGCCCCGGACAATTATAATTTGCTGCTACTACCACATCATCAATTTCCGCACATATTTCCTCTACTTTTTCATCTGGAAGTGCAAGCACTGCAGCCATTGTGGATTCCTGAACTTCACAAGCTTTTTGCATTGCTTGCGCTCGCTGAGAGACGAGTTTCAATCCATCTTCAAAACTCAAAGTCCCATTGGCAACTAATGCAGAAAACTCTCCTAATGAATGTCCTGCAACCATGTCAGGATTAAAATCATCAGAGATCATAGCCGAAATCACGCTATGAAGGAATATGGCTGGCTGAGTTACCTTAGTCTCTTTTAATTCCTCAGCAGTGCCTTCAAACATGATCTGAGAAAGTTTGAAACCTAGTATTTCGTCTGCCTGATCAAATAATGCTTTTGCTTTTTCACTATTCTCATACAAATCTTTTCCTATTCCCGGGAATTGTGCTCCCTGACCGGGAAATACAAATGCCTTCATAACTTATAGATTGATAATTGGCCGCAAAGTTAGTTGTTTTTGGACTTTGACCATCTCTGAATCAGGTTTTTGATATATGCTCCTACCAAGTCGCGATTTTCGTCCAAAGAAAAACTATAATCAAAGCGAATAAAAAGAATCAAAAACTAAATAAACCGATCTTTCAACTCTGGAGTTGGCATTCGGCAAGCGTCCATTTTACCAAACCATTGATATCGATTTCTAGCAATGAAATCATAAACCAGATTTCGGATGATGGGCGGAACAATCCAAAAAATACCCATCAAAAACCATAGTCCGGACATCTTCCCGGCTATTTTCAGGGCTGCAGTACTCTTCAAATAGATTTGATCATTTTGATACAACACTACACTGTTCAGCTCCATTGGTTTATCCTGAAACTCTGTGAGAATTTTTTGACCCGTTTCAGATTGCAAGGAAGTAAACTTGAATATTTTACCAGGATCATGATCAATGATAAAATTCACAGATGAATTGCAGAGGTTACATACTCCATCAAATAGTATAATTGGCTGTGATGGGTCTAACGAAGAATCTGAATCCATCCTTTTAAGGTTTCCTTCTGATCATTCGTTTGCAGCAAATCATACTCTAAATCTGCTGAATAGTAATACATCCCTTCTGGCAAATCCTGCCCCCATTTATTTCTTCCATTCCAATTAATAAGAATGCCATTGGCATTTTCATAAGAATTGTAATGGTAAACTTCATTGCCGGAGCGGGTAAATACCGTAAAGTCAACTGATTTTATAAAACGTGGACACTGCGAATTATCCGAAGAAGTGGTAGAACCTATTGGCACAAACAGATCATTAAGCTCATCATTATTCGGAGTAAACACATTCGGCAAAATATAAACCGGGCAATTATCCATGCATACCTCTTCAGTCATTTCACTTTCATTGCCAGAGCGATCTACAGCCGAAATTCTGTAGCACCCTTTGAGCGATGAGATATTCTGATGTTTAAATGATTGCTCCTCAGTCTCTCCCAACAAATAGTAATCAGATTCCCGCCCTGTGGACGAATAGTAGATATTGTAATAAACAATGTCATCTTCGCAAAGAGGCCCCATATCCATCTCCCAGCTCAATTCCTGATCATAGGCATTGCTTCCACATGGATGCTTTGCTATGATTTCCTCACAACTTAGTCCCTCGCTAAGCACCAAGGTTGGAGGAGCACATGGAGGAATCGTATCATTGGGCTGTGCACATGCTATCTGCGCGTTATTAATGAGTGGCTGTGGCAATAAGTCATTTCCATAAGTACCGTAAGTGGTCACGTAATAGCAGTATTCTATTTCTTCATCTAATGCCTGTCCATTGATGTCCCCTTCATCCTGATAAGAAAAACCTTTTTGAGTCACATCCACAGAATCAATTAGCACAAGACTATCCGGGTCGTCAAATAAAACCTGATCACGATAAATATAGTGATAGAGGTAATCCTGAAATGTATTGGACCAGGGCACATCAGCTCTCCAGTTCACCTCAATAGTTTCTACACCGGGTTTCAGAATGGTTTTGACACTGCTCGCAGTTACTGAGGAATCAACATAAAGGTTATTGCCGTCATATAGCTTCAGGTAATAATGATAACTATTGTCAAGTGTATTAAGACCTGTGTCAATAAATGTAGTATCTGCTACCTGAGATGCTATCAATTCATAAGAATCTCCTTCTGAGAAACCTTCAGATCTGAGAATATCATATTTGTAGGATGGTGGCGATTCGGTCTGATTGATTTGATATGGTGGAACCCATATCACTTTAATTTCTCCGTTCGTTTCACTTGTTCTCAAGACATCCACATTCGTAATGGCTGGTACATCCAGAATAATTGTATCGCAAACTTCTTCCGAAACATAGGAGACTCCACCACTTGGGTGAGGATAAGTAGCAACTAAACGGTAACAATAGGTAGCTCCGGGAGCAAGTCCCTTACCTTCATTATCATCTGTATAAGAGGTTATTTCAGTGTTTCCCGGACCTGTGATATTGATTTCATCAACCATCTCATAGCCTGCATTTTCTGGCATACCTACTGCACACTCATCAAACTCGATATCAAAAGAGCCTACTCTCCTCCAAACTTGCATTTTCTCAGCATTACTGCATGAGTAACTATCCCATTCCAAGTCAATAGACCTTCCGACAAAATTGTTAGTCGTCAAACCTTCTGGCGCGGGACCAACAACGGTAATCTCAAACGTACCGAAATTAGTCAACTGCACTCCCTCACTCGGCTGATCTGTGATTTTGAATTGAACCTCGTATGGGCTAGATCTCACATGTCCACATTGAGTCTGCCATGTGAAATTGGTGAATCCGGGAGGTCCCTTAAATTCGGCAGGATTTGGTGAATAATTAGCCTGAGTTCCGTCTACTTCAAATGGCCCACCAAATGCCTCGATTTTCACTGGATCGCCATCTGGATCATTTCCCTGAATGATTTCTTCCACAGACTCCCCAGCCTCAATACAAATATTCTCAGGAAGTTTAAGGGTGGGTTTTTTATTATCAGATTCACGTACAATTATCTGCATATCTCGAGTCACATAACCCAGCGGCTCCCAGCTATTCGTAATGGGAATGTAACGCCATTCTTCAATGGTAAATGCCACATTGTATTCAGCAAACCTTTCATCTCCTTCTCTTTGATTGAGCACATCACCAGGCGCATTCCAGACCAGATTTCCTGAAACAGGGTCGAGCGTGACAGTAGGTGTAGAGTTCTTTGCCTCGTTACCCTGATTGTAGGGAATCTCATCATAATATTCAGGATTATTCAGATCCCTGTAATTATAGACATTTACTCCTCTGTCCTCCTGAGGAACCGTAAACTTATACGACAAGCTATCACCATCCGGATCAAATGCTCCGGGGTTGTGAATGAATGACCCACCTACAACTGCAAAATCTATAGGTGGAACGGTTAAGATTGGTGTGTTATTTAAGCCAAAAAATGGATCAATAACTATCATTGATTCTACACAAAAAGCAGTATTGACAGAATTATCCATGTTAGCAATTCCATCATTTCGATTTCTTTCCCGGTAACTAATAATGTATGAGCCCGGCGCCTGGTAAGTATGCACAATCTTGTACTCAACCATCTCCACATCATTGCCCAGCGGATACTTAGCCGGCACATAGTCCCAGCGCTCATTTGTCACACCATCTCCAAAATCAAAGGTTCCATCACCAAATTCAATATTAGACCCCTGATCTCTAAAACCTGTGAAAGTAAATTCAAAAGTCAGTGTGAGATTACTTGTTCTGCGGGCTGTGATTTCTCCTGCGCGGATGTGCGTAGCTTTTGCGCCAAATTGAATCACAAAATATGTCAACAGTATGCTGACTGCAATCCTTGCTAAGTATATGCTATTCTTATTGATGACCATAAAGATTATTCAACAATTACGAATCTTTTCACCCCGATAATTTTCTGATTCACATCAAAAGCCTGAACTAAATAAGTACCAACAGGTATTTCCGTTCTTAAGTTTAAAGTTACATCAGGTTTTTTGACATGATGATCAAAAATTGACTTACCTGCTAAAGAAACTATACGAACATGAGTGATTAATGGGCCATTAGATTCTATCGTCAATGATCCTCTTCCAGGGTTTGGATACAATGTGAAATCACTAAAAAGCGTATTAGCGGATAACAAGACATCATATGGACGAACACATATCTGCTGTGAATTATTAACTATCAAATCATCAGATGGATTTCCATATGTTCCTATTGTTGTCACAAAATAACAATACTCATTTGCTTCGGATAAAGTTGTCGCATTGAACCTACCGTCATCCAGATATTCAAATCCCTGATCAATGACATTTACAGAGTCTATCATTACATATTGTTCAGGAGATTCTTCCAAAACCTGATTTCGCCATACGTAATGATACCGGGACTGCTGAACCACATTGGACCATGGCACTTCGGCTTGCCAATTCAGCTTAACAGCCTTCTCTTTTGCTCGACCCTGTAATGATACAGTATTGATAATTGGGGTTGTATATTCTGTGTTTTGACCCACATCTGTGGTGGTAACTTTAAAACTATGTTTTAGGTCCATGGTATTCAGAGACTCTACAAGGAACGACGAATCAGATACTCCTTCCGCGATCAAATCAAATGAACTGGCATCACCTGACATGTGATAAATAGAATAAGAAGAACTATTCAATCCACCAACTATGCTCCATTGCAGCTTTACCGCCCCAGCACTTTTGTGAGTTTTTTCAATACTGGTTTTCTTCATGACAATCCCCTTTCCTTCTACTGTCTGAGTGACCTCAGGTGACGGGGTTGTCCTGGCTCCATCACTAAAAACCCCTACAACCCTATAGCTATATGTTGTTCCCGGAATGAACCCTTCATTTGAATACTGATCATGATACGATCTGCTTTGTTCTAATTCTTGTTCGAAAATGTCGATTTCATCAATCAATTGGTATCCTAAATTAACCGGCATCCCATTGCTCACATCATCCAAAGCAACACTACCGGGTCTTCTCCATATCTGTATTTTGCTGATTCCAATACAATTGTATTTATCCCAATTGAGCACTACTGATTGATCATTTTTAATAGTCGAAGACAATCCTTTTGGTGCAGCTCCCACGACCTGAATATTCACTTTTGAAAAATTTACAGTTCTTTCGGTTTCAGATGGGTTGTCAGTGACTTTAAAATATATCTCATAAGGTTGGGATCGCACCAAGCCGCATTCCAGACTCCAATTGATATATAACTCAGCCGGAGATTGTTCGAATGCCGAAGTATTTGGTGTCATTTCTGGTTCATGGCCTTCGATATGAAAAGGCCCTCCTAAAGCCTCAATTTTAACTCGATCTCCATCAGGATCACTGGCCGAAACATAAAACTTTACATTTTCTCCTGATGCCGCAATTATATCTTCAATTTCGCTAATTTCTGGTTTCCTATTGCTAGAATTCTCATTGACCACTATTTGCATATCCCTAGTGATATACCCTATATTGTACCACTGCCTCTCCAATGGAGAATACCTCCACTCAAATACTCTGATTGCTACATTATACTCCGTAAAAAGGTCATCTCCAGAATGTTGATTGAGAAAATCTCCGGGAGCATCCCATACGAGTAAGCCGGTCTCTGCATCAATCGTATAAGTAGGCATATTATCATTTTCTTCATTTCCAGAATAATATGAGTTGTCCTGATAAAACTCCGGATCATTAGGATCCCTAAAATTTTCCACATTCACTCCTCGGTCATCCTGAGGTATTATAAATTCATATGACAAACTATCGCCATCATAGTCAAATGCTCCAAGGTAATGAACAAACTTCTGTCCTACATAAGCTTGATCTATCGGAGGGACAGTAAAGATTGGGGTATCGTTCAAGCCTAAAAATGGATCGATCACAATCTTGGATTCCACATAAAACGCCGTATTGATAGATTCGTCCATATTAGCAATTCCGTCATTTCGATTCCTCTCTCGGTAACTTACGATATATGTTCCTGCCTTGGAGTAAGTGTGAACAATCTTATATTCCACCTTCTCCATGTTGTTTCCCAGTTGAAGTTTTGATGGAAGGTAATCCCATTGCTCATTTGTCTCATTATCACCAAAATCAAAGATTCCATCACCGAATTCTATTACGGAACCCTGATCCCTAAAGCCTGTAAAAGTAAATTCGTAAGTCAATGTGAGATTACTGATTCTGCGAGCGGTAATCTCCCCTCCTCGAATATGGGTCGCCCCAGCTGAAAAACTAATTAAAAAAGCGAGGCAAAGAATTTTCTTCATTTTTTGAAAACATAAATTTAAAACACCCGGTTCGGCACAATAAATAACAACAACAAAAAGCATAACCCCAAATAACCAACGGGCATATCTTATTTAGACTAATTCAAAATAAGGTGTGAGATTGTTTCCCTTATTGTTGGGAACTACCTTTGGCGACCAAATAAAAATAAACACATATAAAAATATGAGTTGGTTTTCAGACACCTTTTCGAGTTCCATAGGCAGAAAAATCGCCATGGCACTATCGGCCTTATTTCTGGTCATTTTCTTACTACTGCATGTAGCAGTAAATTTCTTGTCGGTGATTAGTCCCGACGCATTCAATGAGGCGTCCCATTTTATGGGAACTAATCCGTTAGTGCAGTTTTTAATGCAGCCAATTCTGATATTGGCAGTGGTTTATCACTTTGTAGCAGGTTTTGCATTAGAAGCTTCCAACAGAGCTGCCCGACCAGTGAAATACGCTATGAAAAGCAATAAAAATGCTTCCTGGATGTCACAAAATATGATGATTTCAGGTTTGGTTATTTTGGCCTTCTTAGTGCTTCACTTTATGGATTTCTGGGTACCAGAGATCACGACCAAATATATTGAAGGCGATATGTCAGGGTTGACTGTAGCTGGCGATATGAGATATTATGAAGAACTGGTTCATAGGTTTCAAAATCCTATGAGAGTGGTTGCTTATGTGGTGGCGTTTGTATTATTGGCTTTGCATCTGTTACATGGGTTTCAGTCATCTTTTCAGACCATGGGTGTCAATAACAAATTCACTCCATCCATCAAGAAAATCACAAATGCTTATGCTATTGTGGTTCCTCTAGTTTTCATTTTCATTGCCATTTATCACTTCATTAATCATTAATAAGACATGCAAATAGGTTCTAATTTTCCCGCACAAATACCAGAAGGCCCGCTTGCAGATAAGTGGACCAATTATAAAAATAAAATCAATCTTGTTAACCCTGCAAACAAGCGAAATATTGACGTAATAGTAGTAGGTACGGGGCTTGCAGGAGGCTCAGCAGCTGCTACATTAGCAGAGCTGGGATATAATGTAAAAGCATTTTGCTATCAGGATTCTCCAAGAAGAGCGCACTCTATCGCTGCTCAGGGAGGTATCAATGCTGCAAAAAACTATCAGGGTGATGGAGACTCTACTTACCGATTGTTTTATGATACGGTAAAAGGTGGAGACTACAGATCCAGGGAAGCAAACGTCTATCGTTTGGCAGAAGTATCAGCAAATATCATTGACCAATGTGTAGCTCAAGGTGTGCCATTCGCGAGAGATTACGGTGGGTTGCTAGACAACAGATCTTTTGGGGGAGTGCTCGTATCCCGAACATTCTATGCCAAGGGACAAACAGGTCAGCAATTATTGCTGGGTGCTTACTCCGCGATGAACAGACAAATCTCTCGTGGTAAAATCAAAATGTATAACCGTCACGAAATGCTGGAGTTGGTAATCGTAGATGGTAAAGCAAGAGGAATCATCGCCAGAAATCTGGTGACTGGTGAAATAGAGAGACATTCAGCACATGCGGTAGTGATTGGTTCTGGTGGCTATGGAAACGTATTTTTCCTTTCTACCAATGCCATGGGTAGTAATGTATCAGCAAGCTGGAAGATTTATAAAAAAGGTGCTTGGTTTGCTAATCCTTGCTTCACACAGATTCACCCAACTTGTATTCCGGTTTCCGGAGATCATCAGTCTAAATTGACTTTGATGTCAGAATCACTCAGAAATGATGGACGAATCTGGGTACCGAAGAAAATGGAGGATGCAGAAGCGATCAGAGCTGGTAAACTCAAGCCAACTGAACTGAAAGAAGAAGACAGAGATTATTACCTGGAAAGAAGATATCCAGCTTTTGGTAACCTGGTACCACGTGATGTTGCTTCCAGAGCAGCCAAAGAAAGATGTGATGCTGGATTTGGAGTAAACCAGACTGGTGAAGCTGTTTACCTGGATTTCGCCTCTGCAATAGAGCGATATGGTAAAGAGCAGGCACACATCAAAGGAATGGACGAAAATGATCCGGCTGTTTACTTAAAACTTGGAAAAGATGTCATTGCCAACAAATACGGTAACCTTTTCCAGATGTATGAGAAAATCGTGGATCAAAATCCATACGAGACACCAATGATGATTTACCCTGCGGTTCACTATACCATGGGTGGTACTTGGGTGGATTACAACTTGATGTCTACCATACCGGGATGTTTCGTCATTGGAGAAGCTAATTTCTCTGATCATGGGGCTAATAGACTGGGAGCCTCTGCATTGATGCAAGGTCTTGCTGATGGTTATTTTGTATTGCCATACACTATCGGCGATTACCTTTCTGATGATATCAGAACCGGTAAGATACCTACAGACAGTGCAGAGTTTGATGAAGCAGAGAAAGCTGTAAAAGATCAGCTGGAGAAATTCATCAATAACAAGGGGTCAAAATCAGTAGACTATTTCCACAAAAGACTCGGAAAAGTCATGTGGGATAAAGTAGGAATGGCCAGAAATGAACAAGGTCTGAAAGAAGCAATAGAGGAAATCAAAGCGATTCGTGAAGAATTCTACAAGGATGTGAAAGTACCTGGTGGAATGAATGAATACAACGAAGAACTGGCAAAAGCTGGTAGAGTGGCGGATTTCTTAGAACTTGGCGAATTGTTTGCCAAGGATGCATTACAGCGCGAGGAATCTTGCGGTGGGCACTTCCGGGAAGAATACCAAACCGAGGAAGGTGAAGCAATGAGAAGACCAGAATTCCAATATGCAGCCGCATGGGAGTACAAAGGTGCCGATCAGGAACCTGAAATGCACAAGGAAGATTTGGTTTACAAAGACATAGAAGTAAAAGAAAGAAGTTATAAATAACAGATTTTGCTGGTCGATCGGTAAAACAATATTGTTCAACAATAAATTTTATTAACGAATTGGCAACCTCTACTAAAATATTAAGATTATGAAGTTAACACTGAAAATCTGGCGTCAGAAAAACAGCGAAGACAAGGGCAAAATGGTAGACTACCAATTGGATGATGTATCTCCGGATATGTCGTTTCTTGAGATGCTCGATGTACTCAATGACCAATTGGTAGGAAAAGGTGAAGAACCTGTGGCTTTCGATCATGACTGTAGAGAAGGTATCTGTGGAACCTGCTCACTGCAGATCAATGGTAAGCCTCATGGACCGGATTCACTGGTTACTACTTGTCAGCTACATATGCGTAAGTTTAATGATGGTGATACCGTATATATCGAGCCATTCAGAGCCAAGGCATTCCCTGTGGTAAAAGACTTGATTGTGGACAGAAGTGCATTCGACCGAATCCAGCACGCTGGTGGCTACATCTCTGTGAATACCTCTGGTAACACACAAGACGCTAATGCTATTCCTATCAATAAAGACGATGCAGACAAGGCCTTCGATGCGGCAACATGTATCGGATGTGGAGCTTGTGTGGCAGCATGTAAAAATGCTTCGGCTATGCTGTTTGTTTCCGCTAAAGTTTCTCAATTTGCCCTATTGCCTCAAGGTCAGGTAGAAAGAGAAAGACGTGCTGAAAATATGGTCGCTCAGATGGATGCTGAGGGATTCGGTGCTTGTACCAATACAGGAGCGTGCGAAGCTGAATGCCCAAAAGGTATCAGCCTTACCAATATCGCAAGACTAAACAGAGAGTTTTTAGGAGCGAAACTATAAGAAGATTCTATTCAAGAATCAAGGCTTAAGATAATGCAGAACCCCGGGAGACCGGGGTTTTGTTGTTTATAGCTTTTTTGTATTCATTAGAATCCACTTTTCATATACGATAGAAATTATCCAAAAGAAATATTATGCTAAGGACACTTTTTCTTAAACGTTTTCTTGTTATATAACTCTCCTATTGTGTAGATTTAAAGTAGCTATACTCACTTATTTTAAATTTAGAACAGAACCACCTATGAGCTACTCTTACATCATTGTTGATGATGACCCTATATTCACGTTGCTCTTAAAAAAGCAACTTCAGAAGTATTCAAAACTCACTTTTATTGACTCTTTCAGAGATTCTGCTTCGGCCGTTTTGAACATCCAAAAGATCAAACCCGACCTTTTGTTTCTGGATTGGAACATTGACAGTTTTAATGGATCTGATATTATTGAATCAATTTCGCACAATCCTGTGATTGTGCTGATTTCCAGTGATCCGTACCTCAATGTTTCTGACCTTCCTGAGCAGGTTACGTTTTTTCTGCAAAAGCCAATTAAAAATGAAAAAGCATTGAAACATATCATTCGCCAGGCGGTAGATATTGCAGAGGCAAACAGATTACTGTCTAGAATGGTCAGCTAAGCACAAAAAAATGGCTGCTCTCAGGCAGCCATTCTTTAAAACATACAATTAAAACAGTTTTTTTGATCGTGTCAGTAATTCACTGATCACTTAAATTCGATTCTTTCCACATTCCCGAAAGGGAAATATCGATAATTATTTCCGTCACCTACCAATACTCCCTGATTCTTATCGGTTACATCCTGAGACTCGCTGAGTACATATTTCTCTCCATTTTTCAAGACTACCGTGCTGTTGTTATAATTTCTAGGTTGGATCTCTGCAATATTCCTGAAAGGAATTAAAAGCTCCACATCATCTAACATTCCTTGCAATACTTCAAACTGATAAGACTCATCCAGATCATAGGTTAGCAATCCTTCAGCTGAGTCATCGTTTCCAAAGATCACTTTACCTGATAATTTATCCTGTGTAGCAAAGCTTTTGTAAGAAGGTCCTGAACCAGGTGCTTCGGTAAATGTGACCATTTCAAATTCATCCCATGGCACATCTACTCTTCCCAGCCCTTCTACAGTCACTATAATTCCGCGATTCTCATCATTGACATCATTGCTGCCTCTCAGCTCCAGCTTCCTACCCGAATTGAGCACTACTAAGCTTCGGCTACTACCATATTTTTTGATGGATTTGATATTTCCAAATTCAATAGACATGTCACCATCTTCAGAATCACCATCTAGCTTATCCGTAGAAATTCTCTCGTCATGATCCCATTGTACAAAACCCTTGAATGTTCCTTCGGAAGTTTCTACCTCTCCATATAGTGGTTCTCCCCACTTTGCCTTTAACTTTCGCGGTGTGTCCATAAACTCAATGAGTGCTATCCTATCCCAGTCCAGTTTAATGGTGCCTAGTTCATCACTATAGACGCGAACCTCAGTATTGATATCATTATAGCCCTGTCCATCCAAATCGAACACCAGACCACTCTGTATAGTCAGCTTAACACCTTGTCTGCTGGTAGGTTTGATAGATTTAATTTCTCCGAACTGACAAACAAATTGATGTAGGAAATCACTCTTATCATCTCCCCAGCCCCAGCTTTTGCTATTAGTCCATGAGCTACCTCTTCTATCTTCCAATTCTTCTCGCTCGTCGCGGGATAGGTAATCCAGATTATCATTTTCTTCCTTGGAAGCATTAAAAAAGTCGGTCCAAAAAATCTCTTCTTTGCCCCAGCGCATTGCTCCTTCATAGGTATTGTCATCGATAGTGGTTACGATCCCATAGATAAAACCATTATCCTGTCCGACCGCTTTGATACCACCAAAAAAGGCCATTAGTAAAGTTACGTAGGTAAACATTTTAGTCATTTTCTTCTTGTTTGGTTTGTCCTTATTTGTTTGATAATGCTAAGGTGAACCTATATGAAGAAGAATGAAATGGGTTTCTGACGAGTCGGGAAGTCACCTCACCCAATCGGGAAATACCAGACCGAAACGGAAACGACTTTTTACTATTGATCCAACCAGCCTTTGAATTCAGGAGTTTTCTCAGCGCTAATGACGATTTCTAGTTCGGAGGCAGGCTCCAATTCGAGCTTGAGTCGGCCTTTGAAATATGGATGTATTTCTGAAATAGAGTTAAAACTAAGGATGAACTGTCTATTGGCTCGCATAAAAACTTCCGGATCCAGCTGCCCTTCCAGCATCTCCAATGTCTGATCCAGCGGAAACTTCTTTCCATCCTTGGTCACCAGATAAGTGAGCTTATTCTGACTATAGAAATACGCCACTTTCTCTATAGACACTGCCACGATCTTCACACCGGATTTAATGAGAAATCGTGATTTATAGGACTTTTTCTGGTTTTGAATAAGATCATATAAGCTCTCAAAATCTGCAGGAAAGCGACCATTAGCCTTTCGTTCTTTGAACTTCTCAATGGCGATTTCCAGTTTTTCTTTGAGAATTGGCTTGAGCAAATAATCAATGCTATTGACTTCAAACGCCTTAATGGCATATTGGTCATACGCGGTGGTAAAAATCACCGGAACATCCAGCTCTATGTTTCTGAACAAATCAAAGCTAAGACCATCCAGCAACCTGATATCGCTAATTACCAAATCCGGCAATTCGTTCGAATCAAACCACTTTTTACCTTCATCAATTGACTTCAACACGCCCACTATGTCTATCAGAGCATCTATACTCTGTAACATGGTCGTCAATCGGTCAGATGCCAATTGCTCATCTTCCAGGATTAGAACTTTCATTTTACTTATTGTCTATATCTCTTCTATTTCTATCAGCGGCATACTGGCGATGAAAACCTCCCCTACTCTCTGAATCTGTACTTCTTCATCTGTATAATACTTGTAGCGCGCCTTTATATTCTTCAGTCCGGTACCGGATCTAGTTTTTAAATCTTCTGGTTTTTCGTTGATATTATTCTCCACAATCAATCGCCGATCCTGTACATAAATCCTAATGCGGAGTGGTTTCTCTGCCGTAATGTTATTGTGCTTCACGGCATTTTCTATCAGCATCTGTAAGGTCAATGGAGGCATCATGTGCATGAGCGTGTCATCTTCATCCAGCTCTATACTGAACTGAATGAAATCCTGAAACCTGCATCTGATCAGATAGATGTAAGTATCGATAAACTGCATCTCTTCTTCCAATGAGATCAGGTCTTCAGCTTTGGTAAGCAGCATGGTGCGATATACTTGTGCAAATCGCCCTAAAAATTCCTGCGATTGCTCAGCACTCTTATCAATTAATGCAGAAAGGATATTCAGATTATTGAATAGAAAATGTGGGTCGAGATGATTCTTTAGTGTCTCCAACTGTGAGCTCATACTTTCCTTCTGGAAGCGCTCCATCTCCAGCTCTGATTGCTGCCAGTGCCTGAGAAAATGTAAACTGAAATAGATTGAGAAAATCGGGATAATAACAATGGCTCCATATACATTCGCCACAATGAGCTGCTCGGTAGTCGGAAGAAAATCTGTAGCGAGAGATTTTACTAAAAAATAAGCTGCATTGATCATGCCTATAGAGAAAAGTATTCCCAATGCCAGGTGAAAGAAAAACCTCCGTCTGCCAAACTTGGTCCAGGGAAACCATTTATCCAGTGTCCTGGTGATGAACCAGTTGCCCAAATACAACAGCACGCCTACCAGTATGACAGTGGCTAAAGTGTAGTAAACGGTTGCATCTGGCTGGTAATACCAAAACAACAAAACAATCACCGCCAAAGCGATGATTGTTATTGCTACTTTTTTAAATCCTAAAAACGAGTGCACTGGTTCTGTTTAACTAATCGAATTGAATTTCTACTATCTGATCCCACTTTACGTATTGCCCTTCATCGTCACGTGATCTGATGATCAGCAATCCATCATTGTGACTATCTACGTCTCTGGCATCTCCCAGAAGCAACATTTCTCCATTTCTTAGCTCCACCTGACTATATGCATAGTTTTTCGGGATGATCCTTTTGACATGTCGCAGTGTTACTTCATAGCTCACACCATCATCTTCAGCATCGAGCGTTTCCAACTCCCATTCTTCATCCAGATCATAAATGATTTTGCCTTTGATTTTTTCATTTTTGATGGTCGTCACTGTGCCGAATAATCCTTTTGGAGAAGTGTAATCGCCGTAAGACTTTCCACTTTGTTTTACGTCTTCAAAAGTCACCCGTTCGAAAAATTTCCATGGAATATCCACCCGCCCCATATCTGGCACATCTATGATAATCCCGCGATTTTCTGAGTTCACGTCATTAGAACCTGTGAGATAAACAACCTTGCCAGATTTTAACTCTACGTTGCTACCATTGCGATAGCGCTCGATACTGCGGATTTCATTGAAAGGATAAGACACATCTCCGTAATCTGTGTCACCATCTAGCTTATCATCTCCCACGCGCTCATCATGATCCCACTGCACAAAACCCGTAAAAGTTCCTTTTCGCAAAGTCTCCACAGTGCCGTAGATTGGTGCCGCCTCTCTAACATTCAAATGCCTGGGCGTTGGAAGGAAATCCACTCGATCTATCCGATCCCAGTCGACTTTTATCGTGCCGATTTCTTCATCATAAATTCTGATAGTAGCTCCAACGTCATTGTAACCCTGCCCGCTCAATCGGTAAGTCACATTGTTTTTGAGCGTAAGATCTACATAACTTTTTTTGACATTGCTAATGGTACTGATATCACCAAACTGGCAAGTAAACTGATGTCTGACATTGATCTGATCTTCCCAGATACTGCGAAAATCCCAGTTGAAATCTTCCCAGTTAAATTCCTTATTATCAGATTCACGATATTTCTTGTGCTTAGGCTCTCCTGTTTTTGCCGCATTGAAGTAGTTGTGCCAAAAGGCCTCCTCCGTACCCCATCGCAGCCTGCCTTCATATACCCTGTCATCCACAGTGACCACCTTGCCATACATATAGCCCTGAGTGTCCTGGGCTTTCAATTCCTGAAGCACAATCAACAGAGCAACGATGTTGCCCACTATCAGTAGTATAATCCTCATATTCTTCATGATCCAACGATATGCCTGGTTATCTGAGTACATAAACCCAAATCTGAGCAAATAGATGCTTAAATATAAGGGAAGCATGACTCAGTCGGCACTATTTCTTACCGAATCAGGAACTGATCACCCCGAAATGGATTCGTATATTGATGGGTGACGACTGCTGAAGAGGTTTGTTAGGGCTTTTATGTTTCCAGGAGGGTAGAACGGATTGGATGTTTTGTGAATGAATGGTGGGTGATTATTTGATTCGGTTTCTCTTATAATATAATGTCTAAGGAAGTGTCTGTTGTGCACCGCCTTCCAAATATTCAATCCCATTTCAGATTCATTAGAGTAAACTATTGCGTTCTAGTTCATAGGATTTCCATTTACCCGTTTCCCCTTGTTGAAACCTTAATTTCAATTGTGATGTATCAGCGGATTCAATAATTAGGACAAAGTTTCTCCAATAAATGTGGTTAGTTTCAAGAATCACGTAATTAGAATTATTTATAACTTGGTACTTACCTTTCGTAAAAAAACCATCTGTTTTTATTTTAAATGTATCTTGATCAAATCTGAATGTGGGGTTTGTTAATAGCTTTCCAGTTCTGTTATATTCTGCGAAAAAGGTTGGAATACTGTCACGGTTAGCAATCCAAGAACCAATCAATGAATTTTTATTAATGACTTCAATTGGAATCTTTCTGAGAGCTTCATAAGATTTATCACCATAGCTTAATTTAAGTGTATTGTTCCTCCAAGATTCAATTTTTGGAGAGAACTCTTTATTGATGTCGTTCATGTTCAAATACAATGATTTTGAAACTGAATCGTCGATTACCCTCCAAAATCCAATGTTGGCAAATTTGTTGCTATCCTCTTCGAATTCTAAGACATAAATACTATCGTTAAAAAAGTGGACGTTCATAGTTATTGTTGTGTCTTTCTGACTAATAGTCCAAATGAAGGAATTATCATTAAGTTCCTCTTCTATTAAGCTCTTTGTAAGTTCAGAACAAGAAGCAGCGATAATAAGCAATACTATTCCTAATACTTGTCTCATAGGTGGTGTACAACAACGCTGAAATAAAATGAGTATGCGTCCCAGTTGCTAGAAGCACTAAAGCTACTAGTTTGCATTGTCCTTTCAGACTGCTCAGTCCGCATATTCATTTTAGTGATTGTTATCTTCATTTTATGAAAAGTTCCCAAATATGTCGTTCTTCCGAATCCTTTACAGCTTCAGTGCTTGTTCCTTGACGATGATAAAACTTACCTTCAAATTTGATAGGGTCTTTATCCGCTTGAATTCTCAAAATTATCACCGACTTGTCCATGTATGTAAATCCGTCAATGTTCTTCAAAATTTGAGTTTTGTAATATTCTGGTTGAATATCAGCCGACTTGATTGATTGTTCGAGTTTTGTACGATATTCATCTAAGCTTTTGCAATGCTTTTTACACTCTTCGTCAATCCCAGTGACATAAAAGTTGCTGACAGGAATTGATTTTACTCCGTAATACTTTTCATGTTGGTCAGCCATATGTTTGGAGTCTGCAATACCTAAAACGATATATCCAATTGAATTTTTACCGTGGTTTACAAAGGCTGTTAATGTGCGAATTATTTTGTTTCTGACATCCTTGTTGTTTTTATCCATTTGATAGACTCCCTGCTTGAAATCATAAGGAGTGTTCTCAGTTTTTGAGGACTTTAGTAGCGTTTCTAGTTTGATAACTCCGTTACTTAATGCAGGATCATTTTCATCCCTTTTTGAGAAATGTTTTTTGATAACACCGGCAATTGCTTCTATGCATCTCCTTCTTTCAGCCCGATGACGAATGTCATCAACAACAGGTGAAATAATTCGGTCTCCAATGCCATCAAGTTCAGAATTGAGAGCCTTGTAGTCATTGATTTTCATTCCTTCCTTTACTAAGAGTTGGTGAAAGGCTAAGAAAATAACCTGAAAGGCATTGTTTAAGTATTTACTCTTTTTGTGAAAAAGAAGACTTCTAAAATCCTTCTTGCCATTTTCTAGTGTTTTTCTTATTTCAAAAAATATGGCTTCAAATTGAGCTATCAAGAATGATTTTCCACCATATTTTTTGATGTAGGAATCGGTATCAATATTTTCATAGTCATCATCACTCAAACCATATGCACGATCCAGAGCAGTCGAACTGATGTTCATTTCATAGTCTAAAATCATAGCAATCAACAAATGTGCTATTAACTCTTCGTCTCGAGATGCTCGAATATTGTTTTCTGTCAAAACATATTGATTGAACCAAAAAACATTTCTCAAGTCAATTCCTTGTTTTATGCCTTTATTATTCAAGCTTATTTTTCTCATATCACCAAGTAATATTTTATTGGATGGTGATACGTCTGTTCGGATATTTTCTGAAAGTTTTCTAACGATTTCTGGGAAAGTTCCGCTCGAACCTGCTTGACGTAACTCATGACTGGAAAGTCTCTTTCCATAAGAGTTGATCCTTCTAAATATTTCCTCTATGTCTTCGTCTGCATCATACTTTGAAATAGAAAATGGCAGTTGGTAAGAAGTGATATCAAGGCATTGATCAAGTTCCATTTTCGGAAGATTTTGCTTTAGCTTTCCTTGATCCCTTTGAGTTTTCGTTAATGCTAAGGCATCCAAGTTAAAGTACTTTCCATCAAGGTGAACTTCATTTTCAATGAATGAAATAATTGCATTCAGTCTTTGCATCCCATCAATTATCTCATAGACCATCTTATCCTTGTGTTTAGTCAGAGCGACAAGAATCAAGGGAATGGGCAAGCTTTTTAGAATGCTATCAACAAACTTTTCCTTTTCTTCTACTGTCCACACTAGTTTTCTTTGATATTTACGGTTTACAAGAAGAGATTTCTTATAATAATAACTGTAAATCGATTCTATTGACTCTGCTCTGATATCGAGCTTTTTATCTATTGCCATATGTTCGGTTCAATTGATAATAACATTTGTATAACGTATTTCTTTTATAGCTTCAATAAGCTAACTACCTGTCTATCAGAAACAAATCCGCTTGTAAGCGATTATAATCGGCGAACGACGGATAATTGTACTGAATAACTTTCATAAATAGCAGCTCATTTTACATCCAAGATAACTCCCTTTTCTATTTCCTGCAAACAACGTGATGAAAGTCAGTGCTATTATACTCTGATAAAACTGATGAACTTCATTTGCTGCTTGATTCTTTTGTCCGGAAGAAAACTGATTTTACCGCCCGGTTAATAACTACTTTATATTGTATGGCCATGTGCTTATGTTTTAGTGATGACAACTGCATAAAAAGGTACCGAATACACGTGATTCAGTCCCAAATCACTGGTCTTCTGAGATAAAAGATACGTATCTTTTTACCAATAGATACCTATCTCTAGCAAGTATGATACCTATCTTTTTATCAAAATCACGCGTGTTTAGAAGTGATTTCACAGGTCTATTGAGGTGATTTGTGCGGTGATCATCTCCTTCAGAAGCGCTGTGGAAGACATGCAAAAGAGTATGTGCTTTAGGAAGAGCTCACAGGAAAGTAGCTTTGGCGAGAGTGTCTCAGCGAAACATCAGTTTACAGAATGCAACCCCATCCGGTTCCCTTCCGAATCAAGGAACAAAGCAAAAAATCCACTTTCATCTGCGTGGGGAGTTTTAGGAATCAGCACCTTTCCCCCAGCCTGCTCTACCTTGTCCAAAATTACCTGCAGATTGTCCCCGCCATTCAGATAGATCGTCAGACCATCGGGTGATGGCACATAGCCTTCGCTTTTGAGGATTACTCCAGTGACCACTTGATTTTCGTAAGGAAACACCCCCATTTCCATGCCTTCAAAACTCATTTGCTCAATCTCTATTCCCAGTATATTTTGATAAAAATTGACCGCAATGGTGATATCCAATGCAGGGATTTCGAAAATAGAGACGAAGGTGTTCATAGGTTTGGCATTTACTGATTGGGCACTAGCTGATGACGGAAGAAGGTATATGATCAGACCAGCAAAGCTGATCAGAGCGAGTTTATGTATTTTATGAATCATCGTGTTTGCGTTTATGAATGCATAAATAAGAGATGGAAACCCTTATAAATTGTAAAAATGCGACACTGAGACTATTTGTAGAAAAGTTTGGCTAACGACATGTTCTCGCTTCCTATAAACTCCTTTGGGGTGATGCCGGTAAACTCCTTAAAATCTTTGATAAAGTGAGACTGATCAAAATACTCAGACTCGTAGGCAATACCCGTGAATTTTTCAGACTTATTGAGCATCAGGTTGAGAGCGGCTTGTAAGCGAATGACCTTTCCCAATTGTTTTGGGCTGAGGCCAATCTGATCTTTGAATTTTCTTTCAAGCTGCCGTCTCTTGGAAGATTCATCCTGAGGCATCTCACCAATAGAAGTGCTACCTCCAGTGGCTATCAGTGCGTCCACGGTCGATTGCACAATGTTTTCGATTGTAGATTGATTGCGGAGCTTGCTCAGAAGAAATGTGTTGATGATCTGAATTCTATCATCAGTACTATCGGCATTTATCATTCCTTCTTCCAGATCCTTTGCCTCTTTTTCATCAAACAATTGACTTATCGGTAACTCTGCATCGACCAAATCTTTCAAAGGAGTATTCACAAAATTGGTAAACCCATAAGGATAAAAACAGACTGCAAAGGAATTGACATTTCCCAGGGGCTCTATGAAGTAAGATTTGGTTCGCTGCCCCATTACCATGGCGCGTGGATGGACTACAAAATCCTCCTCCGAGATATACCTTTTGATGCCATCTTCAAAATTGAATGTCATTTCAATACACCCATCGGGAATGATCTTTTGCTTTTTATTTTGAGGATCAAACGGCACTTCCAATGTCCAATAAAACTTAACAAAGGCTTCTAATTCGGGATGTGGAGCATAGGTTTCGTATTTCATGTGAAGCACTTTTTAATTACCAACATCAATGATTTTGGAAGATATTCGAAAGTTGATTAATTGAAAGTCCAAAAATGGATTTTGTCAAAATCCATATGGGAATTACGGTGAGGTGTAAATACATCCATGTTTTTAATTAGTGATTAGCAAGGTTCGTGAGGACACGAACCAAGGCAAAAGAATATGGAAGAAATTGCTATAATTTCATTATTCTATCTAAACCTATAAATTCATTAATTCCATTGCCAATGAAATAACTTTTGATAAATTTAAAAATTCAAACTCAATCTGAAATAAATCCTGCTTCTCACATTCGTTATGGAAAGAAAATTGGCTTTAATAATTATATCGCTCTTAATTATTTTCTCATGCAAAGAGGTATCAGAAACTGATTTACCATATGATGTGTCATTTGAAGTAATTACTACAACTTCTGCTGATTGTGATCATGGTGGTAAGATTACTCAATTTGGTAAAGATTTTGATGGAGATGACATAATTGATAAAGTTGACACGGAATTGAAACTATGTAATTCTAGCGATGCACCAATAATTGTTTCGGCAGGAAAATATGATATCGAAGATTGTCAAAAAGAAATGATTGGATTTAGCATAGCTTATGATTACAACAATAATGACAAAATGGATGAATTAGAGTTTCCTGTAAGTTTCAGATTTTGCCAGGAAGAGTATGATGGGAATTTACTTTTTAGCAAATGGAAATATATAGAAAGCACACATTGTGAATATGAATACGAAAAAATCAGAATGGGATTTGATATCAATAAAAATAATCAGCTTGATTATGAAGAAATCTTGTTCAATGAAAGTTTATGGACAATTAGTGACAGAACTTTTAAAATTAATATCTCACCAATTACTTCTGACTATGAAGATATGGCAAATTTTGCTTCAAAGAGCAATCCTGCAGGTTCAGCAAGCATGAAGATGTATGGTAACTTCGATTTATCTCTTTGGAGTAATAGTGAAATAGAAGAATTGATAGCCTATATACTGCTAAAGAATTATGAAAAGATAGATTGCATCAGATACAAAGTATCATATGCTATTTGGGATTCAGCACCAGGATATAAGATGATAGAATTTTATTTCGATGCTAATGTTGACAGGTTTATACTGGTGTAAATAGCTACTCATATCATGGTTTGCTAAAATTATATTCTGGAGCCAAGGCTTCGTGTCATCCAATTAACTTATTTATCAATTTTCTTACTGAACCTCAAGGTCATTATCCAGTCATCCGCTGTAGAGGTGGAATTATTGAAAGTTTTACAATAGTCCAACGCAATTCCATATACTTCAATACCTGTACCGTGAGAATAATAATTTCGATTTCCTTTTGTTTCATGCTCCATGAACCTACCCAACCTGTTATACAAAACAATGATATCAGCGAGAACCATTCGAAATTCACTTCCCACCCGATGCTGGATTTCATGGAATTCTTCACTAGGTCCACCTGGGGCATCGTAAAAAGATTTATACAATGCATGAAATGGGGTCATGTCATTGTCAAAAGTTTTAATAACAATTCCATTTTCATCCACTTCTGGAGGTATGGGTGTAGGAACCAGAAGTTTATTCGCTTGGTACGCTACTTCCAAACCTAATGTCAGCCAATTATTTATTTCCCAATCATTATCGATTAATATACCCATGGAAAAATCTGTTGGCAAGAAATCCTTTCTTGTTTCGGAAGAATAGTATTTTTTCGGCCCAAAATTCCTAATCGAACTACCTAGGACATACCCCATTTTAAAAAGACTCGTTGATATGACAGTGTTATGATAGCTTACTCCCAGATCAATCGAATAAGTTTTAAGACTTTGATCATTGTTTTTAGCAAAAGTTATGGACGTAACTTCGCTGGACACATATTTCACACCAACTCCTACAGATAATCTGTCAAATGAATGTGAATAGGTAATTTGATGAAAGAGTTCCTTCAAATTTTCAATATCTAATGGGTCTCCTGCAAGATCTACTGAATAAACCTGACCCAGATTTAATATCCTATATCGATAACCAACAGCATTCTTTTTATTGAGTGAATAGTAAGCGTTTAATTCCCCTAACCACATATCATCGCTAACAGACCTCAGCCAAGGATGGAAAGACAATTCACCTCCCACAATCTGATCTCCATTAGACAACAGTGCCGGATTTTGGAAAGAATATCGATTTGTCTGTGATGAAGATATCACTGTACCTACCACACCCATAGCCCCAATTCTAGCATTGGTATTAAAATCCAGCATAGGAATCCCCACTATTATTGGATTGATTTCCGATGACTGGGCTAGCAGGGAGATAGGTAAATGCAGAATTATTGTTAAGAGTATCGTATTTTTCATCAAGGCATATATTTATCATGCAATATCATCGATTGCAATTATTCGCACAACTGTTCAGTTATTTTATTACATGCGTTCCTCATTAGAAAATTTTTATTTTTCTGTGTTTTAATTAACATTCCCGGAAAATTCGCAACTTAGAACCATGTCAAGTTTTAGAATTCGTCCCCGGTTCAAACATTTGGTCAATGAAAAGCAGGATGCCCTGGAGCAGCGCATCCTCAGTGCCATGAAAATAGAATGCCCCCCTTGCGTGCCTAATGCCACCAAAGGATATATCAACTTGCGCATCCCCGTTGATGAACAACACTTCTGGTCGCCGCAGCTCACCATGACTTTTGAGACTACAGATGAAGGCACAGTAGTGAGAGGACTTTATGGCCCAAACCCGACTGTTTGGGCCATTTTCTTCTTCGGATATGTGGCTGTAGGGATATTGGGAAGTATTGCCGCCATGTGGGGATTTGCACGCTGGAATCTGGGAATGTCTGCCGAAATTCTGTGGGCAGTTCCTGTTTTTGCAGCTATTGCTTTGGGGCTATATATCGCCTCTCAATTTGGACAGAAGCTGGGGGCAGAACAGATGTTTCGTCTCCATCATTTCTATGAGGACGTGGTTCATGACAAAATCTCCGTCGATTAATCAATATGATCATTATCTATCTGGTTTAGTTTGTAAATTGCAGCAAACCAAACAGCCTGTTGAAGAAGTTTCTGATATTTTTATCAATCGTCCTGCTGCTGGGTGCAGGTTACTTTACCTATGACCAATGGATCAAAAATGCTGATCTGTCCAACTGGTCATTTATTCCTGACAACAGTTTGATGGTCTACGAGTCCAACACGCCACTTCGTTCGCTTCAGGAAATTCAGCAAACAGATCTTTGGACCAACCTGGCATATGTCCCTTCTTTTCGGAAAATTAATAACTCCATAGATCTACTGGATAGCATTTCGGTAGAAGGTGCCTTCATCAACAAATTTGGACAAACCAATACGTTAATTGCACTCAACAATACCGGGTCATCAAGTTTTGACTTTTTGTTTGTAGTAGACCTGAAGAACCTTTCCCAACAAACATTCATAAACGAAGTATTAGAATACTTCTCTGATTCTGGTGCTATACGTAAATCCAGAACTTATGACAATGTGACAATAACAGAGATTTCTGTTGGGGCTCAGACTTTTTCATTCATCTTATATAAGCATTACTTTGTTGGCAGTTTTTCTGCCTTTTTGGTGGAAGACGCCATTCGAACGGTACAGGATGGTGCGGCAGATTTTCAATCCCAAAACCCGGAGTTAATCACACTCACCAAACTGGCACGTGACCAGGGTAATCTCTATTTCAATGCAGCCAGAGTTGCGGATGTGTTAAGTATTTTCAGTACATCATATGACTTCAAGATTGCAAAATCAGCCTTTATGGATCTGAAAGTAGCCAATGAATTCATTAACCTGAATGGATTCACTTTCACCAATGACGACAGTCAGTACCTAAATATCTTTAAAGGAATCGAAAGTGGGGGATTCGATATACTTGAAATCATTCCTACCAACACGAGCTGGTTTTATCATATTAGTGCAGCTCAGCCCGCAAGTCTTGGAGAATCTTTGATGACATATTATCAGCAGGAAAGCCCGGAAACTATAGCGTTGCAGCAGGACATTTTGAGAGATTATGATTTTGATATCAATTATGCATATCGCTTGCTGGATGATGAAATGGCCGTACTCACACTAGAAGGAAATGATACTAAAACAGCTAACAAGCTCCTAATCCTGGAAGTAAACGACATGAGTGAAACACTGCGATATTTTGGAGCAGTCGCCGAGCGTGAGTTTGCCAAAACAGGTGACAGCATTTATGTAGAAACCTATGACACCTATTCGATCCAAAAGCTACCTGTTCGGAATTATCCAAAAGCGTTGTTAAACGATTTGGGAGAAGGTTTTGAGGATATTTTCTACCTCCCTTTTAGAAATTACCTGGTCATGTCCAGTTCTCCCGACAACTTGAAGAGACTTATTGTCTCCATAGAGAATGAAAACACCTGGACCAAGTCGATCAGTATTAATGATTTTCTGGAACAGACCAACCAGCAGTCCTGCCTGAGCTTTTTTATGAACACATCCAGAGCTTGGAGACAAATGACAGCTGGAATGAAACCAGAATGGAAAGATTTTTTCAAAGACGAGGAAGTCACCTTTCGAAATCTGGATCTGGCGGCATTCCAGTTTAGTGCACTGGATGATAAGTTCTACACCAACATCACACTTTATCAGCCTTCACTTCCTAATAGAGCCATTCCCGAAAGCATCAACACGCTCCACTCGATTACCCTGCCCTCAGACATCACTTCCAAGCCATGGATAGTGACCAATCACAACAATAAGCAGCGGGAAGTACTGGTACAAGATTCGTCGTATCAACTGTTCCTGATTGGTACAGATTTTTCAGCATTGTGGGATATTCCGATCAAAGAACCAATCATAGGCACACCGATTCAGGTCGATTACTATAAAAATGGCAAGCTGCAATATGCTTTTGCCACAGAGTCTGCTGTTCATATCATAGACAGAACTGGAAAATATTTACCAGAATTCCCTAAAGGATTGAGTAAGGTGAAAATCAAAGACTTCAATGTGATCGACTATGACAATTCTAAAAAGTATCGTTTTGCTATCACTGACGACACTGGCAAGATGTACCTCACAGATAAAAACGTAAAACCACTCAAGGGCTGGAATCCTAAAAAGTTCAAAAGTGCTCTGTATCAGGCTCCGATTCATAAGCGAATTGCAGGGAAAGATGTCTTTGTTATTGTGGAAGAGACTGGAAAAGTCTCATTGCTCGACCGGCGAGGCAGGTCTTTGTCTGGATTTCCAATTAATATAGAGTCATCATTGGCCAGCACGGTGCAAATCAGAACCGCCAATAGCTTGAACAATACGGCCATCACTTTACTCAATACAAACGGAGAAGTATTCGAATATAGCTTTACAGGAAAAGTATTGAAAAGGGATCAGCTCTATAAACCTGCAGTGAGTAGTCAGTTTCAGCTCATATCTAATACCGCAGGAAATGGCTACAAAATGGTAAGAATAACCGAAAACCAGATTGAAATCTTAGATCAGACAGGCATTACTCTATTTACCAAGGAGTTTAATGAGCCGGAATCTCTGCACTTTCAATATTATGAGCTAGGTGCCGGTAAAGAATTTATCGTGATCGTGGATCCACTGTCCGCCTATTTGTATTTCTACAATCTGGAAGGCAACCTGCTTACAGGCAGCCCTCTTGCAGCCACCAACCCAATCGCTCTCATGCAATATGATAATTCCTACCGGGTATATCGGGTGATTGACAATGCACTGGAAGTGATTTCGGTTTCTTTTTAGTTTATCAAACTTCCATCGTCTTCCACTTTCCTTTACGGAAAATCAACACGGCAATAATCGCATGAAGAGAATGACTAAATGCAATGCTGAAAAACACGCCTGTATGTTGCCAGTCTAAGGTAACCGAAAGAATGTAAGCCAGAGGAATCTGTATGAGCCAGAACACGAATAAGTTGATTATCATAGGGGTTTTGGTATCTCCCGCGCCATTAAAAGCCTGACTAATCACCATTCCATAGCCAAAAAACAAATATCCAAAACAGATGATTTGCAAGGCAGAAATAGCAATAGGCTTCACTATCTCATCTTCACTGAAAACAGAAACGATTGGATCAGCACTGGTGAAGAACACAATGGACACCAGCACAAGAAACACCATGTTAAAAAAGGCAGTCTTCCAAACAGATTGTTCCGCTCGATCAGGCTTCCCGGCGCCCAGATTTTGCCCCACCAAAGTAGCAGCAGCGTTGGACATGCCCCAGGAAGGCAAAATGGTGAAAACAATCACCCTGAAAGCAATGGTATAACCTGCCAGAGCAGCACTACCGAAAAGTGACATGACCTTGACCAGAAAAATCCAGCTGGCAGTTTCCACCAAAAACTGTCCGATTCCGCCAGCGGAAATTTTAAGTAGCTCTATGACAGTTTTTGCGCGAATCACCACATTTTCCCAATTGATCTTAATGATTCCTCGCTGATTCAATAAGTGATAAGTCTGGTACAATACACCGATACTTCTTCCGATGGTAGTGGCTATGGCAGCCCCTTCTATTCCGAATGCAGGCACAGGCCCCCATCCAAAGATTAGTAAAGGATCCAGAAAGATATTCAAACCATTAGCCAGTATGAGGGATCGCATGGCAATGGATGCATTACCCGCTCCACGAAAAATCGCATTGTTCAGAAAAAGGAGGAAAACAGTCAGGTTTCCTGCAAACATGATTTTGGTAAATCCTTTCCCCTCTTCAATCAACTCAGGTTCACCACCCATAAGCCGAAGCACATCTTCTGCAAAGATGAATCCGACCAAACCCAGTAATCCTCCTAAAATAACAGCCAATAGTATGGATTGGAAAGCAGCATCTCCTGCTCGCTTAAAATGCTTCTCACCTACTCTCCTGGAAACGATGGCAGTAGTAGCCATGCTCAGACCTACGGCGATGGAATAAATAATCATCAGAATTGACTCAGTCAACCCCACTGTTGCTACAGCATTTACGCTCACTCTGGATACAAAAAGGATATCAAACAGCGCAAAAAGAGACTCCATGATCATTTCCAAAATCATGGGTATGGACAACAGGAAAATAGCTTTGTTGATACTACCGGAAGTATATTCTTTCTCCGAGCCCTTGATTGCTTCTCCTACCAGCAGAAGCATCGACTTTATTTTTTTAGTTGTGGTCAAGTGTAAGTTGATTTGACAGGATAAATTAGGAAACTTCGGTTGGTTTTACTGCAAAGGCCATAATAAGAATTGTAAACACGAAGTAAGCCGAACGGAACAGCTTCGATCTGGTTGCATTATCACAAGTAAATCAAGGATAAAAAAAAGATTGAATGGCAAATTTTTAACATTTATACATTGATCGGTGCGAATTATTAACTTTAGATTCATAATTTCATGCTAAATAGTATTTTTGCTACGCATTTCGGCCTGGTCCTATGAATAAGAATTATAGTCAATTATTGGAAAACCTTCTCACCAGAAGATACGATGAAGCTCTTAGGGAATCTATAGTTTCGGATACTTTTGAAAGAAGTAATTATCCAGACAGTCTGAAATATGTGTTGGAATCCATGGAAGAGATAGATCCATCCTACACTTACAAGACTTTTCACATCACCAAGAGGATTCAGGACAAGATCGAAACGGCGTTTAAGGCCCGAGGCATCAAAGCTGATTTCAGATATCAGGGAGCCATTCAGACCGAGACACATGTAGTGCTTCATGGTGGTGTAGAACTTCTGATTATTTCCAAATCACATGGGAAAAAACCATGGGAAATAGTAAGAGATAAGGCACAGGAGGTAATGGAATGCCTCTCAGGTGATCCGATGTTCAAATCTGTGGATTACAGTAGTAAACTGGATATTAAAATCACGACTACCAAGCCAAGATGTGAAATCCGTGTGGTTCCGGTAGTATGGTTGGAAAACAAAGATTACCTGGAGACAAAAAGGGAAATTGATCGCGGGGTTTGTGAGTACAATCTGGAAAGAAAAACAAAGCGGAAATACCTGCCATTCCTGAACATTGCGCGTCTCAACTCTAAAGACTCGAGATGTAATGGTGGATTGAAGCGAATGATCAGGCTACTCAGCTCCATACTACGGGATTCTGAAGAAGACATCAAGTTGACAGATTATCAAATCTCAAGTGTACTGTTTGATATTCCAGACAAGCAACTCAAATACAATTCTGAATATTCATTGAGTCTGATTGGAGTAGTGTCTGCGCAGCTCAATAGAATAGTCACTGACAACCAATATCGAATGACGCTGGTGTCTCCTAGTGAAAAAGAATTAGTATTTGGCAAAAACCCAAGGTGGAAAACTGAGCTCGAAAAACTTCAAAAGGAATTGGATCTGATCACCACAGACCTTCAGGAAGAACTGCAAAAAGACGGCAAGACCCTCTACAGTGAGTTGAAATACGAAAACTAATTTCATAGTTCGCATTACGCAAATTGCTGTGCATTCAACTTTGAATCCTATTACATGAAAAAAGGGATCGAAAATTTTCGATCCCCCATATCTTAGTAACCAATCAAACAGTGGTCATCAACCAATCAGTCCTGCTCTCTTGAGCAAAGCTTCTGGTGTTGGTTCCTGTCCTCTGAATTTCTTGTACAATTCCATTGGGTGAACCGTACCTCCCTGACTCAATACAGTTTCTTTGAAAAGTGTAGCCGTTTCCTTATCGAAAACACCTTTTTCCTGGAAAACTGAAAATGCATCCGCATCCAATACCTCCGCCCATTTGTAGCTGTAATAACCCGCTGCATATCCACCGCCGAAAATATGACTAAACTGCACACTCATGTTGGTATCGGGTACTGCAGGGAAAAGGTCAGTTGGAGCAAAAGCCTCCTGTTCTACAGCCATCACATCTTTGATTTCCTTAGCATTCTCCAATGGAATATCATGCCAGCCCATATCCAGCAATCCAAAGCTCAACTGACGGACAGTCGCGTATGCTTCATGATAGACAGCACTTTCTTTGATTTTATCAATATAGTCTTCAGGGATCAACTCACCGGTTTCATAGTGATGAGCAAACAGATCCAAGCACTCTTTTTCATAGCACCAGTTTTCCATGATTTGAGAAGGCAGCTCCACAAAATCCCAATAAACATGCGTACCAGAAAGACTTGCATAAGTTGTATCAGCAAGCATACCATGTAGCGCATGCCCAAACTCATGAAACAAAGTCTGCACTTCATCAAACTTCAAGAGCGAAGGTGTGTCTTCACTAGAAGGTGTGAAATTGCAAACAATGCTGATCAAAGGAATGACTTTGCCATTCTCGGTTTTTCTCTGGTCTCGGTAGCTAGTCATCCAAGCGCCTCCACGTTTACCATCTCTAGGAAAAAAGTCTGCAAAAAACAGAGAAGAAACTTCTCCCTTTTCATCCAAAACTTCATATGCTAAAACATCCTCGTGATAAACCGGAATGTTTTCATTTCTCTTGAAACTGATCCCATATAGCTTCTCTGCCGTTTTGAAGACGCCATCTATAACATTCTCCAGTTTGAAATATGGCTTAGTGAGCTCATCATCTAAATCATATTTTTTCTTGCGCAGTTTCTCAGAATAATATGCCCAATCCCATCGCTGCAATTCATGATCAGCCCCTAGCTCCTTCATGAATTCTTTGATTTCCACCACTTCTTCTTTAGCTTTTGGAAGGGCTTTCTCTAATAGATCATTCAAAAAAGCCTCTACATTGTCTGGCTTCTCTGCCATCCGCTCTTCCAACACATAATCCGCATAGGTATTATACCCCAAAAGCTGAGCAAGCTCTGCCCGCAGTGCAACAATTTGCTTCACCACTTCCTGATTATCCCGATCATTTCCTTTAAGTGATTTGCGCATATAGGCCTTGTATAATTCTTCTCTTAATGCCCTGTTTTCGGCATATTCCATGAACGGCACATAGCTCGGTGCTTGTAGGGTAAATGCCCATTTACCTTCATATCCTTTTTCTTTTGCCTTAGCTGCTGCTCTTGTAATGACATCTTTGGGAAGGCCTTTTAAGTCCTCCTCTTTGTCAATTACCTTCAAATATTCATTGGTTTCTGCCAATACATTCTCCCCAAACTGAAGAGAAAGCTTCGACAGCTCCATCGTCACTTCCTTGAAACGCTCTTTTTTGGCTCCATCCAAATCAGCACCACTTCTTACGAACCCTTTGTAAGTCTTTTCGAGTAGCATGCTTTGCTCCTCATTGAGGTTCAATGATGCTTTCTGGTCATAAACCGCTTTGATTCGCGACCATAACTTTTCGTTTTGTTTGATTTCATTATTGAAAGCCGATAGCACAGGTGATGCCTCCATAGCTACAGCCTGCAATTCATCGCTGGTTTCGGCTGAGTTGAGGTTAAACAAAACTGACGTCACTTTTTCCATCAAATCTCCACCCGCTTCCATCTGCTCAATGGTATTTTCGAAAGTTGGAGCCTCTTCATTAGAGGTGATCTGATCAATTTCATCCCTTGACTGCTCAATGGCTTTTTCAAGGGCTGGCATATAGTGCTCCACTTTGATTTTGTCAAAAGGAGGTACATCGAATGGCGTTTTAAAATCTTCTAAAAATGGATTATTCATATCTTATTATCTCTTTTTTGGGCCAGCAAAGTTAACCGTAAGAAGGATTACCTTTGCGGCAAAATTGGATTAATCATGGGCAGGAAGATACTTTTTATTGCACTTCTTATCAGTGCATTCAACACATATTCTCAAGATTCTGTTTTTGTAGACTTGAGTACTCCTTATGGTGCCATCCGCACTCATCTATTTTACTTACAAGAGGATCATTACAATCTGGAAGCTGCCGCAACGCCATTCAAGCGAGATGGCATCACCAACGAACAAGCGAAAGAACAGGCTGTAAAACTTAAACAGATCTGGGATGGTGTCGGTGAATACATAGACATGGAAATGCTACCTCGAACGAATAACTACCAGGATAGCATTCGCAAAAAATATCACTATTTAATTAATAGAAATGAGCCCGAAATATTTCTGGAAAGAACTCAAAACGGTCATTGGAAGTACTCTGCAACTACCCTTGCAGCAATCGATGACATTCATGACGAAGTTTTCCCGTTTGGTACAGATAAGCTATTAGAATTCCTTCCAAAAATGGGTACAAGGCAAATATTTGGTCTTTACCTCTACCAATATTTAGGCATCTTGATTTTAGCATTACTCAGCGTAATTATTCACCGGGTATTCACGTTTATGATCGAGCAGGTTTTTTTGAAATTCCTGCTAAAAGCTGGTTTTGAAGATTTGGCAGATCGGTTTTTACTACCCGTGGCACGTCCTGTAAGTATTTTCATTGTCATTCTACTGCTCAAAATCTTTTTTCCAGTCCTACAATTAAAACCTGAAATTGCACATTGGGTAATGCTCTCTACCAGAGCCCTTCTTCCGCTTTTCGGGATGATCGTTTTTTACAGATTGGTGGATGTAATCGCTCTATACCTGGATCATATTGCCAAGAAAACACAGAGCACACTTGATGATCAGTTGGTGCCTTTGGTTAGAAAAACCCTAAAAACTTTTGTAGTGGCAATAGGTACACTTTTCGTTTTACAGAATCTGGACATCCCTATTATCCCATTATTGACTGGCTTATCAATCGGAGGTCTTGCGTTTGCTTTGGCTGCACAGGACACCATTAAGAATTTTTTCGGGTCTTTGATGATTTTCATCGACCGGCCTTTTCAGATTGGCGATTGGATCACTTCCGGAGATATTGATGGTTCTGTAGAAGAGGTTGGTTTCCGTTCTTCCAGAATCAGAACATTCAGAAACTCTCTCATGTATGTGCCCAATGGTCGCATGGCGGATAGCACTATCGACAATCATGGCATGCGTCAATACAGAAGATATTACACCCAGATCGCCGTAACTTATGACACTCCTCCTGAATTGATCGACACATTTGTGCAAGGATTGAGAAAAATAGTAGAAACACATCCTGACACCAGAAAAGACTATTACAATGTATTTTTAAATGATCTGGGCAGTTCATCTTTGAATATCATGTTTTATATATTCTTTGAAGTCCCAGACTGGACAGCAGAGTTGAAAGCCAGACATGAGGTGATTCTGGAAATCATCAAATTGGCAAAAGCACTCGGAGTGAATTTCGCCTTCCCAACTCAGACATTGCATATGGAGAACTTTCCTGGTCAGCCAAGTTTGTCACCTACATACATGGAAAAAGGGAAGCTAGAATCACAACTCGGAGCCTTTTTCAAATCACAGGAATAAAGCTGTCTAACAATTATTCTCTAATTTTATACGAATGAAGCAACTTGTGCTAGAACTACCGGATGATTTGAACATTGATGAAAAGGATGCATTACTCTTCTTCGCTGCAAAAATGTTCGAAGCAGGGAGGTTAACCCTCAGTCAGGCTGCTCAATCTGTTGGAATGAACTCAAGACAGTTCTCAGATATTCTTAGTGATTATAGTGTTTCTTTGATCAACTATACATCTGAAGAGCTATCCTCTGATGCGGACAAGTTTTGAAATCATAATTGCGGGTACTAGTTGCCTGATTCTTCTTGATAAATTAGACTTATTGACATTATTTCAATCTCTAAACAAACCTACATTTATCAGTCCAGAGGTTAAAGAGGAATTTGACTTTCCATTTCCTGAATACATCCAGGTTAAGCAATCAAAACCAGACCTATTCATAAAATATCTCAGCCTGAATATTGGTAAAGGAGAAGCAAGTTCTCTAGCTCTATGTGAAGAATCGGAGAATGCAATTGCAATTATCGATGATTTAAAAGCCAGAAAAATTGCCAAACAACAAAACATCAATTATTCCGGAACTTTAGGTTTATTGTTAGCTGCTTATCGAAAAGGAATTATTAAAGATATGAATGATGTCATTGAAAAAATTCAAAAAACGAATTTTAGCATAAGTAAAAAAATTATAGAAATCCTAAGACAAGAAATTAATAAATGAAAACCTACACACTCATAAAATTCGGCGAAGCAGAATCCGCATTTGAATTACAGGAAAAACCCACACCAAAACCGGGTAAAGGAGAAGTGCTGATCAAATCAGAGGGGTTTGGATTGAACTTTGCGGATGTAATGGCTCGGCTTGGAATTTATCGGGATTGCCCTCCTCTACCCGCTGTTTTGGGCTATGAAAATGTAGGTCACATTGCAGAGCTGGGAGAAGGAGTCAAAGGATTTGAAATTGGAGATCGCGTGTTGACGTTTACACGATTCGGGGGCTATGCAGACCATGTGGTATCCCCAGCAATGGCCGTAGTGAAGATTTCTGATAGACTTTCTATAGGTGAAGCCACCGCACTGGCCACCCAATACATCACTGCATATTGGGCAGCTGAGGAAACTGTCAGCTTACATGAAGGTGACCATGTATTGATCCATGCTGCCGCGGGTGGAGTTGGTACAGCATTGATTCAATTGCTGAAGCGAAAAGGATGTATCATTTTTGGTACTGCTGGCTCTCAGGAAAAGCTTGATTACCTCAAATCCATCGGGGTGGATTATCCAATCAATTATCGGGAAGTCAATTATCAGGAGGAAATCGAGAAATTAGGATTTGGAAAGAAAATAGACGCAACCTTCAACCCTATAGGTGGGGACTATGTGAAAAAGGATTACAAATTACTCAATTCTGGAGGGCGTGTAGTCATCTATGGCGCCTCCAAAATGACTGAAGCCAGAGGTAATTTCTTCAAAATGCTCGGATTGGCTTTTGGTTTTGGATTCTGGAGCCCGATCAAGTTTGTATCCAGCAGCACCTCACTGATTGGTATCAATATGCTCAGAGTCGCCGATGATAAGCCAATGGCTTTTAAACGTGCGCTACAAGCCGTAAATGATCTGGCTGAAGCCGAAGAAATCAAACCTTTTGTTGGGAAAGAATTCCCTCATACAGAGCTTGCAGCAGCTCATAACTATCTGGAAGGACGTAAATCTATCGGGAAAGTGGCTGTGAAATGGTCGTAAAAAAACCGATCCTGTTGAGAGATCGGTTTTTGCTACAACGGTGAAACCCGTCAGCAGCAGCCTTGTATAAATATGCACTGATTGCAACCCTTTCGGATTGTAAAGACAAGGTATAACTTCTACTAAAACAATACCCCTTTTGGGGTATTTTTATTTCAAACTAATTTTTTAGTTCATATTATTTGCTCTTTTGATCCTGTTTAATACCTTTGAACTAAATATTTAGTTCAATGAAAGAATTAACTCGAGCCGAAGAAGAAATCATGCAGGTACTATGGCAACTGGAATCTGCATTTGTGAAAGAGATCATCCAGAAAATGCCAGAACCCAAACCTGCTTACAATACTGTTTCGACAATTGTCAGGATTCTAGAACAAAAAGGGTTTGTAGGTCATGAGTCTCACGGCAAATCACACAAATATCACCCTGTTGTAGCCAAAGAAGAATATACCAAAACCTTCATGAAAGGGTTTGTAGGTAAATATTTTAGTGGGTCCTATCAGCAAATGGTCTCCTTTTTCACAAAAGAAGATAGCCTGAGCGTTTCGGAATTAGAAGAACTGATTGAGGAATTAAAAAAAGAAAAATGATCAATTATCTCATAGAACTTGCTGTGATTCATTTGACATTGGGAATCGTTTATTGGGTTTTTCTGAGAAAAGAGAACCAATACACTTTACTCAGGGCGTTTATCATTTCCGTTTATGTTCTTTCATTGATTGTTCCACTACTTGAGTTGCCAGAAATGTGGACCTATGAAAATCCTAAAATCATTCAGCAGTCATCCGAAATGACCGCTATTATGCTCAAGCCTGTTGTAGCTGGTGCGGAAAATGCGTCATTCGCATCATTAGCTTATTCAGCTTTTACCTGGATCTATGTACTGATCAGCGGCTGGTTTGTGTTGCAAATCATCAGCTCTTTTTACCATCTGTTGAAACTCATAAGATGCAGTAAAATGAAACTCGAAAATGGAGTGAAAGTATTTTATTCACAAAAAATCATCGGAAGTTTCACGTTTTTCCATTGGATTTTTATAAGTCCAACTATCATCAATGAGCAATCCACCTATCAGGCTATTCTTACTCATGAGTTGTCTCATGTAAGGTTAAGACATAGTTATGATATTTTGATCATGCAATTATTCAGAGCACTTTTCTGGTGGCTCCCTACCAGCTGGTATCTGCTGGCTGAAATGAAAAAAATACACGAATATCAAGCAGACACACAGGCTGTAAAATCCTTTGATGTAAGCTTATATATAAAAACACTAATTAGTCAAACTCTCAATGTCAATGGAATTATTCTGGCCAGTTCTTTCCATGACGGTCACACTTTAAAAAGAATCAAAGCAATGAAACGCAAAATTTCAAAAATCAAAACCTGGAAAATCAGTGCAATAAGCATGGTTGTCCTCCTGGTGCTTTTCGGCCTATCCTGTAATGAGCAGCTAGATGCTGATATCAAAGCAATGGGCGCCTATAGTAACTCGATCACTTTTGATCAGCTACCAGAAAATATGCAAAACAACCTGGCTGATTTGAAAGATCAACTGTCGTTTACGAAAGTGACGATTTCTGAAGAAGAGCTAAAAGGCCTCAAAAACAAGAAAGGATTGGATTTTGAATCCTTAGAACAACTAAAGGATATCGACCCATCTTTAATTCATTCAATGAACGTGAACAAAGATCAAAGTGAAATTATCCTGGCGATGAAGAAGGATGGTGCCAACTTTAACTACCTTGCAGAAAGGTCTAAATCTGATGATGAAGTATTCACAGTAGTAGAACAAATACCTGAATACCCGGGTGGAATGGATGAATTCTATCAGTACATCGCCTCTGAAATCAAATATCCTGAGAATGCCAGAAAGGAAGGAATAGAGGGCCGTGTGTACGTGCAGTTTATTGTGGAAAAGGATGGATCAGTATCTGGCATAAAAACCATCAGGGGTATTGGCGGTGGATGTGATGAGGAAGCAGAAAGAGTCCTTTCTGGTGCTCAAAACTTTACTCCTGGTTCTCAACGAGGTAAAAAAGTAAGAGTGCGAATGGTACTGCCGGTTATCTTCTCTTTGGACCGTAACAAAACCATTGAAGAGGGTAATGGCGTGATTGCTATTGATAAAGTGAAAGCACAAAATAGCAAAATGAAAGTAAAAATGGATTGGAAAAACGGAGTATGCTATGGAACCATCTTTGATGCCGAAAGTGGAGCAATACTGCCAGGAGTGAATATTGTAGAATCAAGCACCAATATTGGAACGGTATCTGATCCTAATGGAAACTTTAAGCTCAAACTCTCTGATGATTCTCACCCAATAGTCATGAGTTTCGTAGGTTACGAATCGATTGAAATTTCAAAATAACTAGTTATCCCGAGCAGTTTCTGCTCGGGATGTTTTCATTAATCTCTCTTTACAGCTGCTGACAGTCCCAAATACATCAAAAGGCTGATTACATAGCTCACCATTCCCCACAAAGTGGTGATAGAAGAAACCTTCAATCCGCCAGCAAGCATAGCAGGCGATACCGAGCCCATCTGCTCTATAGCTGCAAATGCACTGTACAGACCAATCATCTGACCTAGCACTCCTAATACCAAAGCCAGCAAACCCGCAGATTTGATATATCCCAGCTGTCTATCGATAGATTCTGAGACATTTCCTCCGAAAATCGTAATTGCTGATTTGATTCCAATGATCACCGCTCCTACTAGCGCCAGAGTAACCAAACTCATAAAAAGGGGACCTCCCATTACAAATAATTCAAACATCGTTTTTGTGTTTTTGAGTGTAACATAATTTCTGGATCAAAACTAGAGGTGAACCACACTTCGGGGCAAGGTCAAATCCATGACTAAACCTGCAATTCGTCGATAAAAGTAGGTCAATTACGTAAAAATGGCGATTTTCGAATCAAAGTTTGAAATATGCACACTGGAAAACAGGTAGGTTTTTGGGTTTTAATTGCTACCCTTTTAATCATCATTTTTGCTCAGGCTGATGGTGATTATCTCAAAACCTTTTACTTCGTTACGTTTCTGATGCCCGTGGCAATTGGGACATCTTACTTTTTCAATAATTTCCTGGTACCGAAATATTTGCTAAATCAGCAATATTTCAAATTCGGACTTTACCTACTTTATACACTCGTATTCTCACTTTACTTTGAATTATTGGTGCTGACCGTTTCGTTTATTGTATTGGCAAATTACCAGTATGCCAACCTGCACCCATATAGTACAAACCTTCTTCTGCTTACATTCACTATCTATTTGATTGTGTTCATCAAGGCTTTTGTATTGATTTTAAAAAAATATCAACTCAAAGAAATCGTGATCACTCAACTGGAACATGAACAGGAAAAAAATAGTCTCAAAACCATTACAGTCAGATCTGATCGAAAAAACATTCCAATCGAATTGGACAAGATCATTTATATCGAAAGTCTTGCTGACTATGTGAAAATCCAGACCTCAGATGAACAAGTCATCACAAAGGAAAAAATCAGTGAACTCAATCTGCGGCTTCCAGATACGTTTATTAGAACGCATCGTTCGTATCTGGTCAATGTAAGGCACGTAAGCTCATATAGTAGAGAAGAAGTAATCACTACAGCAGGAAGGATCCCAATTAGCAGAACATATAAGAAGCAAGTTCTGGAACAGCTGGAAAATTAAGCTCTCAGTATGTCTGACGGATTTTTCCCAAATCTCTGTTCATATAAATCAGAAAAATGTGAACCTTCCAAATACCCAACAGCTATAGCCAGTTCATCTACAGATTGGTATGATTTATTCTGAGCCCATTCACTAGCTTTTATCAATTTGACTTCTTCTATAAACTCCCTGGGCGTAAGGCCAGTGCTATTCTTAAGATATCTTGCAAGCTGCCGCTCAGCTATATTCATTTCAAGAGCCAAATGACTTTCATTGAATTGAGTCTCCTCAATATGCTTGAGTACACATTCCCTGAGCTTATTGATAAATTGATCATCGTAGTTATCCGATTCTACTTTCGCGCCACTTCTGTTTAGATAATTATCATAAA
The DNA here is from genome assembly GCA_030425425.1 of Bacteroidia bacterium. GTDB lineage: Bacteria > Bacteroidota > Bacteroidia > Cytophagales > Cyclobacteriaceae > Marinoscillum. The sequence goes on along the minus strand of JAUIAO010000031.1, from coordinate 19,221 downwards.
GTGACCTCACCCTTTTCAGCAGTTCTTCGGGGGCAAAGGGCTTATTTAAGTAATCATCGATTCCGATTCTCTGAGATTCTGAAAGAAAATAATCATCGGCCAGGGCCGTCAAATGAATACAAGGCACCTGACTCCATTTCGTATTTGACTTGATCTGTCGCATCAATTCGATACCGTCCATTCCTTCCATCATAATGTCTGAAATAATGAATTTCACATCATTTCCTTCCATCAAATCCAATGCAGCTATTCCATTCTGCGCTTGTTTTACCTCAAAATATGGACTAAGCAATCGATCTATATAAGCTCTGATATCATCATTATCATCTACTAAAAGTAATATAGGTTTCATGCTTTCCGATAAATCCACCTCCACTATCTCCGGCTTCAATTCTGTAGCCTCAGCAGCCACAGGAACATTTTGCTTTTCAATTCTCTCTTCTGGAATGGTCAAAATAAATTCACTCCCTTCGCCCAATGTGCTTTTTAGTGACATAGCCCCTCCATGAAGCTCCGCTATCTCTTTGCATAAGGATAATCCAATACCAGTACCTCCTGATATCTGGTCAGAAGGATTAGAAGATTGGAAAAATCGGTCGAAAACAAATGGCACGTCACTGGAATCTATCCCCTTTCCAGTATCAACCACTGAAAGTTCTAACCCTTGAGTTGTGTGGTTGATTATTACGGTAATTGTTCCTCCACTTTCAGAAAATTTGATAGCATTTGAAACCAGGTTCATGATGATTTTTCTGACTTTTTCCTGATCTGCCCGGATTAGTAATGACTCATTGCACTGGCTGTGGAGGGATAGCCTGAGATGCTCAGCACGAATCTTGAATGACTCCATGACTTGATTGACTAGCAAACAAAGATCAAAAATTGATTCATTCAAACTGATCATACCTGCCTCCATCCTGGATAAGTCCAAAATTTCATTCACCAGATTCGAAAGATTGTTTGCATTACGTTCTACCAATTGAAGGTCCTCTTTTGCTTCTTCTGGCAATGCAAAATGGTTGATTACTCTGTTCACAGGTCCTTTTATAAGAGTAAGTGGAGTTCTAAGCTCATGAGCTACATTGATAAACCATCGGTTCTTTGTTTTATTCAAATTTTCAATATGACTGGCATGTGCCTGGATTTCTTCATTTCGTACTCTCAGCAATTCATGTGCTCGTTTTCTCAGCACAAACCCTCTATATATCAAAAACAACACGATTAGCAGTAAACCAACCACAAACACCAAAGCTATCTGCAAAACATTTTTTCTTGACAAATCGCTACTTGCTTTTTCGAGTTGTAAGTTTTTCTCGGCCAATTCACGGTCTCGTTTCTCAGATTGGTATTGAGCTTTTATAGACTCTATTATCTGAGCATTTTCCAGATTGTACAAACTATCATACTCCTGCTGACTCTTAGCAAACATGTCGTAGGCCATTTTATATCTGCCTGTTTTATAATAAATCTCTTCCAACACATCCTGGGCGTTTGCTCTAAGCTGTGAATTGTTGATTTTCTGAGCGAGCTCAAGGGTAAGATTCATATAATATTCTGAAGAGTCTAGTTCTCCTTTATCCAAAAAGTAAAATCCCAATCCCTGATAAGAAAAACAAATCTCTTTGGGGTCTCCTACTTCCCTGGCTATCGTTGCAGATCGCTCTAAACTTTCCCTGGCTTCATCAAACATTTTCAAATCACTGTATGTCAAAGACATATTGTGATATAGCTTTGACAAGAGCGTAAAATCATTGAGCTTCTTTCCTATTTCAATCCCCTTTTTGAAATACTCTAATCCTCCCAGATGATCACCTTCATCTGACATGATACTGGCGATATTATTGTAACAAGCCCCTACTACTTCTGGCATCTTTAGACTGTTTGCCATTTCGATGCACTCATTATAGTATTCCAGAGCCGTTTCATGGTCACCCAGATAGTCATAATTAATCCCAATTTTCTTTAGAGTACCTAAGTAATTGACAGAGTCCTTCATGCCTTCATAAATATCCAACACGCTGGTGAGAATCTGAAGAGCAGAAGGGTTATCGTCTACTTCCATTTCCAGATCGGCTAACAATAAATAATTTTTGGCCAGTAGATGATCCAGTTGTTGGCCAGTCAATATTTCGTTAGATTTTTTGATGGTCAGTCTGGCCGACCTAAAATCATGGAGATCAATGAAGTTTTCAGCAATTGTTAGATATGATGCCCAAGCACTGTCTGTGTTTATCAAACCTTCTTTGTACAAACTATCCGTTTGATCTATTTGGGATTGAAGAGTAGGCATATCAGCGGGTGTATTTGCGTGTTGATATAAGCCATTTCCCTTAACATATGAGAATGTTAGTTGACAGGTGATGCTAAAAAAAAGAACCAAATGCGCTTTCATATTTATCCTCCAACATGAAAGATAATTCAGTTTTTAGGAAAGATCATTTTTTATGGAATTAATTGATCTTAAAAAAATTCCCAATGAGCTGAAAACTAATTCTTTACAGATTGAATTCTCGAAAGCACCTCTCTCAACAACTCCTCAGAAGCGCATAATGATAATCTTACATAATTGTATCCGGCCTCTCCAAAAATAAACCCCGGTGCTATAAAAACATGAAAATCCTCTAATAAATGATCCATCATGTCCTCACCGGAACCGGAAGTAACCTTAGCCCAAACAAACATTCCACTTTGAGATAATGAATATTCACAGTTAAGATGATCCAGAATCTGATACACCAAATTTCTTCTTTGCGTATAAACTTTTTCAATAGAAAGAAACCAATCATCATTTAAAGAAAGTGCTTTCGAAGCAGCCAATTGAACGGGTTTGAACATTCCTGAATCCATCTGACTTTTGATTCTAAGCACAGGTTCAATTAATGAAGATTCTCCCATTACCCATCCTACACGCCAGCCGGCCATATTGAAAGTTTTGGACAAGGAGTTAAGCTCCAATGCAACCTGATCTGCACCTGGAACATTGAATATGCTTAACGGTGATTCATTCAAAATAAAACTATATGGATTGTCAAATCCAATAAGAATGTCACGCTCCTGCGCATAGTCAACGAACCTTTTCAATTCCAGGGGATTTATTGCTGTGCCAGTTGGCATGTGTGGGTAGTTTAGCCACATCAATTTGACTTTGCTGGTGTCCAGTGCATCCAAATAATCCCAGTCTGGTTTCCAATTTTCTTGTACCAAAAGTGGAAAATGCACAGGCTCCGCTCCTACCATTTTAGTCACTGACGTGTATGTGGGGTACCCAAGCGCTGGAATCAATACCTGATCACCCTGATTGAGATATGCAAGAGAAATATGCGTAATACCTTCTTTGCTTCCCATCAATGGCAATACTTGAAATCCAGATAAATGAGAATTGAATCTTTGATGATAAAATTTCAGAACGGCATTTTTGAATTCTGGAATTCCCTGGTAAGATTGATATCCGTGAGCATCGTTTTTAGCTGCTGACTGTTGTAATTCCTCGATAACATCAGGGTGAGGAGCAAGATCCGGGCTACCAATACCTAGATTGATAATTGGTTTTCCCTGGTCTGTCAATCGCTTGATTTCTCTCAGTTTTGCTGAGAAAAAATATTCCTCAATCAATTCCAGCCTATTTGCCGCCTCTATGCTCATTCCAATTAAAATTTCCCGCTAAGAGAAATAATCGGAAGGTTTTTTCCCAAATCTTTCTGAATAAAGTTTAGAAAAGTACTGAGAAGAGTCAAACCCAATTTCACTTGCTATCTGAGCTAATTTTGTAAATTTCTGACTGAGCAACAACTCTCTGGCATGCTGTAGTTTAATCTCTAAAATCAGTTTTGATGGCGACAGACCTACCAGTTCAGAAGTTTTGCGATATAGCTGCCTTTCGCTCAGGCCTAAATGCATGGCCAGCTGTGCAACATTCAAATGTTTATCGCTGATGTTTTCCTGGACATACGTCTTCAAATCAATGATCAACTGATGATTTTCTGTAATATCCTTTGGTGTTGCATGCTCCTCTTCTTCATACTCTTTGGCCCATTTGATTCGTTCACGCAGATTTGAAACCAAATTTGAAATCCTAATCAACAACTCCTCAGATTCAAAAGGTTTGAGGATATAATCATCCACTCCCATCCTTAATCCCTTAACCTTTTCTTCTGAATCTGCCACTGCAGTCAGTACGATCACCGGAATCTGAGAATATTTAGGCGTAGACTTTACTTTTTCGATTAATTCCCAGCCATCCATCACCGGCATCATCACATCTGTGAGAATCAGATCGGGTTTTTGATGATCAAGCAAATCCAATGCTTCCTGGCCATTTGCTGCAATGAGTGTATTGAAATGATCCTTCAATATTTTCGTCAAATACTCGCTCACGTCATTGTTATCTTCTACTATCATCACTGTGGTATGAGAAGGAATTTCAATTTTATCAACTCCTTCATCCTGCTGATTATGATCAATAACCAATTCCTCATATCTGGTAGGCGATGGAGCTAAGTCCGTAACCGGAAATTTCAAAGTAAACGTTGTTCCTTTACCAGCTTTACTAATTACATCAATCTGTCCGGACATCAACACTGTTAATTCTTTGGCTATAGCCAATCCCATTCCAGATCCGAAAGATTGTGGACTATTACTTTTTGGCTGAAAAAAACGGTCAAAAATATGAGGTAGTTCTTCTTCCGCAATACCAAATCCATTATCAGCAATAAGCACCTCCACTCCATCATGAACCAGTTGTAAAGTCACATGGATTTTCCCATTTACTTTACATTGTTTGAACGCATTGTAAATAAGATTATTAATTATTTTCTCAAATAGAATTTCATCCAGCATTACTGCAACAGGTTCCTTACGAGCATATTCATATCTAAAACTCACGTGTTTACTTTCGGCCATAGATGTGAATGCGGCACACAGCCTTCTCAAAGCAAAATTGATATCAATGGGTTTGAGATTGGCCTGTTTCTGATGTAATTCCAATCTCGAAAGATCAAGCAAGTCTTCAACCATCACAGAAAGTTGATGAATATTCCTTTTAATTTTTCGCAATGGCTCCAGTGCCGAATTAGGTAATTTTTTTACGTTCAAAACTTCATCGGCATTTCCCTGTATCAATGTCAAGGGCGTTCTTAATTCATGACTTATACTGGCAAAAAATGTGGATTTCATCAGATTGAGTTCTACCAATTCCCTGGATTGTGACTCAATAATTTCTTTGTCTTTAAGTAATGTGGCATGATTCTTTTTGCGCATCAGAATCAGATAAACGAGCAGACCGAGACTCAAAACCAGAAATACCACCACAGCAACTAGCAAAGTATTGATCCGCTGCTGCTCATGCCTTTGCTTCTCCAGCAACTTGTTTTCCTGGCTTTGTTTTTCTAATTCATATTTAGTCGCCAACTCTGCGGCCTGTTCTGATTTCGCATCATTAAATAATTCCTCTTGTAATCCCTTAAACTCTTCGAAATGCTCATTCAAATACTTCAATTTGTTGAGTTTTATCTCCGCTGTAATTAAATAGCTCAGCGCATTGAGTTTAATCGGTTTCATGCTCAAACTATCGGCAATTTTCAAAGCTTCAGAAGCATGATAATAGGATTTATTCCACTCACTCCCCCTCTCATAGGTATCTGCCAGCAAGTTATGAGTGTTAGCGATTCCCCGGATATTTTTCAAATTCCTTTTTAGGATGATGCTTTTTTTTCCATAATAAATGGCTGAATCATAATATGTAGAATCAAGGTGCAGTAATCTGACATAGCAGTTGGCCATATTGTTGTAATAAAAACTGAAGAGAATTGGGTTTTCATTCTCCGTCCATCCAGAGGTAGCTTTCTGAAACCAAGGAATAGCCCTCGCATGCTCATTGAGTTCTAAAATCATCAGTCCTATATTGAAAGTCGCTCTTGTGGCACCTTCACGATCATTTATGCTTTCAGCATCTTTCAGTGTTTCTTTAAGTATTTTTATAGCATCTTCTTGCTGATGCATCGCCCGATATACGAATGCAATAGAATTCTTACTTGCGATGATTCCATTCTTATCCTGAGCATTTTCTCTGATTTTCAAAGACCTGAGGTGGTACTGAAGAGATAGATCCAGTGATGACATGGACTCATATACCAATCCGTACAAATAGTAAACGTCTGAAAGATAGATACTGTCCGAGGCATGACTTTCTGCTACCTTTATTAATTCTAGTGCCGATTCAGAATCGCCTTTTTTTTCAAAGGCATTCGCAAGTTTATAAGCTGATTGAAAAATGTCTTGCTCACTCCCCTGAACCTGGGCTTTTTCATAGGCTCTTTCGGCAAATTCAATCGATTTTTCCCAATCTGAAGATTGGTACTCATCTGAAATTGACAACAGCAGAGCCACATCCGGTTCTGATGTCTGAGACAAAATTGATTCCAGACTATCGATAGCGTCTTGATTGGCAACTTGGGCCGATACAGTTAAAATCAACACTTGAATCAGAATAAAAATATGAAATCTCATTGGATATGGTTTTTCTACTATGTGATGTAGGAGTACCGTTAAAGCTATTCATTTGTGCTTTCAAATTCAATAGATAGAGAATCCGAAAAAAATACAAAAAAATGCCCCGGCTGAGAAACCGGGGCCACTAAAAACAGTAATCTAATTTTAACCTAATTCAAACTTGTTACACATTTTTAGCAATATCTGTGAAGATGACTATTATAACATACGTTAAAGCCATCTAAATGTTTGAAATCTCAGAAAATAACAGGGAGGTCAACTAAGCTGGTTGTCAACCGGATATCTCACGACAGAAATATCCATTATTAAATCGATGGCAAAGTAAACCAAGCTTTGGTTCAAATTGAAAATATTACCTGATTAAATTATCTTTCTTGACAAATTGTTAATTATGATTAAATCAGTAGTCAACTTATTGGAAAGGGATTTGGATCGATTAGTTTCCGAATTGGAAAAATACAAACAAGAATCTGATCTCTGGAAAGTATCTGGAGATATTGCAAATTCTGGAGGGAACCTCACGCTTCACATCGTAGGAAACATGAACCATTTTATAGGCCATATTCTAGGAAATACGGATTATAAGAGAGATAGGGAAGCTGAATTTAACGATAAACATATTCCAAAAACTGATATGATAAAGGAGGTTGTGAAATTAAAAGAAACTATTAAAACTGCTCTTCATAAGTATTCAGAAAGTGATCTTAATGAAATTTATCCTATCGAGGTATTTGGAAAGCCGATGACAATCGAATACTTCCTGATTCATTTGCAAGGTCACCTCAACTATCACCTTGGTCAGATTAACTACCACAGGCGATTATTGACTTAGGAATTGTAGTATTTCATCGTTTTCTACCCCCTTTCAGTTCTGACTAATTGTTTTACCAAGCATAATTGGGTTAAATTGTGGTCTTATATTCAAATTAAATGCAACAAAAATCAATTCGGTTTAACAACCAACATCAACCAGAATTTTTCGCTGTACTAAGAGGTAGAGTGAACCAGTACTTTAAAGACAACAAAATTTCAAAGCATGCAAACGGAAATATGGTATTCAAAACCATTTTTATGATTGCATTGTATTTCACCCCATTAACATTGATGATCAGCGGGATCGTTTCCGGCACTGTAGGCGTATTAGCTATGTGGGTTTTAATGGGTTTGGGTATGGCAGGAATTGGGTTGTCGATCATGCACGATGCGAACCATGGTGCATATTCGCGCAACAAAAAAGTCAATAAGGCTTTAGGTTACCTGCTTAATTTCATTGGCGGATACCCTAACAATTGGATCATCCAACACAATGTGCTTCATCATTCATTCACTAATGTAGATGGTTACGATGAGGATATTGCAAAGGAAGGAGTCATGAGGTTTTCGCCCACTCAGGAACGAAAACCGTTTTTCAGATATCAGGTTTTTTATGCGCCATTTCTTTATGGACTAATGACCATTTATTGGCTGGTAAGTAAGGACTTTGAGCAACTTAGTCGATACAAAAAGAAAAACCTATTAAAACAACAGGGGATAAAATATGGAAATGCAGTTGCGGAACTGATTTTTAATAAAATATGGTATGTGGGCTTGTTTTTAGTTATCCCATTTATGACCATCGCTCAGCCGTGGTGGGTGATCGTGATTGGCTTTCTAATGATGCATTTCATTTGTGGACTTTCATTGGCTTTGATATTCCAGCCGGCTCATGTAATTACTGAAACTGAGTTTTTTGAGCCTAATGAGTCATATACCATGGAGAATAGTTGGGCCATTCATCAATTGAAAACAACCTCAAATTTCGCAAATAATAGCAAACTATTTACCTGGTTAATTGGAGGCTTGAATCATCAGATTGAACACCACCTTTTTCCAAATATTTGTCACATCCACTACCCTAAGATTTCAAAGATCGTGAAGGAAACAGCCGAAGAATATGGTATTCCCTACTATCATCAACCTACTTTCTTCAACGCTGTAAAAAGTCATTTTACGCTACTAAGAGATTTGGGAACTGGTGCATATGATCGAAAGCATGCAATGAATTAATTTCTATTCATTGTCAAAAACATAAAAAAGCCGCTTGCGCGGCTTTTTCTATTTTCTTCTATCGACATTTTGTGTATTAGTAGAATTTAATTCAGGGAGTCCAAGCATTTCCTTCACGGCATGGTAATCGCTTAAATCTACTCTACCCGAATTCCAAAAATCTCCAGGAACAACCACTACTCTGGCTATCCAATTATCTGTATCAATAGCTCCTAGCATGTTCAAGGAATAATCAGCCTCAAGAAATATTCGAGCATCATACTTGCCAAAATCATATTTATACATCAAGATACCTTCTTCTGTCAGTATAGTTTGATTCAACGCCCTCCAAACTTCCACTTCTTCTCCACTATTAGTGGTGTAAGTATCCCAAAGCAAGTAAACAAGTGCCACGTCAGACTCCAATCCTTCGAAATCAGAGGGATATTCCAGAACAACCTCATAGTTATTGGATGCGGTAAAATTAATGTCTGTCCATTCAAAAACATATCCATTCTCACCAGCCGCACCATCTGCTCCGGTTGGTCCTTGTGGCCCTCTAGGTCCAGCCGGACCGACAATTGTTTCTGTGTAACAGGATGAAATCATGACCATCAATAGCAATGCAGTAGTAAAAGTTTTCATAGTTCTAATTTTTGGTTCACAATCATTTAACCAAACATTGTTCCAATTTTTGCTATTGCGCAGATTTATTTACCTACTTTTGAGGTAATTATTATCAAATTATTTATTTAATGAGTACTGGAAAAGTAAAGTTCTTCAATGATTCTAAAGGTTATGGTTTCATTAAAGAAGATGGATCGAACAAAGAGTATTTTGTTCATGTATCCGGTTTGATCGATGAGGTCAGACAAGATGACGATGTTACCTTCGAATTGAAAGAGGGTAAAAAAGGATTGAATGCAATTGATGTTAGACTCGCGTAAGTATTAATATACAAGGAATTTTAATCAAAGTTGCCCCTGCCATTCGGCAGGGGTTTTTGTTTGCCCTTTACTCTGGTCTAATAATTTTGGCCGTGTGAGTGATCCTAATTTCTGGATCCATCGAGGCAGAAACTGAGCAGTATTTCTCCACTGCTAGGTTGACAAGCTTCTGAGCCTCCTCTTGTTTCAGATCAGGAGAAGTGAATGAGAACACAATTTCTATATCCGTATATTTCTTTGGTATCTCCTCTCTTCTTGTACCTGCTACTTCACCAGAAAAATCAATAAGAGTTTTCCTTCTTTTCTTCACCATCGAAACCAAATCAACTGCCGCACAGGCTATCAAGCCAGAAAGTAACAATTGCATGGGTGACATGGCTTTTTTTTCTGAAGCATCCAGCATATCTATTTCTATCCGATTACCTGACTCATTCACTGCGAAATACTCCTTATCCCCTTTGTATCCTAAATTTATTTTCATTGTCAATAATTATTGTCTGTTATAAGCCTGACCACACTAAACTAGAATATTAAACCCACACTTTCTATCATTGTTTAGTCAGAATTGAAAGCACAAAAATTGATGATTAATTCTGTATTTATTGGGAAATTTAAAATTTAAACCTTCAAAACCTCTATTCAACCTAAATTTCCCAAATTTAACACAACATTTTCCCCAATACTCTTGGCATATGAAGTGGGTAAATTACTTTTGCCGACTCATTAGTAAATAATAGGAACATGATCATTCCAAAGGAGTCGAAATTAACAGAAGAACAGCTGGACGAGGTTGTAGCAATAGTAGGAGAATACGGATGTAGAGTACAGCCAATCGTAGGTCACCACCGCACTATTTATGCGGTACTAGGTGATGAAAGAGAAACAATTATGGTCAATAGAATTTTAGGTCTGGATTATGTAGACCGATGGGATGCTATTGACACTCCTTTTAAACTCATGGACCTCAAATCTGAAATGTCTCACCACAAAGTGAAAATCGGCAACTCCATTGTAGGGGAGTCTCCGTTTATCATAGCAGGTCACTGTACCATTGATCCGAAAAACCCTAACATGTTTATCGAATCAGCACACGCAGTAAAAGAAGCAGGCGCCAATTGTATAAGAGGTGGTGTATGGAAGCCGAGAACTATGCCATATGCATTTCAGGGTGATGATAAATCCATTAAAATACTGATGGATGCTAAGTCTCAAACTGGGCTTCCTGTTGATACTGAAGTAATGGATGATCATCAGTTGGCTATTGCTGTGGAAGCTGGAGTAGATGTATTGCAGATTGGTGCCAGAAATGCACTTAACTACTCATTGTTGAAGCAAGTAGGTAAAGCCACAGCTGATAAGCAGATAGCTGTACTACTGAAGAGGTCTATGGGAATGGGTCCTGTAAATGAATTCATTGCCGCAGCTGAATATATAGCTGCTGGAGGAAATGCAGATGTAATGCTTTGCCCGAGAGGAACTTCTCCGACAATGGATGGTTATAGGAACTATCCTGACGAAAGCATTACACCATTATTAAAAGAAAAGACTTGGGCTCCTGTGATTGTGGATCCATCACACTCTGTGGGTAGAGCTAAATATGTGCCTTCTGCTGCTATGGCAGCTATGTCATACGGTGCAGACGGTGTGATCATAGAAACTCATTCAAATCCAAAATTTGGAATTGGTGATGATCCAAAGCAATCCATCACTCCTGAAGTATTGAAAAAACTTATTCAGGATATCAATCAAATCTGGACGATCAGAAAACAATACAGTAAAGAATTAAGTCCAGCATAAGAACTAATTTTTTTAAATGATCATGATAAGCTCTCTGGGAATCCGGGGAGCTTTTTCATTATTGGTATATCCTCTAATTTTGAGAAACAATGTCCAGGTTGCTTTATTACATTCTTCTCAAACCTCTCTCTTTCCTTCCTCTTTCAATTTTATACTGGATTTCAAATAGTTTATATTTTCTGTCCTTGATCGGAATTGCTTACCGCAAAAAAGTGGTACAAAGCAACCTTAAGATTTCATTTCCAAATCGATCTGATACCTGGAGAAAACGTACAGAAAGGAAATTTTACAGGCATTTTTATGACCTAATTGCAGAAAGTATCAAACTTTTTAGCATTACTAAGGAGGAAGCAATAGCGAGGTTTAGAGTAACTAATGCTGAAATCTTTGAAAAATTAGCTGAAACCAACAGAAGCGCTGTTCTTACTGGTGGTCATTATCAGAACTGGGAGCTATTTGCGGTTGCTACCGCTCCACAGATCGAACATGATTTATTAGGGATTTATACACCTTTGACCGATCCATTTTTAGAAGAGAAATTTTCAGAATCCAGATCGCGACTCGGACTTGTATTGGTACCCAAAAAACAAGTCAAACAATTCTTCGAAGAATTTAAAAACACTCTTTCCGTAACCACTTTCGCCATAGATCAATCACCACGAAAAAATCAAAAAGTATACTGGACAGAATTTCTCGGTCAGGAAACTGCAGTGCACTTTGGTGCTGAAAAATATGCTAAACATTACGATCAAGCAGTGATTTTTGGTAAAGCCACCAAACCTAAGCGCGGATATTATGAATTGACTTTTGAAGTCCTGGAAGAAAATCCTTCGACATCTGTTGAAGGCTCTATTATTGAAAAAGCAACTAAAAAACTGGAAGAGCAGATTATAGAAGCACCTGAATTTTGGCTTTGGACGCACAAACGCTGGAAACTAACTAAAGTATAAAACGAAAGCCCGCTTTCACGGGCTTTCAGGTCAACTATAATACTCAATCACTCATTTGATCTTCTGGATGGATAAGTGGAGGTGCTATTTCTTCTCGAGTTTGGCGAATCTTTTCGGGTATCTTCCTGGGTCGTGCGTCTATTCACATCCCCCGAGCCAGATCGACCATTATCTCCCCTACCACCATACCTGTTTCCCTCTATAGTTCTTCGATTATCATTTCTCCCATTATTACTATGAGATCCAAAGTTTGTGTTACCATGATTTTTATAACCTTTATTATGTCCGTATGCATTTCCATGCCAGTGTTTTTTATGATTGTTATAAGCCATCACATTTGGTCTTGGTCTTCTATAGTTCACGTAAAAGTGCCCATGATGGTCTTTTACGGCATAGTTTTGATAAAACGTATCATGGTAGCCACAGTGATTATTACATACATGATCGAACAATGGATAATCATTAGTTACGATCCTTCTCAATACCCGACCATTTCTACCAATACTCAACCGTACAAAAACCCCTCTTCTTTGCAATACTATATCAAAGTAGTTGCGTCTTCTATTCACGATATGTGAGGCATGCACAATATCATATCCCCAATAATCATGATCAAGCGTGTAATAAACCTCATAAGGAATTCCCCATTGTTGTTCAATTCCATAAGAAGTAACGAAATGCTGTGCTTCACTTTTAGAAACTAAAAGGATGACACCTAAAATTGAAAGTAAAACTGCCTTTTTCATAACCTTATTTGTTTAGTTTTGAAAGCAGTAATCCAATCACCGTGCCAATTTTCGCTAAACTCCAGATGCGATACACATTTCACTAGAACTGTGAGTAAGGCGTAAAGAATCACATATTTCTTCTGTATTGTCCTCCTACTTCGAACATGGCATGAGTAATCTGACCCAAAGAGCAGTACTTTGTAGTCTCCATCAATTCATTGAATGTGTTTTCATTTTTTAAAGCAACTTCCTGAAGCCTTTTCAATAACTCCATACTTCGGTCTTTATTCCGCTCTTTCAAAGACTCAAGATTCGCTATTTGTGCTTCCTTCTCCTCTTTAGTTGCCCTAATGACTTCATCAGGAATGATGGTTGGTGATCCTTTTGAAGACAAGAAGGTATTTACCCCAATAATTGGAAGTTCTCCTGTGTGTTTTTTGGTTTCATAATAAAGACTTTCTTCCTGAATTTTACCACGCTGATACATACTTTCCATAGCGCCCAGCACTCCTCCTCTCTCAGTAATCCGATCAAACTCTTCCATCACTGCTTCCTCTACCAGATCAGTTAACTCTTCTACGATGAAAGATCCTTGCATTGGATTTTCGTTTTTAGCCAAACCAAGCTCCTTGTTAATGATCAACTGTATAGCCATCGCCCGACGAACGGAGCCTTCTGTAGGTGTTGTAATCGCTTCATCGTAAGCATTAGTATGTAATGAATTACAATTGTCATAAATCGCATAGAGTGCCTGTAATGTGGTGCGTATATCGTTGAAATCAATTTCTTGTGCATGAAGTGATCTACCGGATGTTTGAATATGATATTTGAGTTTCTGAGAACGATCATCTGCACCATACTTCTCTTTCATGGCCTTCGCCCAGATCCTTCTTGCTACGCGACCAATTACAGCATATTCGGCATCTACTCCATTGGAGAAGAAAAAGGAGAGATTCGGAGCAAACTTGTTGATATCCATTCCTCGCGAAAGATAGTATTCCACGAATGTAAATCCATTAGCAAGTGTAAATGCCAGCTGCGAAATCGGATTTGCTCCAGCTTCTGCAATATGATATCCCGAGATAGATACCGAATAAAAATTCCGAACTATGTGATCAATGAAATATTGCTGCACATCTCCCATCAATCTGAGTGAAAACTCAGTAGAAAAAATGCAGGTATTCTGTGCCTGATCTTCTTTCAGAATATCTGCCTGAACCGTTCCTCGCACAGAAGAAAGTGTCCTGACTTTAATTTCATCATAAACTTCTTTTGGCAATACCTGATCACCAGTAACCCCAAGCAACATCAAGCCAAGACCATTATGGCCTTCCGGTAATTGTCCATTATAAGAAGGTCTAGGAGTATCCAATCCTTTATAAATTTCCTCAATTTTCTTTTCTACCTCATTTTCCAACCCATTTTCCTGAATGTACAATTCACATTGCTGATCAATGGCTGCATTCATGAAAAAAGCTGCAATAGTTGCCGCTGGTCCATTGATAGTCATGGAAACGGAAGTGGTTGGATCACATAAATTGAAACCAGAATACAGCTTTTTCGCATCATCCAAACAGCAAATACTCACACCCGAATTCCCAATCTTCCCATAAATATCTGGTCGATAATCCGGATCTTCTCCGTAGAGTGTCACAGAATCAAAAGCCGTGGAAAGTCTGGCTGCCGGCAATCCCATCGAAACATAATGAAAGCGCTTATTGGTACGCTCTGGACCACCTTCTCCGGCAAACATTCTGGTAGGATCCTCTCCTTTTCTTTTGAACGGAAACACACCAGCGGTATAAGGATACTCTCCAGGTACATTTTCCTGCAAACTCCATTTCAGCACATCTCCCCACGCTTCATACCTTGGAAGACTTACCTTCGGAAATTTGGTATGAGAAAGCGATGTGTTGGAAGTCTCTACTTTGATTTCCTTTCCACGCACTTCATAAGTAAAGCTGTCTCCTGCATATTTCTTTTTCTTTTCGTCCCACTCTTCTAGCAGCTTTTTATTGTGTGGATCTAGATCCAGCTCCAGTTGTTTTTTAGCCTGTTCAATGGCTTCTAGTGCTACCTGTTGATCTTGTTTTTTGAGCACTTCTATAGATTGATCCAAACCGTAAAGTTGCTGGGCAATTGTTTTTTGTTTTTCTACTGTATCGTTGTAATTCCTGATCGTTTCAGAAATTTCAGAAAGGTATCTGGTTCTTTTTGGAGGAATAATGAAGATCTTCTCGGACATTTCATCACCTGATTGAAACCCAGATTTCAGGTCAGTTCCTGTCTTCTCCACCAGTTTAGCCATGATAGCCTGATACAGTTGATTCATCCCCGGATCATTGAATTGGCTGGCAATCGTTCCATAAACCGGCAACTGATCTTAAGAGACTTCCCAAAGATTATGGTTTCTGGTGAACTGCTTCTTCACATCTCGTAATGCATCCAACGCTCCCCTCTTGTCGAATTTATTGAGCGCAATTACATCAGCGAAATCCAACATATCTATTTTCTCCAGCTGTGTAGCAGCACCATATTCTGGAGTCATCACATAAAGTGATAAGTCAGAATGCTCCGTGATCTCCGTATCTGACTGACCAATTCCGGAAGTTTCCAGTATGATCAAATCAAAACCTGCTGCTTTTACAATATCAATGGCGTCTTTCACGTATTTGCTCAGAGCCAAATTCGACTGACGAGTAGCCAATGATCGCATGTAAACCCGATCAGAAAAGATTGAATTCATTCGAATGCGATCGCCTAACAGCGCTCCACCTGTTTTCCTTTTCGAGGGATCCACTGATATCACTGCAATGTTTTTGTCCTCAAAATCAATCAAAAATCTTCTCACAAGTTCATCAACTAGAGAAGATTTACCTGCCCCTCCAGTTCCGGTAATTCCTAATACAGGAGCAGTCGTTTTGCTCTCTATAGTTTTTCGAATCTCCTCAAGCATGTCTTTGTTCTGCTCCGGATAATTCTCAGCAGCCGATATTAATCGAGCAATAGCATTGACATTTTTCTTATCTAATTTCTTAATCTGACCGTTCAGGTTTTGTCCAATAGCAAAATCGCAACCTTTGATGAGGTCATTGATCATTCCTTGAAGTCCCAGCTCTCGGCCATCGTCCGGAGAATATATTCGAGCTATACCATAATCATGAAGATCTTTGATTTCTTCAGGGAGTATGGTTCCTCCTCCTCCTCCATAAATCTTGATATCAGAACCTCGCTCTTTCAAAAGGTCATACATGTATTTGAAATACTCCACATGACCTCCCTGATAGGAAGTGATGGCAATGGCCTGTGCATCTTCCTGTATGGCACAATCTACAATCTCCTGAACAGAACGATTGTGCCCTAAATGTATTACTTCGCATCCAGTAGATTGAATGATCCGACGCATGATATTGATAGCTGCATCGTGACCATCAAATAACGAGGCTGCGGTAACGATTCTAATATGATTGACAGGCTTGTAAGGAGCTACGGTCTGTGACATAAGTTCTTTGTCTTTTGAATAGAGGTTGAAAATGTTGTTTAATAAATTATAAACTTTGATTTACTCAGTTTACACTATTTGGGTCTGACAAAAATAATCAAAATGCAGGTGGCAAGGAGGCATTTTGTAAAGTCTCCAAACCTCAGAATTTCGTTTCTTTGCAAGCGAATTATCAACCATTTTCATCTGTATTTCTAAACATTATAGTCCATGCATTTCATTCAGAAGTTTGGCCTGACCCTAAGCGTTGTGTTGCTTATCATTACCACGGTTTTGAGTCTGATACCACTTCCAGAGCTGCCGGAAGTTCCGGGAACAGATAAAACCCACCATTTGATCGCATATATGTCAATAGCATTACCTGTCACTTTGAAGAACCCAAAATATCTCTATTACTTTTTATTGGGAGTAGTCCTATGGAGTGGAGCGATAGAGTTGATTCAACCTTATGTCAATCGATATGGTGAGTGGATGGATTTATTGGCAAATAGTATCGGATTGGTGATTGGGTTTGTGTTGGGCCATTTGTTGAAAACAATATTTTATAATTTGAGTAAAGCTAAATAACACATACTCCATCTACTCAATAGCTCTAAACAAGTGATAAACTAATTATTAATCTTAAACGGGATTCATAAAAACATAATGCCTCCCACATCAAAGAATGCAAACACATTTCTGTATCTTACAACAAGTTGCGATCGATGTGTTATGCCCAGCCCCTATTCTATCGCAAAAGTTTTTACCAGTTAAAACAGGATTTATCATGAACATTGGATTTCTGTATAACCGGAAGGTTATCAAAGAGAAACAAGAAATGATCATGAAAAGTGATCATTCGGTCCACAACAAAACAATTAAGTGGATTCATGTCAAGGTACTAGGGGTCACAGTCAAAAAAAGACGAATTACTTCTGTAGAACCACATTACAAGTGATGTAAAATTAAAACCTCCCGGATATTTCGAGAGGTTTTTTCTTGTCCTGTTTTCAGCATTTATTGGCTTAATAAAATACTTTTTCAGTTATTTGTATTTAAATATTAAAACAATATTTGTAAATATTTCTAAACAATATGTATATCACGCTGTTATATAGTTGTAATTCAATTATTTAACAACTAATAAAAACTCATGAATACTACATTAATGAAAGACAAAGCAAAAGACACAATTGACAATATTTTCAACGAAGTAGATGAGCTTAAAGTGAAAGCAGATCAAATGTCAAATGACTTGAAAGATCAGTGGAATGAAGAGCTAGGAAAGCTAGAAACAACCAAAACAAAACTGAAAGATACTTATCAGAAAATCTCGGCTGCCAACGACGAGGCTGCCAAGGAACTATCGTCCGCATTTAATGAGCAGAAGGCATCGGCCGAAGAACGAATTAAGCATCTAAGAGAAATATATTCCAAAATGCTTAATTGATAAGTAGTAGAATTCTGAGTATTCAAACCCGCCCTTAGGTCGGGTTTTTTGTTTTATAGACGCTAGAACTTAAAGTTTTAAATAATAGCATTATTTAAAGATTTTTTATAATTTATAGCAGATATACGTTAAATTATACCAACTTTGAATAATTAATTGTCGATCGTAAAACCAGCATACTTTCGATGATGGAATAAAACAGCTTTAAGTATGAATATGGGATTTCTCTTTAACGAAAAAGTGATCAAGAAAAAGCAAGAACTGATCATGAAGAAGGACCATTCAGTCCATCAAAAAACAACTAAGACAGTACACACCAAAATTTTGGGCCTTACTGTCAAAAAAACTCGTATCACTTATTTAGAACCACACTCTAAGTTGTCAACTTAACAGACTCACCTTAATTGATAAAATAGGTTTAAGTGTAGAAAATGCAACTTTTCAGGAGTTCAAGTCACGCAGATACAATATTTTTGCTGACACCTCATGCAATTTCGAATACGTGATCAGAGTTTTAAGTACCATTTTTCTCAATTTTACAACCATTCTGTTTTGCTCAGCTCAGGTTTGGTTGGATGGCCAAGCGATTTTGAAAAATGGTACCACAATAGAAGGAAAGCTGGCGGTTGAATCACTAGGTACTTATGAAATCCTTAGGTATCAAAAAGACGTGGGTCAAGATACTTACCCTGTAGACGACATAGAGCAATTAATTCTAATTCAACAAAACGGTAGAGTGTCTAGATTTCGTAGGTATTCTTTTCATCACCCAGAACTTAATATTAAAGACGACCTTCTACTTGAAGTACTTTATGAATCCGCATCTATTAAACTGTTCAAAAAAGACTTACGTTCAATTGAACGCTTTTTTAAAATAATACCTCTGCCTGGGTTTATTATTTTGTTTACATGGGGTAAGAAGTTGGAGGAGTCCCAAATCATTCTGATGTCGGACGCTGACATTCAAAATTTAACTATAATCAATAACCCTACTTCCAATCCAAAATCATCTCTCAGAGTGAATAAAAAGCAAATGATTGAGCTGTTTATGTCAAACCATTCTGGTGATATCAGAAGATTTATCAGAAATAATAGATTAAACTGCAACAAAGAACTTGATCTTATCAAAGTAGTAGGGCACTACGATTCTCTAAATCATTAAGATATAAATCCATTGCAGAGACTAAATAACAATCAAATCAGAAGTGCAATTACATAGTAATTCCTTAGCAATCGAGTAGGAAACAAAGATAGGTGATCAAACCTATCTTTGTTGTCCTCTCACACCACCCAGCGTACTCTCGTACTGGGCGGTTTCTCTAAAGACATGTCGATA
>JAUIAO010000094.1 GCA_030425425.1 Bacteroidia bacterium | reverse complement strand
ATTTTGGCTTCAAATTTTTTGGCAAGATCAATCGCTATTTTCAGGGCATTTTTCGAGCAGGACGAAAAATCAATGGGAACTAGTATATTATCGATTTTCATGATTTTGGGCTTTTATCTAAATCTACTGCCTAAACGCTAAATACGCAAAGAATGAAGGCAGAACCGGCAAGGCACCCATTCAGAAATTGACTGAGATGAATTCAATTACAGTGGGATCATTTTTTTTACAATTCCCAAGATTATTATCTTCACCGTTTAATTGATAAAACAATCAGACATGGCGTTAGAAATTGGAAGTTTCGAAGAGTTTGCATCATACATAGGTAAAGATCTGGGTGAATCTGAACCATTAGAAATCACACAAGAGCAGATTAACAAGTTTGCTGATGCTACTCTGGATCATCAGTGGATCCATGTAGATGAAGAAAAAGCTAAGGAAGGTCCCTTCGGACAGACCATAGCACATGGATATCTGACGTTATCATTGGTGCCTTATATGTGGGAACAAATTCTGAAAGCAAAAAATCTCAAAATGATGGTGAATTATGGGTTGAACAATTTGAAATTCAATCAGCCGGTAGCCGTAGGAAGCAAGCTTATACTTAAGGCTCATCTAGAGAATGTGACCAACCTAAGAGGCATTACCAAAGCGGAAATCGGTGCTCGCATGGAAATCGTCGGGAATAAAAAACCAGCTTACACTTCCACAATGATACTTCTTTATCATTTCGAATCTTAATCACCCATATAGCTAACAACGATCATAAATTTACTTTCAGAGGGTATCTAATTTCACTATATCAACAATAGCAATTTCGGAGTGCTAATACATTGAGTGGCTCTTTATATGGAGAATAAGGGTGTTTGAGGTTAGCATTTCGATAAATGTTGCTCGTTAAATAATAAATACATGAAATGAGCATAAGTATTCAGAGGCAAAACTGCTGGTAGAATATTTGTGGCGAATCTCATGTGACTGTGAGAATTAAAACACTATACACATGAAAGAGATACTGGACTTGAATGACCTCATGGTGGAGCAACTTCGAGAATTATATGACGCGGAGGTACAGCTCGCACCTTTCCTGGAAAAAATGCGATTGGACGTAAAAAGCTACCAATTAGAACAGCTGATCAAGAAATATCAGAAGACAGCTGATGATAATCATTGGGTACTAAAACAAGTATTTAACGATCTTTTTGTGCAGAAACGCGGAGAAAGAAATGAATCAATAAGACTGATGGAAGAAAGGTCTGAGCAGATTCTTGCAAGATGTCAGACTCCTGAAGTAAAAGATGCTGCCATCATTATTTGCCTTCAACATATCATTCATTACAAAATAGCATCCTATGGAGCCGTAGCTACCTATGCCAATATTATAGGATTGTATGATGATGCTTCAAAACTTCACCAGTTGGTTGAACTGGAGAAACAAACAGATAGAAGATTGGCTATGCTAGCTGACGGTGAAATTGATCGAAAAGCATACAATTATCACGTCAATTGAGACGGGCATACTTGCGCAGATGCAATTATTAGTTATTAAGGTTTATTAATAAAAAAAGCGGATTTTCTATTGAAAATCCGCTTTTTTGATCCCTAAAATTCAAAGTTGAATTTTAGTCGATTTTATTTCTTCCCACACTGAAATATGTGATTCCCAATTCTTTCATTTGATTGAGTTCGTAAAGGTTACGACCATCAAAGATTACTTTGTTTTTTAGAAGTGAAGTCACCTTGTCAAACTCAGGAGTTCTAAATACTGGCCATTCGGTCATGATCATCAATGCATCTGTATCTTTCAGCGCATCATATTCGTCTTCCGCAAAGTAGATTTTATCTCCGAAGATTTCTTTTACGTTTTCCATTGCCTCAGGGTCATAAGCTTTCACTTTCGCACCCATGCTCAATAGCTTAGTGATATTCTCTAAAGCTGGAGCTTCTCTGATATCATCTGTATATGGTTTAAAAGCAAGTCCCCAGATAGCGATAGTCTTATCTTTTAAATCACCCAGGAAGTAATTCTTCATTGGCTCAATCATTTTTTGCTTTTGCTCATGATTGACATCCATAACTGATTTCAAGATTTTGAAATCATAATGTACGTCTTCTGCAGATTTAGCAAGGGCTTGTACGTCTTTAGGGAAGCAGCTTCCTCCATATCCGATTCCAGCGAACAAGAATCGCTTACCAATTCTGGAATCTGTTCCTACTCCTTTTCTTACCATGTCCACATCCGCTCCAAGCAACTCACACATGTTGGCGATTTCGTTCATGAAGGTGATTTTTGTAGCAAGGAATGAGTTTGCTGCATATTTTGTCAATTCTGCAGATTTCACATCCATGAAGATGATCGGGTTTCCTTGTCTCACAAACGGCGCATAAAGCGTTTCCATTACTTTCTTCGCTTTTTCAGACTCGGCACCTATTACTACTCTGTCTGGTTTCATGAAGTCTTCTACAGCCACACCCTCTCTTAAAAATTCGGGATTTGAAACCACGTCAAAATCTACTTTGGCGTTTTTCGCAATAGCAGCATGAACCTTGTCGCCAGTTCCTACCGGTACAGTACTTTTATCAACCACCACTGTATATTCCTTGAGCATTGGCCCTAGATCATCTGCTACTTTCAACACATATTTCAAGTCTGCCGATCCGTCTTCACCTGGAGGTGTTGGGAGTGCAAGGAAAATAATCTTAGCATCTTTGATACCTTCTTCAAGATTGGTCGTGAAATCTAATCGTCCTTGTCTGACATTTCGTTCAAATAAAACTTCAAGGCCCGGTTCGTAGATAGTGATTTGTTTATTATTCAGTTTTTCAACTTTTTTCTCGTCGATATCTACACACGTTACATGATTTCCAGTTTCTGCGAAACATGTACCAGTTACTAAACCCACATATCCGGTTCCTACGACAGCTATTTTCATTATTTCAGGAATTTTGGTTAAACACGGCTCAAAAGTAATTCAACTCATTATAACGATCTATGAATTGTTCGTTAAGTGGAAAAGTTTGTCGGTTAATAAAACACAATCATGGGATTATTATGTTTGTAGATTAACAACATACCTTAATTAATATGATGATTGATTCACAAACTACCCCTGATGTGACTCACGTAGCAGAAAATTGCCGAATGATCGCAGACATGGTTCGCGATTTTGGTGCACGTGAGATAGAGCCCCATAAAATGAACTGGGACGAATCCCAGGCCTTTCCAAAACCACTATTTCATCAACTTGGTGCCCAGGGTCTAATGGGAGTTTTGGTTCCTCATGAATTCTCAGGATCCGGTTTTGGATATGAAGAATATGTCACAGCAATTATTGAATTATCCAAAATTGATGGATCTATTGGATTGTCGATGGCAGCACACAATAGTTTATGCACCGGACATATTTTACAGCATGCCAGCCAGGCACAGAAAGAAAAGTACTTACCTAAACTCGCAACCGGAGAATGGCTGGGAGCATGGGGACTAACAGAACCAAATACAGGATCAGACGCTGGCAACATGAAAACTACTGCTGTAAAGGATGGAGAACATTGGGTATTGAATGGAGCAAAAAACTTTATTACTCATGGAATATCCGGAGATGTTGCAGTAGTGATAGCCAGAACTGGAGAGCCGGGTGATAATAGGAATGCATCTGCTTTTATAGTAGAGAGAGGAACCCCCGGTTTTTCAGGTGGCAGAAAAGAGAATAAACTAGGGATGCGTGCTTCGGAGACTTCAGAGATGATATTCGAAAACTGCAGAATACCTGAAGAGAATTTGATTGGAGAAGTTGGAGAAGGTTTTGTGCAGTCTCTCAAGGTTTTGGATGGAGGGAGGATTTCCATTGCGGCACTAAGCTGTGGGATTGCCGAAGGTGCGCTAAATGCAGCCATTGCTTATTCTAAAGAAAGAGAGCAATTTGGAAAGCCAATATCTAAGTTTCAGGGAATATCTTTCAAAATAGCAGATATGGCTACCAAAGTAGAGGCAGCTAAGCTGTTAACTTTTCAGGCGGCGAGAATGAAAGATGTTGGCCAAACTGTTAATAAACAAGCTGCTATGGCAAAATTATATGCATCTGAAGTTGCGGTAGAGGTTGCCAATGAAGCTGTACAGGTTTTTGGAGGGTATGGATATACCAAAGATTATCCTGTGGAGAAGTTTTACAGGGATGCCAAGCTTTGTACTATAGGCGAGGGAACTAGCGAAATACAAAAATTGGTCATTTCTCGTGAAGTATTAAGATAATCTTTGTATCCCTTAAAAATTATTCTATTTTTGCAGGCTCAAATACAAATACGATGATTATTGTAAACGTAAAAGAAAACGAGTCAATCGATAAGGCGCTAAAAAGATTTAAAAAGAAGTTCGAAAAAACAGGAACGTTGAGAGAGTTGAGAGAAAGAACAGCTTTCACAAAACCATCTGTGAAAAGAAGAACCGAAATCATCAAAGCTGAGTACCGTCAGCACATGCGCGAGCAAGAAAATAAGTAATCCCAATATTGGGAATTTTCGATATGAAATCACTAAGTTAGTATTCCGCCCATGCGGAATGCTAACTTATGATTGACTCATTCCTTAAATATCTTCGGTACGAAAAACGATACAGCGAGCATACACTCATTGCGTACCAGAATGATCTCACTCAATTTCAGGCTCATCTCGAAGAGGTTTTTGAAATCTCCAATTTGCATGAAGCCAAGCATTCACATCTGAGAAGTTGGGTAGTTTCACTCATTGATCAGCAAGTTTCCCCCAAATCTGTAAACCGGAAAATTGCTACTCTAAAATCATTCTATAAATTTCTTCTTGTTAGAGACATTATAGAAGCCAACCCAGCTTCGCGATTAAAGCCCCTAAGATCAGAAAAAAAGTTGCCGACATTTGTAAGAGAAAATGACATGGTTGCTTTGCTGGATCATGTGGTTTTTGAAGATAGCTTCAGTGGGTATAGGGATAGGCTCATCATGGAGTTGCTTTATGGCACTGGGATGCGATTGTCAGAGCTTTCAGGTCTTAAAGATTTGGATATCAACACCTTTCAAGGGACAGTAAAAGTATTAGGTAAAAGAAACAAAGAAAGGATCATCCCTCTGTCTGATTTTATCGTTAAAACTATCAAGGACTATCAACAATTTAGAAATAGAGAAGTTGGTAAAAGTGAGTATTTGATAGTCACCGATAGTGGCGAGAAATTATATCCTATGTTGGTATATCGGACAGTAAAAAAATACCTGGATCAATTCACAACAATAAGTAAGAAAAGCCCTCACGTGCTGAGGCATACGTTTGCAACACATTTGTTGAACAAGGGTGCAGAGCTCAACGCCGTAAAAGATCTTTTAGGGCATACGAGTCTGGCTGCTACCCAGATATATACACACAATAGCATGGAAAAGCTGAAGTCAGTTTTTGACCAGGCTCATCCAAAAGCTTAATGGTTAAACCTTAAACAATTAACACATGAAATTACAGATGCATTCAATCCGTTTTGACGCTGATCAGAAGTTAGTAGATTTTATTCAGCAGAAGGCCAACAAGTTGGATACATTTTATGACCGGATTATAGATGGTGAAGTGTTTATGCGAGTAGAGCAAGATGACGCAAGAGAGAATAAGAACATTGAGATCAAATTGAACCTTCCTGGAACACAATTATTTGCAAAGGAGAAGTCAAAATCATTCGAAGCTGCTGCTGATGCAGCTGTGGAGGCGCTGAGAAGGCAACTCAAAAAGCATAAAGAAAAGCTATTAGCTAAATCTTAAGATTTAAACCGCCGAAAGGCGGTTTTTTTATGCCCCAATTTTTCTAATTATTCCTCTTTCACGGCCTCAATAATCACTAATTAACTAGGTGCATTTTTCTTGAACATGAAAAATGTTTTCCTCATGATGGATAAAATTACCCTATTCACCTCTTATTAATCCCCGTTCATCGAAAAGCTAATCTAAGTAGACCCTTAGGTCTATTTACATGATAATAATCATTGGGTAAGTTTGACTTTTGTTTGGTCATACCGCCTTTTTAAGAATAAAATATGGACAAACAATCAGGTATGGAATATAATTTGGTTAACGATCATATTAGCTAATTCATCGAAAAATTGATCGTGATCATCGAACGCCCAAATATTTTTGAAGTCAATAAAATACAACCGACTATGGTAAAACTAAAACCTGCGTTGCTAATTGCGCTCTTTCTCTTTATTTCTTTTCAATCATTTTCTCAGACAAAGGGGTTAATCATTGAGCCTGCTACAGGATCAGTTCTGGATCCAAATGGGGATGGTTATATTTCCAGCTCCTCATCAGGGTTCACCAACTTCACGGATGATACTGGTGAATTTGAGGGAAGTTCATGGCAAGATTTTCCGACTTTTGGTGGAGGAGAGGTTCTTACAGATATTAGGTCTGGTCCCGATTATGGGTTTACGGATTTTTCATTTGATCCAGACGGAGTTGCTACATACGTAAGAAGTGATGGAACCAACTTGATTTTTAGGTTTCGTTTGGCAGACTTCCGTCCAAATGCTAAAGGATATACTGTTTTGATCGACTCTGATGGCCAATTTGGCTCTTTAGATCCCAATGCCAATCCTGACAATCCTGGATTCGAGGTGGCAATCGTATTGAGATCCAAACATGGTGTTTATGTTTATGATATCGAAAACAAAGATGCCTGTTCATCTCCGGTTTTGACATACAGCCTGGCATCACATCATCAGAAAGCTATTTCCGGGATTTCCAATGATACTGATTTGGACATGTTCTATGATTTTTATGTCCCAATCTCAGATCTAACAGGAAGTACCTCCATTACGAGTGTGTCACCTTTAAGAATTGCGGCGACTACAAACACATCTAATACTTGTGCTCTTGATGGTTCATTATCCGATATCGGGGGATTGGATGATAGAGGATATGGAGATTGTCTGGAATGTGCTTTTTCTGATTTGATTGAAAATCAAGCCCCATGTACTATTTCAGGAGGCTTGTCTTGCTCTTCATCAGCTAGTCAGACGGCTTGTCCAACTCTGGAAACAGCACTTGAAGCAGGCACCACGTCAGTTTCAGGAACATCTGAATCTGGAGCTGAAGTATATATTAATGTAACAAGCGGAGGCTCTAAAACGACTTACAGTACAACTGCGGATGGGTCTGGTAATTGGAGTAAAACAGTTTCAGCATTGGCAAATGATGATGTTGTTGTGATTCGGGCCTTAAGTTCTGGAAAAAAGTATTCAGACAAGGGATGTAGCATTTCTGTAGTTTCCGCACCGTGCGATGACTCTCCGAAATATACAGTTGTGCTAAGTCCGAATGGTGGAAATGACAAACTATCAGGAAATATTGATGGCACGGATGTAACAGCCATTGAGATGCAGGTTTACCTGTTTAATACTGACTTAGCGACAACCCTAGCAGGAGGTGTAATAACCAATGGTTACAAATCTTCTGAAGCATCTCCAAGCACTGGGGCACAGGCCATTCCAGCGATTTATTCGGCCGCTGGGGCGTCATCCACATGGGATTTTCAAGCAGGGTCTAATCCTACTGACGCAGATTTCCCAGATAAAAATATTTATGCTGTCAGGATGAGACAGAAAATGACTGGTGAT
This sequence comes from Bacteroidia bacterium, assembly GCA_030425425.1. Lineage (GTDB taxonomy): Bacteria > Bacteroidota > Bacteroidia > Cytophagales > Cyclobacteriaceae > Marinoscillum. The sequence goes on along the minus strand of JAUIAO010000094.1, from coordinate 1,813 downwards.
ACAGAGTTTAGGTGTTGGAGTGATTTTCAGCTTTTTTGTGGTAAGTGTACAGGTTCGTGTTCAAGTCCAATAGTTCCGACAATAACAACTTCACTTTCAGCGTCAACCACAACAATTGAGGGGTCAGCTACAGGTTCAGGAGATGGGTGGACCGTAGGAGACAAGGTGTACGTTTACATGAATAATTCGGGACTTTCAGGTGAAGGAACGAAACTTGTGGGGGTTGGAGAGGTTGATGTTGCTGGATCTGGTTCTGAGCATTGGTCTGTTTCTTTGGCTGATCCATTAGGCAATTATGGTTGTGGAACTCTTATTGCTAAAGTATTGGGTCAAACTTCTGGTACAGAGTGTGTTAGTGACCCATCAGCGGAAACTGCTACACCAAGTACATCTGCCTCCAATGCGCCAACAATCACAGCAGATTTTTGCGGAGACGTTACTGAGATTTATGGTACGTCGACTGAACCGGAAGGAACAGAGATTAATGTTTACACCTCTTCTGCAGGTACCGGTGCAGGTCTTGCAAGTACCACTGTTGATGAGAATGGATATTGGGTTTTATCGTATTCCACCTTTACTGCTGGTAGTACTTATTATGTTAAAGCGACTAATACCAGTGCATGTATCACTCAAAGTTCTGCAACTACAATTACCGTAAATGCGAAACCAGCAAAACCAACTATCACATGGACAACACCTATAGCTGCAGGTGATGGAACCTTGTCATTTACAGGAGGGAGCGGAACAAAATACTTATATGTAGATGGTGCATTGGCTTATAATTCTTCTGATGCCTTAATAACTACAGCAGGATCAAGCTTCAGTGTTAGCTCATCATCTAGCGATCCGGATTACATCTATGAAGGAGCCACACTGCAATTGGCAGAGTTTGATGGAACTTGTTACAGTGAACTTTCGGATTCATATGTGGTGCCTTGTGTTGATCCAGAGAGTAACATCAAGGTAGATCCAACTTCTGTTTCAAACCATACATCTGGAACTGCGATTTCAGCAACGCTTGGTGACGCATTAACTAATTACCCAGCTACTGGCGTAATATATCAGCTTTATGATGGGACTACTGAATTTGGACCAGCTAAGCTAGGTTTAGGTGGTTCTAATACAATTTCACTTTCATCTGATGATATTTCGGCGGATGTAACCCTAACTCCGAAAGCTACCAAAATTTTCCCTTCTGGTTGCTCTGTTGATTTGGATGATATCACAGTTACATTGGCGGGGAGTAACGTTGCCCCAACAGTTAGCAATTCAACAGAGACAATAAATGAAGATGCAACCTTAAGTTTTGCGGCCGCAGATTTCACAGATAATTACTCTGATAGCAACTCAGACGCATTGAGTAAAATCCAGATCAAGAGTTTGCCATCAAATGGAACGCTGAAATTGAGCGGAGTTGCTATTGCTGACGAAGATGAGATTTCAGCTGCCAACTTAGGCAACATCACATTTGAGCCAAATGCAGATTATAATGGAAGTACCTCATTCAACTGGCAAGCTCATGATGGGACAGTTTACTCTAGTTCAGAGGCTACCCTCACCATCACAGTGAACCCAGTCAACGATGAACCAAGCTTCACAAAAGGAGCGGATGAAACAGTAAATGAAGATGCGGGAGCACAGACAGTGAATGGCTGGGCAACAGCGTTGGACAAAGGAGCTACTGATGAGAGTGGTCAAACGTTGAGCTTTACTGTTACAAATGATAACAACAGCTTGTTCAGCGCACAGCCTGCACTCGATGCGAGTGGCAACCTTACCTACACACCAGCGGCAGATGCAAGTGGTAGTGCTA
>JAUIAO010000030.1 GCA_030425425.1 Bacteroidia bacterium | reverse complement strand
TGCCAACAAAAGAGTGCTGAAAATCTCTTTACCTGCAAAAAGAAGACCTTGGATGGATGGAATTTTTTCTCAGATTTCATCCTTAAGCCCTCCTTTTGATTATTCTAATGCATAATCCGGGTTTAACACTTTTAATGAATAAGGAATGAACAATAAAGGCGATATAGCTCACAGGCGCTAAATTCAAACCAAAAGTTTATTGAAATACTAGAAGTCACCTGTTACTAAATTTCTCAATCCAGGTTAATTCACTCTATTCTCAACAATATCGATAAACTGTTCGACACCTAGTTTTTTTGCAAGTATCTTTTTGTCTTGGTCCAAAAGATATATCTGCGGTGTACTACGAACATTGTAGTAGACACGGAAGTACTCCTTACCCGTAGGATCTATTCCATGCAACCATGATGGATTACTATCTCTCACAAATTTCTTCCATCGCTTTACGTCTGTAGTAGTACACACTGCAAATATCCTGACACCAGCATTCGCATATCTATCATCAAGTTCTTCCAAACGTTTGATAGCTTTTTTACAATGTCCGCAATCAGGATCATAAAACATAAGTAAAGTATGTTCAGCATTTATATTTGACAATAGCACAGGTTGAGACAAACTATCAACCACGTTAATAGGTGGAGCAATTTTCCCAATCAAATTAGGTTTGACATAAGCTACCTCCTCCATTAAATCCTTTTTATATTCTTCTGTGATCCAATCTGCTTTGCCGCTGAGGTAATAATGCTCTATTAAATGAATCATGACAGCATCCATCCCCATAATCTTTGCTTCAGCATATTTCTTAAAAAGGGTAACCAGCCAATATCTAAACAACTCATTATCGTTTTCAACCTGAGTCAGTATTTTATCAACATGTGTAATGATTGTATCTGGATGTTGTATAATGACTTCATCCAGATATTTCATCACTTTAGAATGAATAATAGGTGTTCTTAACAATCTAGGGTCAGATAAGAGGCCTTGTTCAAAATAATGGGAATGATGATAATTATACCTTGCTAAGTCCCTGTACTCCTCAGGTATATCATTCAAATCCGGGACCTTTTTCTCATTAAGAAGTTTTAAAAACGCAGATACAAAAGAATCTGGATTATCATCAATTAACTCTTTTCTGTACTGTGCTTGCAGAGCATTCAAACCTTGAATCTCTGTAATCAGGTTGAGTGAGTCCTGACCTGAAACCAGCTTAAGACTATCAACCTTTTGGCGTTGTTGACCTTGAATTTTAGTCATTTGCAACTGAAATTCTTTGAAAATCACATTTTCTCTTGAATTTGTGACAATCATTTCAGCGTATCCGCCGGGTTTGGTTGTTTCAATTTGAAAGGAGCCTTGATCCATGACAAATTCTAAAAAATAACCGGGAGCGTAAATAAAATAAACTCCCACCGAAGGTTGTTCACCTTGATATTCAAAAGCTCCATCTTGAACACTCAGTGTGTCAAGCAGGTATTTTTGATTTCCAAAGTGATAGCCTATATATGCCGTAGTATCCTCAAACCCGCCTATCTTGAACTTTATGTTGATTTGTTGTGCATAAGCATCAACCATAACGACAAGGAATACCAGACTTAACAAACAAAATCTGTACATCAGTTTACTAATCATTGTACTATTTTTAGGACAACCCAAAATTAACAAGGTTAACGCACCAACCATGTATTTCGGACACAGATGGACATGATAATGTTGAATTTTTAATTTTTTTTAGCTATTTTAACATTTTATCAAATCACCTACCCTATTTTTTTGTAATTTTCCAATTTATTAAATGATAATAGGTAAAATTATCATTATTGAAATATTGTTTGGTCAAATTCTATTATTATAAATTTAGATTTTATTTGACACTGCTTTTTCAGTATTTTTGTATTTGATTTTATTAACAGAACAGATTATAGATGGCTTGTAAAGGACTGTATACTAAGGAGTTAGAACATGATTCCTGTGGTGTTGGCTGTGTAGCAGACATAAACAACAAAGAATCTCACAGGAATGTGAAAGATGCTTTGACCATGCTGAAAAACATGGAACACAGAGGTGCAACAGGAAGTGATGAAAACACAGGAGATGGTGCTGGAATTCTCGTTCAAATTCCTCACAATTTTTTCAAGAAAGAATTAGAAAAATTCGCAATCAAATTAGCTCCAAAAGGATCATATGGAGTTGGAATGATATATTTTCCTAAGAATTATCAGATCAGGGAAAAATGTAGACAAATATTCAATGAGTGCTTAAAAGATTTAGGACTTAACCTTATAGGATATAGACTTGTCCCTGTAGACGAATTGGTACCTGGACATGAAGCCAAAGCGGCAGAACCATATATTGAGCAAGTTTTCATAGGGCTAAATGAACCTATGGAAGAAGAAGCTCTAGAAAGAAAGCTTTTCGTGCTGAACAATTATGCTTCTCACGAAATAAGAAACAAAGTAGAAGGACAGAATGGCGAATTCTACGTTTGTAGCCTTTCTTCCAGGACAGTGATTTATAAAGGTCAGCTTAAGACAGACCAGGTAGAGCAATACTTCCACGATCTATCCGATGAAGAATTTAAAAGTTCTTTCGCCATAGTCCACTCTAGATTCTCTACTAACACATTTCCAAATTGGAAACTGGCACAGCCTTTTCGATACCTGGCCCATAATGGAGAAATCAATACCATTAGAGGTAATGTGAATAAAATGAAATCCAAGGAAGCCAACATGTCTTCTGAGTTATTCACAGAAAAAGAATTAAAATGGCTTCTTCCAGTTACCAATCCTGAAAATTCGGATTCTGCAAATCTGGACGCCATCATTGAGTTGTTGGTATTAGGTGGAAGATCATTACCACATGCCATGATGATGCTGGTACCTGAAGCATGGCAGGACAACAAACACATGGAGCCAATTAAAAAGGCTTTCTATAAGTATCATGCCTCTATCATGGAACCTTGGGATGGCCCGGCTGCCTTGTTTTTCACCAACGGAAAGCAACTCGGTGCTACCTTGGATAGAAATGGTCTGAGACCAGTTAGATATTGCGTCACAAAGGATGACCGATTGATTATGGCTTCAGAAACCGGCGCATTACCTGTAAAACCAAGTAATGTAAAAGAGAATGGCAGATTGCAACCTGGTAAAATGTTATGGTTGGATTTACCCAACAAAAAGCTCTATTACGATGATGAAATCAAGCAGATGGTGGTGGAAAACAAACCATATGCTGAATGGCTCAAAAATGAACGAGTGAAATTAGCTCTTTTGCCGGACCCTGAAATCGAAGAAGAAAAACTAGACAAAGAAACCCAGAAAAAGCAACTCAAAGCATACGGGTATACCGAAGAGGATCTAAAGTTGACTGTAAAGCCTTTGGCAGAGCAAGGAAAAGAACCCCTTGGTTCCATGGGCGCAGACTCCCCTCTTGCTGTACTTTCCAGACAAAGCCAGCATGTAGCCAACTACTTCAAACAATTCTTTGCTCAGGTAAGTAACCCTCCTATAGATCCTATAAGAGAACGTTTGGTGATGTCACTCTTTACCAAAGTAGGAGAATCACTTAATATATTGGATGAAAGTTCCCTTCACACGAAGCAAATTCATATCTCTCAGCCGGTACTTTCCAGAAGTGGATACCATAAGTTGAGATTTCAAAAGGTAATAGGTTTCGATTTTGGAGTTGTGGATAGCACGTACGTTCCGTCAGAAGAATCATTATCTGAGGCCCTGACACGTATATCTGTGGAAGCACAGAATCTCATTGGTCAAGACAAAAAAATCATTAGTATCTCTAATAGAAATATTGATGAAAACCGTGTTCCAATACCTTCACTACTGGCAATTGGTGCTGTTCACCATCATTTGGTCAGGAATAATATCAGAACTAAGGCAGGCTTGATTTTAGAGTCAGGTGATGTTTGGGAAACGCACCATTTTGCAACTATCATCGGTTATGGCGCAAGTGCGATTTATCCATTTAAAGTTTATGAAACATTAGAAAGCCTATATGAAGAGGGTAAACTGGACAACTCTGAAGAACTAGAGACCTATTTTAAAAATTATGCGAAAGGAATTGGCGGAGGATTGTTGAAAATTCTTTCCAAAATGGGAATTTCCACACTACAGTCATATCAATCAGCTCAAATTTTCGAATGTGTTGGGTTAGGATCAGAGGTTGTGAGCAAATGTTTTAAAGGAACAGTCAGTAGATTAGATGGATTAACGTTTGCGGACCTTGAAAAAGAAGCAGTAACCAAGCATGAAGCAGGGTTTAAGTCAGATCATAAACGACTAGAAATTGGTGGATACTTCCAATGGAAAAGAAATGGAGAGTCTCATCTCTTAAATCCAGAAACCATCCATTTATTGCAAAAATCAACAGCATTGAATGATTTTTCAATGTTCAAAAAGTACTCTGACAAAGTAAATAACAATCCAAATGCTTCGATTACGCTCAGAAGCTTATTCGATTTCAAAAAGAGGAGTTCTATCCCATTAGAAGAAGTAGAGCCCGCAAGTAGCATTTTGAAACGATTTGCTACTGGTGCTATGTCTTTTGGATCTATTTCGCATGAAGCTCACTCCACCTTGGCGATTGCTATGAACCGAATAGGAGGAAAGAGTAATAGCGGTGAAGGTGGTGAAGATGAAATCAGGTTTGAAAGGAAACCAAATGGTGACTGGGAAAGATCTGCCATTAAGCAAGTAGCTTCCGGACGATTTGGTGTCACCAGTAATTACCTGAAAGAAGCTGAGGAACTACAGATTAAAATTGCACAGGGTGCAAAACCGGGCGAAGGTGGTCAATTACCTGGACATAAGGTTGATGAATGGATTGCTAAAGTTCGTCACTCAACGCCCGGTGTTGGTCTAATTTCACCTCCACCGCACCACGATATCTATTCTATCGAGGATCTTAAACAGCTGATTTATGATCTTAAAAATGCAAATAGAGATGCAAGAATCAACGTAAAGTTGGTTTCTGAAGCTGGAGTGGGTACAATTGCCTCTGGTGTAGCAAAAGCAAAGGCAGATGTAATTCTTATTGCTGGAGCTGATGGTGGTACAGGAGCTTCTCCACTAAGTTCTATACGACACGCAGGTTTGCCTTGGGAAATTGGATTGGCTGAAGCACATCAAACACTCCTAAGAAATAACCTACGAAGTAGAGTTGTGTTGCAGACAGATGGCAAATTGATGACAGGTAGAGATGTAGCCATTGCAACTTTGCTAGGTGCTGAAGAGTATGGATTTAGCACGACAGCCCTGATAGTAGAAGGCTGTATCATGATGAGAAAATGCCATCTAAATACTTGCCCTGTGGGAATTGCAACTCAAAGACCAGAACTTAGGAAACTGTTTACAGGGAACCCTGACCATGTTGTTAACTTCTTCACATTCATTGCCGAGGAGTTAAGAGAAATCATGGCAGAACTTGGATTCAAGACGGTAAATGAAATGGTTGGTCAGTCTAACGTGTTGAAAGTGAAATCTGATTTGAATCACTGGAAACTCAAAAACATTGACTTCTCTCCTATTCTAAATCAGGATAGTGTGCCTTCATCATTCGGTACGTACAATCAGATTTCACAAGATCATGGTTTGGAAAATGTACTTGATCGTAAACTCATCAAAGATTACCTGGATAAAGGTGCGAATCATAAGGAATACAAAATCATCAATATAGATCGATCCGTTGGCGCGATGCTCTCACATGAGGTGTCGAAAAAATACGGTAGTGCAGGTCTAAAAATGAGCCCTATTGCCGTGAATTTCAAAGGCTCTGCAGGTCAAAGTTTTGGTTGTTTTCTTGCACCAGGCATAGAGTTTAATCTGGAAGGTGAAGCGAACGACTATTGTGGGAAAGGGCTTTCGGGTGGTAAAATAGTAGTGAAAGTTCCTAAAGATGCTACATTCAAGCCAAATGAGAACATCATAATCGGGAACGTAGCTTTCTATGGTGCAACTTCAGGTAAAGCATATATACATGGAACTGCCGGAGAGCGATTTTGTGTTAGAAACTCCGGTGTTGAGGCCGTAGTAGAAGGAGTCGGAGATCACGGATGTGAATACATGACAGGAGGAAAAGTGATAATTCTCGGAGAAACTGGTAAAAACTTTGCAGCAGGTATGAGTGGAGGAATCGCCTACATATTTGATGTAAAGAAAACTTTCGAAGAAAAAGTCAATCCTGAAATGGTAGGATTAGAAAGCCCCGATGATAAGGATTTGGAATATTTGAAAGCCGAAATTTCAGCTCATTTGGAAAACACAAAGAGCCAACTAGCTCAAAATATCCTTGATGATTGGAGCAACATGAGTCAGCACTTCGTAAAAGTGATGCCTCACGATTTGAAAAGAGTATTAGAACAGAATAAAACAAGAGAAAAAGTAGCATAATGGGAGCAGTAGACGGATTTTTGAAATACAAAAGAGAGCTTCCTAGTTCTCGGGACCCAGAGTCTAGAATAGAAGATTACAAGGAGATATATAAGCCTTTTGACGAAGAAAAAACCAATCATCAGGCTGCCAGATGTATGGATTGTGGCATACCTTTTTGTCACAGTGGCTGTCCGCTGGGAAACCAGATTCCTGATTTTAACGATGCAGTTTATAATAGGGATTGGGAGGCCGCATACAAAATACTAATGTCGACGAATAACTTTCCTGAATTCACTGGGCGAATTTGCCCGGCTCCTTGTGAAGGTTCATGTGTTCTTGGGATCAATAAGGACCCAGTTAGCATAGAGCACATAGAAAAATCGATCATTGAAGAAGCTTTCGAAAGAGGTCTTGTTACACCAAACCAACCTGCACATAGAACAGGTAAATCTGTAGCTATTGTGGGTTCAGGTCCTTCTGGTTTGGCTGCAGCTTCTCAGCTGAATGCTGCAGGACATAATGTTACTGTATTCGAAAGGGCTGATAAAATTGGTGGCCTTTTGAGATATGGTATTCCTGATTTCAAATTGGAGAAATGGACGATTGATCGCCGAATCGCGGTAATGGAGCAGGAAGGGATTACCTTCAAAACAAATGCTAATGTTGGTGAGAACATCCCGGTTTCTGAATTAGAAAATAATTTTGATGCTATCGTCCTTTGTGGTGGATCAACAGTTCCTCGTGACCTTTCTTTACCTGGAAGAAATTTGAAAGGTGTTCATTATGCAATGGACTTCCTTAGCCAGCAAAACAAACGCGTGGATGGAAATGAAAACCCACTGATTAACCATCAGGGAGTAGACACAGGAGAAGACATCATGGCTACTGACAAAAATGTTGTTGTGATTGGTGGTGGCGATACTGGATCTGACTGTGTGGGCACATCCAACCGTCATGGTGCAAAAAGCATTACACAGATTGAATTGTTGTCTAAACCTCCGAAGAATAGAAAAAAGCACAATCCTTGGCCTGAATGGCCGATGACACTCAAGACATCCTCTTCACATGAAGAAGGTTGTGAAAGAGATTGGTCTATCCTTACCAAGGAATTTATCGGAAATGATCAGGGAGAACTCACTGGATTGAAAATTGTAGACATCAAGTGGGGTCCTAATGGCATGGAAGAAATACGTGGTACTGATAGAGTAATTCCGTGTGAATTGGCTCTGATTGCAGCAGGTTTCTTACATCCTCAAAAAGAGGGCTTAATTGAAGAATTAGACCTTGAACTTGATCAACGAGGAAACGTAAAAGCTGAAAATTACCTCACGTCCAATGCCAAAGTGTTTGCAGCTGGTGACATGAGAAGGGGTCAATCTCTGGTGGTTTGGGCCATTTCTGAAGGACGAGAAGCTGCAAGAGCAGTTGATATCTTCCTTTCAGGAGATTCTAAATTACCCTCTAAGGAACAATCATTTTATCAATTAGTATAACTCTCTAATCTCAAAATCTGGTCCCTTGCCATATTGAGTGAGTTCAGACATCTGGTATGTTTCTAACGTGTTGATGTCTTTTAATTTGAAATCCTGTGAAGTCAAGACTTCCAGGATTTCAAATTCATACCTATCACCGAAGTTTGTCAACCAATACTTCTTCCCTGCTCTTAAACTCGAATAACTTAATCCGCTCATTTCACAAAGTTGTGATAATTGTGTTTTTCCCTACTGAAAAAACAGAAGTAAATTTCTGTCCATGCCAAAAAAGCATTAAAATTGGAATTGGAAATAACCTAACCAAAAATCAAATATGAATATTTCTAAACACACTTCAATTCAATTCTTGATTGTTTTATTCTCCGCTGTAGTTCTTATGAGCTGTGGAGGTGGATCAAAGTCCTCACAAGAAAGTGGTAATCAAGAGGCTTTCGATGAAGCTGAAAAGAAAATCGCTGAAGACATTACTAAAGTAATAGAAGATTTGCCTGCTCCAACTGAAGTTCCTTATATGCTTCAGGCTGCTGGTGCAGATTACAATGAAGGTCTTATAAATGGATTAGAAAGCCTTGATACATACGAGACCATAGAAGATGAAGCAGCGCTGAACTTAGGAGTATACGCCACCGATATGGGTTATCTCCTATCTTACGACAAAGTATCTGAATCAAGAGAATATCTGGAAGCTAACCAACGACTGGCAGAAGCACTGAATATCGCTTCCGTTTTTGATCTCAAGACGATGGAAAGTTTTCAGGAAAATCTGGATAATTCTGACACTTTAAATTCAATTATTTCGGATGCAATTGAAAAAGCTGAAGTAAAACTCCAGAAGTCTGACAGAGTTGCTGTTGCAGCTTTGGTTTTATCTGGTAGTTTTATTGAAGGTCTTTATTTAGCAGTAAAAGTGATCGAAGAATATCCAACTGATGTTTTGGATGAAGACACCCGTAATCTGATCTTGGAGCCATTAGTAAGGGTTATTCTTGATCAGGAAAAACCTCTGACTGATATCATAGCAATGCTAAAGGATTTACCTCAGGATAAAATGATTACTAAAATGATCACTGAGCTAAATATCCTTAAGTTATTATATGAAGGTGACCTTGCCGATATTCAACAAAAAATAAGTGAAAACACTGGAAATTTCATGTTGACTCAAGATATGCTTTTGGACGTCACTACCGAAGTGAAAAGGATAAGAGCAGACATTGTTAATGTTGACTAATCGATTTTAAAATATTCTAAAAGCAAAAAGCATTGATTGATCAATGCTTTTTGTGTTTACCGCTTGACCTAAAAACCTTAAAACATGAGTGAAGAAGTACTCATTGCGATTCTAAAGCTACTGGCCATAGTGGCAAAAGAAGATGAAGTGACTGCCGATGAGATAGCGACAGTTAATGACTTTTTAGAAAGAAAGCTGAATAAAGACTCAGCTCAGAAATTTTCGAAGTTATTTGATCAATACATCAGTGATCAGCAGATATCTAACAGTCAGGATCAATTGATTCAGATATGTGGTAAGATCAATTTTGAACAAACTTCACAGCAGAAAGTCATCATTATGCTGGAGTTGATGGTCTTGATTGCTTCAGATGGAGTCGTATCTAAGAGAGAGAGAGAACTACTCTATTTGATTGGAGAGCAAATCAATATCTCAAAACTAATAACTGATTTGCTTCATGCTTTTGTGGTGCATGATGATCCAACTAAGATCAACACTAAGCATCTCTTGATCATAGATGATGGTAGTCACCCGATTGCTCCAAAATGTAAAAGAATTACCCGTTCAGGTTTTGGTGGATTTATTCAAATTCTCTCCATACCAAATGAAAATCTGATTTTGGCAAAGTATGTGGGTGACAGAGATGCTATGATCAACCATACTCCGATGCACTCGGGTCAGATTCACAACCTGGCTAGCGGCAGTTCAATCAAATGCGCGGATGGCTCTCCTATCTACCATAGTGAAATCATAGCCCAATTCAGAACCATTTCCGAAGAACATCATCTGACTTTCGTAGCTAGTGAAATTGCCTATAAATTCAAAAATGGAAACATTGGTCTGCGAGACATAAATATAGAAGAAGAAGGAGGCAAACTCATCGCATTGATGGGAGGCAGTGGCGCTGGTAAATCAACACTACTGAACGTACTCAACGGCAATGAAACACCATCTTCGGGTTCTGTTAAGATCAATTCAATAGATATACATAGGGATAAAAGCAAAGTTGAAGGCGTCATTGGATATGTTCCTCAAGATGACTTGTTGATTGAGGAATTAACAGTATTTGATAACCTGTACTATGCAGCCAAGCTTTGTTTCAAGGATTTAAATCAGAAAGACCTTGAAAATTTAGTTTTCAAAACACTTGAATCATTAGGCCTTTATGAAACTCGCAATTTGAAAGTAGGTTCACCACTGGAAAAAACGATTTCCGGCGGACAGAGAAAGCGCCTTAATATTGGATTGGAGCTACTAAGAGAACCATCTGTAATGTTCGTTGATGAACCTACAAGTGGTCTGTCTTCCAGAGATTCTGAAAATATCATGGATCTTTTGAAGGAATTAAGCCTTAAAGGAAAAATGATTTTTGTTGTCATTCACCAACCTTCAGAAGACATATTTAAGCTTTTTGACAAACTCATCATCCTGGATGTGGGTGGTTACCAGGTTTACTATGGCAATCCACTTGAAGGAATAGCCTATTTTAAAAGTCAGGTAAAGATGGTTGATAAAAGCAAAGGATCGAACCCTGAGCAAATATTCAATATTCTGGAGTCGAAAGTGGTCAATGAGTTTGGTAATTACACCAAAGACAGAAAGGTATCTCCACTACAATGGTATGAGAAGTTTAAGAAATTCATCAAAGTACCCTCTGTTAAAGAAACCAATGTAGCTCCACACAAAACACTAAATATTCCGGGGAGATTAAAGCAATTGGGAATCTTCACGTTGAGGGATTTTAAAGCAAAACTCAGCAACAAACAGTATTTGGCGATTAATCTACTAGAGGCTCCGATTCTGGCTTTACTACTAGCCTTCATTGTGAGATATATGCCAGAAGACACCAAAGTATATCACTTCAGTGAAAACCTGAACATTCCGGTGTTTTTCTTTATGAGTGTTATTGTTGCCCTTTTCATGGGGTTGACGGTGAGCGCAGAGGAAATTATCAAAGACAGAAAGATTCTGAAAAGAGAGTCTTTTTTGAACCTAAGCCGATTCAGCTATTTGATCTCTAAAATCATTATTTTGTTTACGATTTCAGCTTTCCAGACTTTGACATTCATTTTGATTGGCAGCTGGATATTAGAATTAAAAGGAATGATCATACCATTCTGGGGTACACTTTTTTCAGTCGCCGCATTCGCCAATTTACTGGGGCTTAATGTTTCGGCAAGTTTCAAATCCGCCATTACAGTCTATATACTCATTCCACTATTGGTCATACCACAGTTAATTCTCAGTGGCGTGGTAGTCAATTTTGACAAATTAAACCCAATGATTACTTCGGAAAACAAAGTTCCTCTGATTGGTGAAGTGATGACATCCAGATGGGCTTTTGAAGCTTTGGCTGTTGCTCAATTCTCGGAGAATGAATTCGAAAAAAAATTCTACGAAGATGACAAGCAGATGTCAAAATCTGAGTTTAAGACAAGTTACCTGCTCCCAAGACTAAAGGAAGACGTCAGGATAATCAATGAAGATTTCGATAGTACAGACCAAAAACCAAATATCGAATACCGATTAAAAACGCTATATAACGAATTAGGTAAAGAACTAATCAAGCTTGGTTATGATAAGTTTCCACAGTATGAAAAGTTGAATTCAATTGATAACTGGAATAGTAAGTTGAATGAAGAAACTAATTTATTCATAGATAAGCTCACGGCGTATTATAATGTGCTGTACAAAAATGCCAACGAACGCAAAAAGGAAACTATGTCTTCTTTGAATAGCTCACCAGAGGCCAGAGAAGCATACCAGCTGTCAAAACGAGAAAATTCCAACAAAGCAATAGAGGTTCTGGTTAAAAATCTGACAACCGAGCATCGTATTTTAGAACATCATAATGAATATGTGCAAAAGATTTATCCAATTTATAATGATCCGGAGTTTCCTGATCATATGTTGGATTTTAGAGCGCAGTTTTACCAACCTACCAAGCATTTTGCTGGAATATGGCTACCGACACCAATATTCAATATTATTGTCATTTGGACAATGACCGTTTTTTTGTTCATTGCGCTTTATTTTGAGTGGTTAAAGAAAATTCTTACCTCGATAGGATAGTCTTATTATGAACGACATCTTTTTTTATCTTTCGAAACTACTGTATTTCATGATTGTGCCAACTACCTGGGTGGCATTGCTAATGGTCGGTGGATTGTTTTCTAAAAAGCATAGAGTGAGATATCTTTTAGCTTCTGCGACCTTTTTTCTCGTATTCTCAAACCCTCTCTTAGTCAATCAAATATTTCGAAATTGGGAATATAAACCTATCGACAAAGGCAGTATACCGCTGGTAGATACTGGAGTTGTTCTTGGGGGAATGCTTGATCTTCAGAAATCTCCGGAAGATCAATATCATCTTAGTGAGAGTACCGATAGACTAATAGAAGCCCTGATCTTAAAGAAAGAAGGCCTGATCAGTAATATAATTCTATCTGGAGGGTCTGGATCACTAATGCACTCTGAGAAAAAGGAAAGTCTAATCTTAAAGTCACTTATAGGAGATCTATACAAATGGCCTCCGAAAACGACCTTGGATACCATTTCGCGAAATACCCATGAAAATGCAGTGGAAGTGGCCAGAATACTTGAAAAACAAAACCAATTAGACAGACCAATCTTATTAATTACCTCTGCCTTTCATATGAAAAGGGCGATGTTATGCTTTGAAAAACAAGGGATTTCCGCAATAGCGTATCCGGTAGATTATCTCTCCTCTCCTGCTGATTTTAGTTTTGATTGGATATTACCTTCTGCAAATGCACTAAGTCTCTGGGAGATTCTGATCAAGGAATGGGTCGGCTTGACTGCATATAAAGTATTTGGATATGCATAAAAAAACCCGCGAAAGCGGGTTTTAAATATCTTCAAATCAAAAGGCAATTACTCAGCAGAATCTTCTTTCTTTTCAGCAGTTGTTGCTTCAGCTTTCACCTCTTCAACCTTCTCTTCTACTTTTTCTGCTTTTGCTTTCTTTGCAGTTTTCTGTTTCGGAGCAGCCTCAAAACTCTTCTTGATTTCTTCTACATCAACGTTTTTGATAACCGGAGCCTGATTCAATCTTTTGATTGTATTCACTCTATTTTTAGCTCTTGATTTGTTCTTTCTCCCTTTTCTTTCTAATCTGGTAATAGCCATTATCTGATCATTTCTATTTTACGAGGTGCAAATTTAGAGGATTCCTTAGTTTTGTCCAAAATATATCTATGTCAAGTTCAAAACCTACACAACCGAAAGGCACAAGAGATTTCGGCCCGGAGCAGGCTGCAAAAAGAAATTATATTGTTGACACTATTAAAACCCAGTTTATCAGGTACGGTTTTAGTCAAATCGAAACACCAGCCATGGAAAATTTATCGGTACTGACCGGTAAATACGGGGACGAAGGAGATCAATTACTTTTCAAAATACTGAACTCTGGTGATTTTTTGAAAAATTCAACCGAGTCTGACTTTAATCTTGGGAGTGATCATTTGCTTAAAAAAGTTGCAGAAAAAGGATTAAGATATGATCTAACCGTACCTTTTGCGAGGTTCATAGTTCAGAATCAACATCAGATAACCATGCCTTTCAAGAGGTTTCAAATTCAACCCGTTTGGAGAGCAGACAAACCGCAAAAAGGAAGATATAGAGAGTTTTATCAATGTGACGCTGATATAGTAGGCTCGAATGATCTATGGAATGAAGCCGAATTGAGCCTTCTGATTCATGACGTTTTCGAAAATCTGAATTATGATGGCTTTGTCTTAAAAATCAATCACCGCGAATTATTGAATGAGATGGCTCGTGTAGTCGGACTGGCAGGAAAAGAAATGCCATTTTGTATTACTATAGATAAATTAGACAAAATTGGTGCAGAAAAAGTCAACGTTGAATTAGAAAAACTCGGAGCTAATGATCAACTTCAAAAAGTAATCAGCTTATTTGATCTTAAAACTTCTAACGAAGAAAAGTTAAATTCCTACATCGAGTTAGTCGGTGAAAATAGAGGCACAGAAGATCTTTCACAATACTTTAAGCTATTAGCTGCTGCCAACAGGAAAAATATGAAAATTGAGCTGGACCTTAGTCTGGCCAGAGGACTCACCTACTACACAGGTACGATCTTTGAAGTGAAGGCCACGGATGTTACCATCGGTAGCATCACTGGAGGAGGAAGATATGATAACCTGACGGGTGTATTTGGGCTAAAAGGAACTTCAGGCGTTGGTATTTCTTTCGGACTAGATAGGATATATGACGTTCTAGAAGAAAAAGATTTATTTCCCTCAGACTTAGGTCAATCTTCGGAGTTACTGATCGCGCATTTTGATGAAACCTCCAAAATCCACGGAATTGGAGTTTTGGCTGCAGTTCGAAATTCAGGGATCAGGGCAGAAATATTTCCGGATAATGCGAAAATCAAGAAACAGTTCAATTACGCCGACAAAAAAAGAATCCCTTTTGTATTGGTTATTGGATCAGAAGAAATCAAAACCCAGACTTACGCCCTAAAAGACATGAAATCCGGAACTCAGGAATCCATGTCACTGGAAGAAATTTTGAATAAATTGGCTAAAATGAAAACAGCTTAAAAACGTTATTCAAAGAACTTGCAAAATCTTAGGTTCTATATAGTATCAATTCTTCTAATCAGTTCATATCCTATTTGTGCTCAGCATTCGAGCAACCTGGGAAGATTTTCAATAGATTTCCCTAAAGCTTGTGCCCCAGCTTCGATATCGATATCGGAGCACGATGCATTCGGGGACATAAGTCGCCAATACATCTATGAGCAAGGCCAGATAGAAACAACAGACACTTTTCATGTATTTGAAAACCCTGGTATATATCAAATTGTACAATATCTCGGCGAGGATATTAGACCCAAATCTGACACGCTCATATTTGAAGTGACAAGTGATCAATCCCCTAAATTTGACATCATCTCTTGTTCACCCTACCAATATTCTGTAGTTATTCAAGATGTAGGGTATGAGCTTTACCAAATCAAATTTTCTGAATCAGATTCAATTATTTACCAAAATGGTGATTCTTTACCTGTCAGAGAAACAGTGAACGGAAAAGGGAATGTCACTGTAAAGGGACTTTATGAAAATGCATTTACGAACTGCTCAGAGTCAAGCATCTCATTTCAACTCCCTGACATTCAATCTATTCGAATCACAGATGTTGAAATTGAAGAAGTATGTAAAGGCAAGATATTCCTCTCATTTTCTATTGACCCATTTGATGAATTCGGGTTGTATCGCTTCTTGATCACCGATCAAAACAATGTTCAAATTGATTATACTGACAATGGAAAAAAGAAGTTTGTCATACCATTGTCATTTCACCAAAAGCCCACGACACTTTGTATAGGTGCCACACAACTAAGTGCCTGTGATTCTTCAGAAGTTCGATCAGTAAATCTTTGTTTGTCCGATCTTCCATACCAATCATCAAATAGACTCTCATACGCAACCTATCAGAATCAAAAAATTGTCCTAAAACTAGATTCAAATTTTAGAGGATCAGCAAATGTTTACAAAAAAAACAATTATCAGGATTACCAATTATTAAGAAACACAGACTCGTCATTTGTTGATAAAAACATAAGTCTTGATAGATATTACAAATATCTTTTATTACAACAAGATACATGCGGTCAGCAATTAGACTCACTGACTTTAGCTCCTCCCTACATTAATGTGGTAAACAGAGGTTATAACGATAACCGAATCACAATTGAATATGAAGAGCCGGTTAATCAATTAAACATTTCCAGCAGTGAGATATTGTTTTACAATGGCGATAGTAGCATTTCGATTTCAGAACCAATATCCAATAATTTTAGGCTTCCGTCTGGTCTAGGTTCCCAAGTATACTTCACTCATAAATGGACATATAAAGAGGGTATTGAAGTTTACTCTAATGTGGAAAGTATGTCTTACCACTATATCGTCTATATTCCAGAAGCATTCTCCCCTAATGGAGATGGGATTAACGATCAATTAGTGTTATTTGGCCTTCCAAGTCCGGAATTTCTATTTATAATTTATGATCGATGGGGAGCGCCAATATATGAATCAAAAAACAATCCGGTTTGGGATGGACGACTAAATGGAACTCAGGCACCTGAGGGCAACTACACCTATAAACTATCATTTGAAACCGAAAATCAGGAACATAAGTCACAAGTTGGTAGTTTTACACTTTTGAGGAAATAAACATAAGAATAGGATATGCTTGATATGATGAAAATGATGGGTAAGCTCAAGGAAGTTCAGGAAAAAGTGAAGGTTGCCCAATCTGAATTGAAAAATGTTACAGCCTCTGCAGAATCTGGAGCAGGTATGGTATCAGCTAAAGTGAACGGTTTAAAAGAGATTATCGAGCTGAACATTGATGACAGCCTAGTAAATAAAGATGACTCGGAAATGATGAAAGACCTGATTATTGCTGCAGTGAATAAAGCAATGGCAGAAGTAGAGGTTTCATCTAAAGAGCACCTCAGAAAAGCAACAGAAGGCTTCATGCCAAACATTCCTGGATTTGACCTTAATAACATGGTTTGATGGAAAAAGTGGCTGTGGTCATCCTCAATTATAATGGGGAACAATTTTTAAAGAAATTCCTACCCTCAGTAGTTAAACACTCTCACCCTCACAAAGTCATCGTAGCAGATAATTGCTCTACAGACCATTCAATTGAGTTATTAAATGAGTTTCCCTCTGTAGAAAAGGTCATTTTGAATGAAAACTATGGATACGCCGGAGGGTACAATCAAGCACTTAAACAAATAGAGGCAGAGTATTTTGTTCTATTGAATTCAGATGTTGAAGTTACTCCTAATTGGTTAAACCCATTAACTGAATTCCTAGACTCGAACCCAGCATATGCGGCGGCACAGCCAAAAATACTATCATTTTATAACCGTGATTTTTTTGAATATGCTGGAGCAGCGGGTGGGTTTATTGACACGTTTGGATATCCCTTTTGTAGGGGAAGAGTTTTTGATAGCGTTGAGAAGGATGTGGGACAATATGACCAAGTCACGGATATTTTCTGGACAAGTGGAGCCTGTATGATGATACGATCAGAGGTTTTTCATCAATTGGGAGGCTTTGATAGCGAATTCTTTGCGCACATGGAAGAAATAGACCTCTGTTGGAGAATGAAGTCAGCTGGATGGAAAGCAGCTTTCATTCCTACGTCAAGCATCTACCATGTCGGTGGTGGAACACTCAACAAAACCAGTCCTAAAAAGACCTTCTTAAACTTTAGAAATGGAATCAGTGTTTTGATCAAAAACCTACCGCGTAAAAAACTCATTTGGATATTACCTATCAGGATTCTTTTAGATTGGGTTGCTAGTTTATTGTTGTGGAGAAACAATTCCTATGACCATTTTGCAGCCGTTTGGAAAGCGCACTTTCAGTCACTCTCATCATCCAGAAATAACATTAATTCAATAAAAAGAAGCAATACGGCTATCAATGGTCAAAAACCCGCACTAATACCTTTCGAGTATTACATCAGAGGCAAAAAAACGTATTCAGACATTAATAATACCAAATAGGATTATCCCTTCTTCTGAGCATTTTTCTGAAGTTCATCACAAATGCCAACACCAAATAAACGATCAAAGGAGACCCGAAAGTCAAAAAAGAGGTGTATATAAAAAACAGGCGAATACCTGACGTAGGGATTCTGAGCTTCTCTCCTAGCCGAGTACAAACACCGAAAGCGTAATTTTCTAGAAAGTCTTGCATAAAAATCACCTTATAATTTTGGGTAAAGATAACAAAACCCCCTTAGATTTGTTGTAAATGAATTACACGGATGCGATAATTTCCGTAATATTGCAACTGATCAAGTAATCGGACTTTGACCTATTAATATTCGAAAATTTAAAAGATGATCCAAATGAGAAAATTTAACCTTGCGATAGCTTTTTTAGCTGGAGCAATCATTTTTTCTGGTTGTACGCTAACAAAGATGATAAAATTGGCGTCAGATCAGGAACTGAAAGTAGATCCTAATCCATTAGAATTGCACGGAGGAGCTGTTCCGTTTGAAATGTCAGCAATTCTACCACCAAAGATGCTTCCTACGGGTAAGGTTTACACAATCAATACCATTTACGAATATGGTGATCAGGAAATTGCTGTAGGGTCAATCGAATTTAAATCTGAAGATTTTCCTAACAGTAGCTCTGCAGCATCTCGCCAGAGTGTAAACATGTCATTTGATTATGCAGATGGTATGAATCCTGGCAAGCTTTATGTTGAAGGGGTAGCTTTGGACCCAAGATCTGGTAAATCTAGAGCGTCTGCAAGAATGCAAGTAGCAACTGGAATTTCAACGACCAGTACATTTGCAAAACCTGTAACTTTTGCTTCTTATGCAGATCATGGTTACACAGACAAGGAAGAATTGATTCCTACTAAAGTGAGTTTCTATTTCGAGCAGGGTATTTCTAGATTGAATCCATCTTTGTCTTTCGAAGGAAACACTAACGATTCAAAAACAACAGATCTTTCCGCATTCATTGCAGAGAAGAATGTAACAAGAACAGTGACGATAACTGGTACTCACTCACCAGAAGGTCCTGAAAGAATCAACAGTAACTTATCTGAAGATAGAGCTAAGGCTATTGAAGCTTTCTATAGAAAGCAAATGAGAAAATATGATTACAAAGGCCTAGCAGATTCAATCAAATTTATTCTGAAGCCTGTTATCGAAGATTGGGGTGGATTGAAAGCTGCGATGGTTAATTATGATGGAATTAGCTCATCTGATAAAGCTCAGATCACAAAAGTTATTAACGGAAATGGTTCTTTCGAAGAAAAAGAAAAGGAACTAAGAAAATTTGCCTTCTATGATAAATTGATGGAGGATGTATACCCTGGTTTGAGAACAGCTAAAACAGAGATCTTAACCGTAAGACCAAAAATCTCTAACGCAGAAATCGCAGTTCTTTCTAAGCAAATCGTTAATGGTGAAGCGCCAGTTGATACACTAAAGCTTGATGAGTTAATGTTCTCTGCTACCCTTACACCATCAATCGCTGAAAAAGTGGCTATTTACAAGGTTGCTGCAAAAAGTGGAACTTGGGAAGCACACAATAACTTAGGTGCTGCATTGCTCGCGCAAGCTGCTATGTCTGAAGGTTCAATGCAGAAAAAATCAGTTGAGGAAGCTTTGACCCAGTTAGAAATCGCAAATAATAAGAATTCAAATGCTACCGTCTCTGCTAACATGGCTGCAGCTTACATCATGCAGGGTGAATATAGTAAAGCACTATCTGCAATTACAGACGGTGAAGGCGCGAATCCTGACAATGATACTGCTAGTAAGCTAAAAGGCATGAAAGGTGCTATTCAGGTAATGAATGGCAATTATGATGAGGCTTCAGCTTCATTTGCATCTTCTGCTTCTAGCGAAACAGTAACGTTTGATAAAGGACTCGGAGAATTGTTAAGTGGTGATTACGATGCTGCAACGAGTACATTGAACTCAATCAAAGACAGTGAAAAATTAGGAGCTGAAGCTAACTACTTGCTTGCTGTGGTTGCTGCAAGACAAAACAAAGTTGGTAATATCACTTCAAGACTGAAAGATGCGATAGCTAAGGATCCAGCAATGAAAGAAAAAGCAATGAACGATATCGAATTCGTGAAATTTGCAGATGCTGTAGCCAAAGCAGCAAGATAAAATCAGAAAATTACGGAATACAAAGCTCCCTTTTCAGGGAGCTTTTTTTATTTATATCAGTCTAATCAACTAATTTAGCGACTTCTAAAATTATCGATCAAACAATGCGAGAAATACAGTTTAGACAAGCCCTAGGTGAGGCGATGAGTGAAGAAATGAGAAGAGACGAAAAAGTTTTTCTCATGGGTGAAGAAGTAGCCGAATACAATGGAGCTTATAAGGTCAGTCAGGGAATGCTTGATGAATTTGGAGCGAAACGAGTGATAGATACTCCTATTGCAGAATTAGGTTTTGCTGGCCTTGGCGTTGGTGCGGCCATGAATGGTCTCAGACCAATCATTGAATTCATGACTTTTAATTTCTCTTTGGTAGCAATAGACCAAATTATTAATAGTGCAGCAAAAATAAAATCAATGTCAGGTGGTCAGATTGATGCGCCTATTGTTTTTAGAGGTCCGACAGGAAATGCTGGTCAACTAAGTTCTCAGCACTCACAAAATTTTGAAAACTGGTATGCAAATACACCTGGTTTGAAAGTAATTGTTCCTTCAAATCCATATGACGCGAAGGGGTTATTAAAGTCCTCAATCAGAGATGAAAATCCGGTAATTTTCATGGAGTCTGAATTAATGTATGGAGATAAAGGTGCAGTTCCTGAAGAAGAATACCTCATTCCTATCGGTGAAGCTAAAATCACAAGGGATGGTGCAGATGCTACGCTGGTGTCATTTGGAAAGATGATGAAAGTTGTAGAATCTGCGGCAGATGAATTGGCCAAAGAAGGAATTAATGTAGAAGTGATTGATCTTAGAACAGTAAGACCGATCGATTATGCTACTGTGGTTGAGTCTGTGAAGAAAACTAATAGATTAGTGATTGTTGAGGAAGCTTGGCCTTTGGCATCTATTTCTGCTGAGTTAAGTCATCATATTCAAAGAAATGCATTTGATTATTTAGATGCCCCGATTCATAGAGTAAACAGTAAAGATGTTCCTTTACCTTATGCACCTACGCTCATTGAAGAAATCATCCCGAATGTAAAACGAACAATTGACGCGGTAAAAACGGTTTGCTATAAATAATCATGAATGATTGAAACAGAAAATCCCCATTTGAAAAATTCAAATGGGGATTTTTATTTAGCAAATAAGCAAGTGCAAATTATCGCATTAAATTGGATAAGGCTTTTGCTCCTCCCATTTTATTCATTGTTTTCATCATCTTTCTCATTTGATCAAATTGCTTTAACAATTGATTGACATCCTGTACAGAAGTTCCACTACCGTTAGCAATTCTTTGTTTTCTACTTCCATTGATAATACTAGGGTTTTCACGCTCTTTTGGAGTCATTGATTTTATGATAGCTTCGATAGGCTTGAGTGAATCATCATCAATATCTACATCTTTCATTGCTTTTCCTACACCCGGAATCATACCCAGCAGATCCTTAATATTACCCATTTTCTTGATTTGTTCCATCTGAGAAAGGAAATCATCAAATCCAAACTGGTTCTTCTTGATCTTCTTATTAATCCTTCGAGCCTCTTCTTCATCAAAAGTCTGTTGTGCTTTTTCCACCAAAGACACAACATCACCCATACCAAGGATTCTATTGGCCATCCTGTCTGGATGGAATAGATCGATGGCATCCATTTTTTCACCTGTACTGATGAATTTTATTGGTTTAGTGACTTGCTTTCTGATAGAAAGAGCCGCTCCACCTCTAGTATCACCATCAAGTTTTGTTAAGACAACTCCATCAAAATCCAGTCTTTGATTAAAAGCCTCTGCAGTGTTTACTGCATCCTGACCGGTCATTGAGTCAACTACAAAAAGTGTTTCAGAAGGATTAATAGATTTTTTGATTGCTGATATTTCGTTCATCATTGCCTCATCAACAGCAAGACGACCGGCCGTATCTATGATCAACGACTTTTTACCATTTTCTTTGGCATACTTTACTGCATTTTGTGCAATTTTTATCGGATCTTTTTGATCTATCTCGGTGTAAACCTCTACTCCTATTTGTTCTCCTAGCACTTTCAACTGGTCGATGGCTGCAGGTCTGTAAACATCACATGCAGCTAATAATACGGTTTTTCCCTGCTTTTTGAGCATGCTAGCCAGTTTGCCACTAAAAGTAGTTTTTCCCGATCCTTGTAACCCAGATATCAGTATAGTATTTGGGTTTCCAGATTGATCAATTGGTACATTGGTCTCACCCATCAATAAAGTAAGTTCCTCTGCAACAATTTTCGTCAGTAATTGACCTGGAGAAACTGCTATCAATACATCACGACCCAATGCTTTCTCTTTGATTGAGTCAGTTACCTCTTTAGCCACTTTATAGTTAACATCAGCATCTATTAAAGCCCGTCTTATTTCTTTAACAGTAGATGCTACGTTGATCTCTGTGATACTACCCTGGCCTTTGAGTGTTTTAAAAGCCCTATCTAACTTTACACTTAAGTTATCAAACATCCATTTATCTTTTTATCAAGGCAAAACTAATTAATCATCCCATTTTGGTAACCAAATATTCAAGATTTCAGTATTATACATTAGAATGTACCATGTAATACATAATACTATGAAAAAATTAATTGTAACTACTTTCCTAACAGCCTTCTTAGTGATGAATAGCAATTTATTTGCACAGGAGCGCGTGAAAGAAAAAGAACTGCTGGGCACCTGGAAAATGGTGATCGACATTGAAGAAGAAATGGAAGAGGCAGAAAGAGAAATAGAGGAAGAAGAATCATTCTTAGGAGAAATTGTCTTTGATGCAGTAAGTGGTGTGGTGGAAGGCGTATTGAAAAGGTTGGATATCTATATGACTTTCAGAGAAAATGGTTCTGTGAAAATTACTGTTAATGCTTTTGATGAAAAAGAAACAGAATACTCAGACTGGGAAATAGACTCTAAAGGAAGGTTATACATAAGTGATAATGAGCACTTCGACTCAGATGATGATGACTATTGGCTAATGGAAGATGGTATACTTATTCTTTTTGACGAAGATGATGACGGTGAGGTCAGTGACAATGTATATATGGTCAAAATCGACTAAATAAATCTTTAAGTTCATCATGTGGCTCTTTACCACATGATGAACAATATTTCATTTATCCAAAATCCCTTTCAAATCAGCCGGAGAATAATTAATTGATTTCAAGGTTTTATTATCACCTTTTCGATACACCAGAAATTTACCATCTTCCTGCACATAATAAGCATCAGTGTCTCTCTCCTTTTTGTAATATTCTACCGTATCGATAGCCTCCTGCTCTGAAGAACATGCTTTACTCATATTGGATCGCTGGACTTCATTGAACAATTCCACAAACTTCTCTCCGAGACCAAACTCAAGTACAGCACCCGACAGCACATATTGAATATCACATAAGGCATCAGCAATTTCAATCAGATCATGATCTTTAATAGCTTGCTCAAGTTCTTTCAGTTCCTCACTGATCAGTGACACCCTTAATTCGCATCGCTCACTAGCTGGTATTTGTGGATCTGCTAGTACGGGGTGTTTGAATGTTTTATGAAATTCTGCAACTTGATTCAGTGAATTAATTTTATCCATTGTTATGTTTATTTTCATTTTTTATTGCCAAAGTGAGAAAATACAGGAACCCTCCTAATACAATACCCACAATCAAAATCATACTAATAATCGATCCTGTAGTCATTTCGTTTTGCAGTATTTTTTATACAAATAATTATTTACAAATATCCCTATAATTATCACCAGTCCCCACTGAGTAGTGATGCTGGCATTACTATATACATCGTACCAATTCCACCTATTGGATGCATCCAACCACGGGTACTCACTATAACCTTGTGACATCCACCAATAAATTAAAACTAGTCCTAATGCTATATTGATGTATATGAAGATTTTAAACAATGCCGATGAAACGACCAAATCGGAATCATTATCTATCAATTCTCTTTTGAATTTATCAACGCCATAATAGGCTGTTGCAAATGCAATGAATATCCCACTAACTATCAATCCCAGACCCCAGACCCAATCTTGGTTAGAAAAATAATCTAACGAGTAAGCCGAGGGAAATCCAAAAATGATAAATACAAACATCAAAATAATAACCATCGTTTTGTGCCGGAGATTAAATGCAAGTAAATTGGTTTTTAGCAGTTCTAACATGGGTAAAAATGAACTAAAAGCTGCTAGCGTTAATGCAAGAAAGAAAACAACAGTCATTACCTGTCCTCCGGGAACCGTACTAAAAAGTTCAGGGACTATTATAAAAGTCAATGATTGACTGCCAGATTGAAGAAATGAAATAGCTTCACCGTCAGTAGCTGACATTGCGAAAACTGCCGGCAGAATGGCCATGCCTGCAAGAATACTTGCCGTATTATTTCCAAAAGCTCCGACAAACGTATTTAAAGTAACATCTTCATTTTTTCTGGTGTAAGAGGAAATGGTGATCATCAGCCCCCAACCCGCACCTGTAGACCATGCGGATTGTGAGAGTGCTTCTATCCAAATGATCGGTTTTTGGAAATTTTCCCACCTTACACTGAACATATAATCTAAGCCCCTTATTCCTCCCTCCATAGATAAGGCCGCTATTGCCACGATGACTAACAAGACAAAAAGAGTCGGAATTAAGATTTTATTAGCTTTTTCTAATCCCTTGTTTACTCCTCTACTAATAACAAAGACACCTATGAGTATAACAATAATATAAATGATAACAGTATATAAGTTCTCGTTCGAAAGTCTGTCCCATTGTTCAATTAAAAATTGGGGATTTGAGGATAATTTATCACCTAGGTGATTTCCCGAAAGCCCATCGATTAGATTTGAAAAAGAAATGAACAAATACTCTATTGACCAAGCCGTAACCACAGAGTAATAAAATGCTATACCGAGCGTACAGATAGTTATAAAAAATCCCATCCAGGCAAACTTCTTTCCTGTAATGGACCCAAATGAACCAATGACACCTTTCTTAAATTTTTTACCAATTGAAAACTCAGCTAAGAGCAAAGGAATTGACCATATAACGAGAAAGACAATCCATAGTAGAATAAAACTACCGCCATACTGACCAGCTAATCTGGGAAAACGCCAGAGGTTTCCTGCGCCAATGGCCATTCCAAGAGAAGCCAGGATTATTCCCCATCGATCATTAAACTCTTCATTTGTCTGACTCATACTATTTTACAAATCCTTTAAACTGTGAAACTAACTAATTTGTAAAACTTAACTTTTGGTATTTTGCTCAATACTTGATTTGATAAATCCATTCGGCATTTACCTGTCTATCACAATGCATCCCGACCATTGATTGTGTATGATTTTAATTCACATTTCACTTTTCCGATTCGCATATCTGCTTCTATGAGCAATGGTATCCCTACCCCATCCTTTTCTAAAACATAGACTGATACAGCTTTTTCCTTCGGAAATGTGGTTGATATCGGAAATAAACCATAAAACTTATGAGTCAGATACTTCTTACCATCATATTTGACTTTGGCTGTTCCTCCGTATTCCATTCCAAAGTCATATAATTTGGTACCCCAATATGCATTCAATAATAATGAGTCACCAACATCATAGTCTGACCATAGGTTTTTCCTTAAGTACATGTAAGTGCCATGCAAATCATAAGTATTCTTCTGGAGTTTTACAGTATCGACTTTCATTTTACCTCCCTTTTGATGATCCACAATTTTTACGTTGGTAATTAGGTTTTCAAAATCAAACGAATTCCATTGATCTATTTTACCATCGCGCTCGTCCAGGTGTTTTTCGGATATTAAGGTCTGGAAATTTTCAGTATTTACATATCCCCAATAAGAATTTTCGATTCCCGCTATCCAACTAATCGGACCTACGGTCTTAGCCTCGATATAACTTTCGTAATATGAATTACCATTTTTCGTATGTAGGGAATCACCCAAAGACATAGAAGCCTCTCCTAATGTAAACCATCCATAGTTTACCTTAAAAGTGATTTTTTCACCAAGTTGAAAATCTAATTCACTTTTATTCTGAGCAATCAATGACCCACATACAAATAGCATGAAAATTGAAAACAAATTTCTCATTAGTCAAAATATTTTTGGAGGGATTACCAATAATCAAGCCTAAATTAACCGGAATTAATTCTCAGGCTATGGAAAATGGATTAGATCCACAGATATTGAAACAACTAAGCACCACAAAAATGCCATTTGGTAAATATAAAGGAACTTCAATATCTCGATTACCAGAAGCTTATCTGGTGTGGTTTCAGCGAAAGGGGTTTCCCGACGGAAGACTCGGAATGCTTTTGAATACTATGTATGTTATTAAATTGAACGGGCTTGATTACTTATTGAAAAAGCTTGATTAACAAAATTCAACCATACTGACTCTAATATAATTATACGAATTACGTTTTATCAGAAAATGGCTTGACATTTGTATAACAAAATTAAAAAGAATGATGAATAAATTTTTGGCAATAATTTTCTTAGTTCTATCTACAGTGCCGGCTATTGCACAAGACGAACAATCTGTTGGGAAGGCAATCGACGACCTTACCTTCAGGTGGGACAATGAGTCTATTCCCCTTAATAGTTATGAAGGCTTAATGAAATTTTGTAATGATGTTGAGTATCGAAATGATATCATCAAACTATTAAATGATATACACCACTACGATTCCGTATTATACCAAAGATTGGTTAAAGCCTCTCATTATAGTCATGACAAGGAGATCGAAAAGACATTGGAAGAAATTAAGTCCTTTGAAAAAGAATATAGCATGAAAAAATTCCTTCATTTTCTAAGTGAAGAGTGTCACGATGAAAAGGATATTGAAAAACATGCCGAAGAATTGAAAAATGATATTGGGATGAACTCTTATGATGGCCAGATCTATATAATTGAGACAGAATTGAATAAATACATCAAACATATTACCAAGCGAATGGATAATATTCGAGATCATGTTGATCATTTGCATATCAAATAAATACATCAATAATCACATACAAAAAATGCCCGATTCGTCTGAATCGGGCATTTTTTATTTAGCCTAAAGCGATTAATTACCTTTTAATCATAACTCGTTGTGGCATCCAGTTTTCATTGTTATTGTAGAATTGGATAACATAAATTCCACTCGGTAACTCATTCGAGAGTATTTCAAGTTCCAGCTCTCCTTCTCGAACGGTTCCGATCATTGCTTCTCTCCCGGTTTGGTCAAATAACTTCCACCCCATGGTTTCAGAAACAGGATTTTCAAACTGTATAAAGAATGATTTATCAGCTGGGTTTGGATAAACTGTAAATTGATCAATATCACTCAATCTATTAGAAAGTATCGCATCAGGTTCAGGCGTGCTTTTACCATTGATCTGGAATTCTTTAGCCTGAAGAACTTTTGTCTCTCCTTCCAAGTCCTGCTGCACAAAAACAACTAGTGCCAAATTACCGTTCTCGGCAGTGACATACCTTGGTATATCCCAACTTATTTCAAAATCAGACATAAGCTCCGTACCACTTCCAGAGATGACACTGAAGTCTGCGTCGCCTTTATCAATAGGACCAAGTGCTGTGAACCCGGAAGCTGATGGCAGCATCTTTCTCACTACATTTTGGTAAATCTTACCATCTACTGTCACCTCCTTCTCAATAATCACGAACCTGAAAGAAATCTCACGATCATTAGTTATTGAGTCTAAAGCTTCAAAACTCACAACAGCATTAATTTCATTTTCATCACCTGAGAAAACAGGATCCATTATTTCAAAATCCGGATCTTCGAGACTTATTCCATTGTACTGGTTGATATGCCATTTCTGATCTTCGCTATCAATGACTTCCAACCCAGGATCACCAACAGCAATTCCATTGAGAGCAGAATTTGGTAACCTGGATATGCCATAGTAACTCATTCGGGCACCTGGTGCCGTACGGTTTCTTTCGCTTAGAGCATCTCCTTTGGTGATCTGATCAGAATAGTAGTTTACCCAAATAGCATCTGAAGATGCCTCTCCTACCACGAGTTGCTGGATACTCGCATTAGCACTTTCAGATTCGGATTGATCCAGACTTGAAAACTGCTCGATCAACACATTTTTTTGCTTATTGTAGATTCTGAAATTGTCAAATGCAAAACCTGCTTTAGTTTTTGTTCCAGGATCACTTGCGAAAAGGAACCTGAATCTAACAGCATCCTTCTGCTTCAATGAATCCGGAATTTTATTGGCAGTGAATACCCAATTGCCACTAGACCCATTCCAACCATCTCGGTCAACATTTCCTTCTTGTGGTAAAATGGTAATCTGCTGAGTATTGTACCATTCATATCCTGTTTTTGTACCTGTCTGATTGTCCCAGTCACCCAAAACATTCCAACTCAATCCATCATCATATGAAAACTCCAAAACCACACCATCCACATTGTCCAAATCTCGGAAATGATCAAATGATACAGTCGGTGATTCAATACTGCTAATATCAAATGCAGGAGAATACAAAGCACTTTCCTTGTTGCTAGGATAACTGCCACCTAAAGTAGTAATCCAATAACTTGACTCGTTTACATTATCAACTGGATTTGCTTCCTTTCCTACTTCCCAGGCTGTTGATGAGCTATCATATTCAGCTCCTACATCAAGATATTCTCCTAACCAGCCTTGATCTCCATTTTCATAATCAAAAGACAAACCTTCATTTGAAATATCTAATAATTCTAAAATGGTAATCGTCCTTGAAATAGAATCAATACAATTGGTATTTGAATTGAGAGTCATCCAAACCTCGTATTCTCCAGAAGTTTGGAAAGCATATGACAATGTATCAAGTATTCGTTCTATTCCCTGACTTGGTCTGGTTTGATCTGGTGTGATCATTTCAGAATAATCCAACGACGGAATAGCTATTGTTACATCATTGATTGCATATCCATCACTGGTAGTTGGGTTCAAATCTCCAACATAAAAATCAGTCGAATTTCCAGCCGTGATTTTCTCCCATCTGAATCTTGGCTGAGGTGTAGTCCCTATTTCAAACGTAGCACTTGCAGATCCATTACACAGATAATCACCTCCATCAGTATCAATATTATCTGGACTGCCATCTAAATCATCTAACTGTCTTTTGTCCCAAATACTCACATCAAATGTGACATCACCGGCACCTAAGTTGAACTGTGTTGATCCGAATCTGTTTTCACGGTCAGCATTTTCTTCAGATGGTTTGAAAATGTATTGAGCAATTGAATCATCAATTAATTCTTCCGATCCTGTTTTCAACTCTACTCCTCGAGCAAACCAGAAGAATTCAGCATCTGTTGCAGACATATTAGCCAGTTTCACTTGTATGATGATCTCCTGTTCATCACAACCTTTAACCATATTGATGTATTCTCCATTGTCAAATTCACCAGTAATTGGGCGAGGGTGGAAATAAACCGGAATCGCAGTTCTTGGGCTTTCTACGGTAGCCCGAGCATTCCCTAACCCGACTGAGAATTCCTGACTAACATAAATGGTATCGTAAAGCAAAGAATCATCCAAAGTATAGTAATCAAAATACTCGCCAGCCAGTTTTTGTCCTAACTTACTTTCCAGATATGCTTGCCAATTACGAATGTAAACAGGAGGTGCTGTTGGGTCAGCTGGGGAAGTAGTTCCCTCCAGACCAGCGATTGGATCTGAATCAGATTCGGACTCATACCATTTGAACTGACTTTGAGTGCCTGATAACTCGACTCCTTCATTGTTGACAAAGTCCATACCTGAATATGTAATCTGTACATTGGTAGCAGTCACATCATCCTGACATTTTGATCCCGGTGGAGTAGCGGAGGGTCCTTCAGGAATTTGTAGTACAGTAACAGTCAGGGGTTCGCTTTCAGAGCCTAAAAATCCCGTATTCTCAAAATTGATGTCCTGTGTCTGAGTAACAAAGAATCGATAAAAACTATTACCTAGTTCACCTGTTAATCCTAAATCATTTGCCGTAGGGTTTTTACCAGTAAATATTAGCGTGTCTGTTACACCAAAATCCCAGACATTGTTGTTATCCACATCCACATACCATCTGACTTCTTCATCTACATGTTTTGAAGCATCTAAATCACTTTCTGATAGTATCTGAATTCCATTTTTTGCTACAGAATCTTCATTAAGGTAAACATTCGTGCTTAAAATTGGATTTCCATTACTAACCACTCTCGGTTCTACTGGAATATCACGAATGTAAACAGTCATCCATGCCATTGAATCTAACTCCGATTCACAGCCATCTGCAAAGTCAAACTCCTCAGAGCGATGATCGCTCTGAGAAAATCTGAAGTAATAAGCTCCTTTTTCGTCTTGACCTTGAGATTGAGTCGCACTTGAAATCAATAATTCCTGAGCTGTTACAATCGCATTACCATTATCATCAAAATCTTTGATTGCAATACGGTTGCCAACAACCCCACTATCCAGTGGTAATTGCTGCCCATCTGGATCAATAAATATATTTTCTGCGTCTGTAAGAGTAGCATAATAAGCCAGCTCGGCCCCTGTTATTCCATTAAGCGGGAATGTCTGTGATCCAATAGAATCCTCTCGGAAAGTGACTACCAAATCTCTTCTACCGTTTACAGTATAACCTTTATCATAGGTTTTATCGAATGTCAATGGCGGTGAATCTGGATAAACAGTTACGGTGATTTTGCTGGCAGCACTTTCACAACCTTTGAAATCTGAAGCTTCATTGATATCTGTTACCTGAGTAATCCAATAAGTGTAAGTAGTCGCGGTATCATAAGAAACATTATTGAATACTCCAGCTGAATCCAAATCAGATTGTCTTGCTCTGGCACCATTGAATGCAGCAACAGGAATTAGCTCTCCTGGAGCACCACCAACGTCCGAATAATATTTATAAAGGTCATTGGTAGTTGGCGGAGTAATATCTGGCATTGTTTCCCCAGAGCACATGTAATAATCCGTTCTTCCACCGTCAAATTGAGTCGTATCTGGGGCATCGGGGATCACATTAATATCAATGAAAAACTCTCTTTGACCACTCTCACAACCCACAAACTCCGCACTGCGATCATTAGGGTAATTGTTATTGTAATTGGTTTGTGACACAAAGAAGCTCAGTGTATTTCCCGCCAATCCTTCAAAACTTAATTGCTCACCTAAGTAATCATCACTCATAGTCAGTTGAGTACCCAAAGTATCAATTACCTCACCATCCTTATCAAACAATCTGAAATACGTCTCTGTGGTATAGCCAGTCTCAGTATCTAATGTGTTGTCCAGAATGATATCTTCAATAGAGATCACTTCACTCTCTGCTGCACAATACTCATAAGTGTACACTCCACTCACAGGTGCCTTATTCACAACTAATGTGGTATCCGCAATATCATCATCTGTAAATGTTACAGTTGGAACTGCAGGCTCAGGATAGATCTCAATAGTCACTTTTCTAACTTCAGACTCACACCCGACTTCCTGATTATTGATATCGCCAGTCATCAAATCTCTGTGATCCGTAATTGTAAAATAAAACTCTTTCGTTTGACGCCCAATAGGATCCACTTTACCATTGAAAAATGCATTTGCTGTTTTGAGAACCTCATTCAATTGTTGGTCTGAGCCGCCATTGGCAGTTTGAGTAATAACACTTGTACCAGCCCCATCATTGTACCAGGTAATAATTACATCCTGATTTTCTGGAGAAATAGTAGCCACTAAATCTTCAATGGTTGAACCTTCACAATACTCAAGAAGATACTCCTCTGGATTATCCAAATCAAATCCACCAATTTCGGTAAAGTCATTGGATAACTCTGGCTGGTTTGGTTTAGAAAGAATCTCAAATCTAAATGTCGTATCAGAAAGACACTGTGCAGAACCTTTGACAGGTGTTACAAAATAGATTTCATAGAATCCAGTCTCGTCTTCTGTCAGATAATCATTTCCATCTCTGTTCGGATCTGCTGGATTCAATAAGGCATCATTGAATGTATAAGTCTCTACAATAGACCCGTAAGAATTATCCGCGTATTTACGTAATTCATAGGATTCGACTTGTGCATTTTCTGTACCTACATTTGAGACAACTCTGTAAGTAATATTGAAATCACCATCATCCTCGCAGTAGTAATCATTCACATTGGTGATGGTCACTTCTGGATTCTTGTAAATGGTGAAGAACTCTGAAATGATTTCCGTAGTATCACCCGTGATCTCATCAGCTACATATAAAACAACCTCAAAGCGATAAGTGAACTGCAAAGAATCGATGGCTTCCATTAGAGGTTTTGCCAAATAAGGGTCAAAACTCCATCCCTCGGTAGAACTTGGGATATTAGAAACAATAGTTGCTGGAGTTGATAGTCCTATTTCATCATCAAGATTTACACCTCTCGCGCCTGACTGATAATCATATATATGAATGGTATAAAAGTCTGGATCTTCATCGTCCGCCTTACCATCATAATCAATAGAATCAGTCAGGAATATTTCGAATGGAATGATTCCATCCTCCATACATACTCCATTTTGTTCAATATTGATTGAGTCGTTAATAACAATTTCATCAGCATCAAAAACCCAGTTTCTAAGCCAAAAATTAGCACTGACACTATTTTCGGTATTTGTCAGAGTATATCGATAAGTAGCTTTTCTGGTATCATTGAAGTTTGCTTCTGGTTGGAAGGAATAAGAAACCGCTGCTTGCCCATCTCCGAAGTTGTCTCCTTCCGTTCGCTCTGTCTCCACTAATACACCCGTAAATTCTACCAAATCTTCCGTATAACCAGTTGATGGATAGGTCAGTTTCAGGGTTGACCCTTCTCCGCCCTTGAAATAAGACGTAACATCCGGATCATTATCGACTCGGATAATGGCAATAGATACTTTAGTTGGCGCACTTTCACAACTATTGACTGTGCTCCCTCTCTGTGTAGTAACCCAGAAAGTATTGATTCCTACGCTAGCTTGTGTCAATCCATATTCAGCTATAGTTGGTGAGGAACTATTCGTAGTTTCTGTGTATACCAGATTAGTCAAACTCTGGTCACTATAAACATTCACAACATCTTGTACATCACTAGTAATGATACTAAAAGGAATGTCAGCATTCACATCCACTTCATAGTAATCATAAACGGCAATACCATCACCATCAGGATCACCTAGCACCACACTTGTATTATCTAGAATGTAAGGCTGAGCTGATACGTCAGTTGGTGCATTCGCTACATCATTGATGATGACTGCTGCATTGAATGGCGGTACCGTAGATAGATAAGCTAGCTCTCTGTTTTTGTCATTTTCCAACAAATGCACAGATGCTCCAATTACATCAACAATAACATTAGAAACTCCATCATTCTGCAAATCTCCATTATCAGAAGCACGAACCCATAAATCAGAGATAGTAATGGTATCCTTTTGTGTTGTCCCGGTTACATCATAGGAGATTGTAAAACCATTGTTCTGGGTATTGTAAACAGGACTTGCAGAAGTAATAGTTATTTCATTTTGATTCGAAATCACATTTCCTTTTGAAGGGTCAAAGACAAAATTGGCTGGCAAACTAACTGAAATAGTCAGCTCAGATCCTTCACGGAAGTCTGTAAACAATGTCTCTTCTATCTTGATTTCAGGAATCTGGTAATAATCACCATTGATGCAAATATCCGTGAGTGATGGAGCTTGCAGTGTCACTCCTCCAGTTTTGATGTTCATCTTTTCTGGATTAGACACAAGATTGGTAGTGTTAATTTTATCCCTGGCAGCAACAAACAACACATAATCCTGCTGATATTCGTCCAGATCATATGTACGTGTAGTTGGTACTCCAGCATTTCGAATATCTACTTCTTCATAATCCTGTACATTCGCTGGTGTCGCTAATAACCCCGTTTCATATTTAAGATCGTCACTGCTCAAATCTCCCAGCCCGGCAGAGATAATGCCAATATAAACCGTTCCCGGCTCATCCAATTCTACTGTAACTGTAAGAATTCTTCCGTTTACGGCTGTATCCAATGTAATTATTGGAGGCACGTTATCATATTGAACTGTATAAACACCAGATTGGCCACTGTTATAATTGTACGCATCATCCACCAGACTACCATCATTCAAAACAATCAGTACATCTTCTGAACTCGAAGGATCATTATGATCTAATCCAGCATCTGGAACTATGGTAATACCGTATTCAATATCTGAACCTGGCACAAGCTGTATTGACTGAAGTGTACCATTAGTAATGGTAAACTCTGAGCCATCAAGTGGATTACCATCATCTCTCGTGACTGCCTCATCAAAGCGAGCAAAAACAGTAATTGGATCTGTATTAGATGGTACTCGCAATGTGTCTCTCCAATTTTGGAGTTCAGGTTCAGTATAGTCCACTTCTACAGTAGTACCGCTTGTGAGGTCTGCCTGAGATTGAGCCGTTCCATCATTCCCAGCGTCATCCGTATAGTTTACAGAAAATGTGATATCTCCTTGACCATCATTTGGATCTACTGTATAAGCTGCTGTCCATTGCTCTACTCCATCAGTATTAAAATCAGAAGTCTCTGTATACGTGATTGATCCATTAATGGCAGCACTACCACTTCGCAGGTTTACTACATTCGGTTCACCAGCCAGATCATCATCGAAAGTCATATAAATGGTAACCTCCTCACCAT
This sequence comes from Bacteroidia bacterium, assembly GCA_030425425.1. Taxonomy (GTDB): domain Bacteria; phylum Bacteroidota; class Bacteroidia; order Cytophagales; family Cyclobacteriaceae; genus Marinoscillum. Next base: position 37,082 of record JAUIAO010000030.1, on the reverse strand, counting down.
CCTGTGCATGATCAAATGGTGCCGTTCCTGAACTAATTGTTAAAGCAGTTACCGTCGGATCAGAGTGGTCAATCTCAATTTCACTACTATTATCAACAGCAGTTTCTTCTACCCCATTATTTCCTGCATCATCCACATAGTTGATTGTAAAACCAACCAAACCTTCCGTATCACCGGATTGTACTGTATAAGTGGCCGTATAAATTGGAGCATTGTTTACATTAACATTCACACCACTGCCAACAGGATCTCCCCCGCTGGTAAAGGTTACTACTGGAGTATCACTAAGATCATCACTCGCTTCAAATCGAAGTGTAACCGTGTTACCTGCTACGCCATGCTGATTATCAGTAGTATTGTTACTGCTCAAACCAATATTTGAAAGTGTCGGAGCGATTTTATCAATTTCCACAAAACTGTCATCGGTAGTGGATCGTACCGTGTCTCCTCTTAATCCCACATCATCTACATATGCTATATAGAATTTCAAATCCGGACTGTCAGTGATTGATGCATCAACAGTAAATGATGCACGATAGTCATTTCCACCTGTATTCACGATAGAGATAGGTACGGTGATGGTATCACCACCACTAATAAAAACCACATCAGGATCTACCGACAACACATCAGTTGCTGAAAAATCTAAATAAACTTCCGAACCATTTTGAGCATGATCAGTCAGTGTGCCATTATTAGTTGACAAGGAAACCGATGACAATGACGGTTTTTCATTATCAATCTCTACTTCTGCTCCTGTAGTGGTATTCAAGATTAATTCTCCTTCATTTCCTGCATCATCTGTATATGAAATCGCAAAATTTACAGGACCATCCTGATCTCTATCTGTACCTACGATGTTACCATCACCATCTACAGTATAGTAGGTGATGAAATTCGTGATACTTGTTGATTCATCTACATAAAAGATTTCAACTGCTCCCTCATCGGTATCTTGTGGGAAAATCTGGTTTACTCCACTTGTCATCGAAGCACCTACAAAGCTTAATGTGTCATTGGATGTGAATTCCAGGAAGACAATATCTCCACCCTTAGCATGTTGGCTATCCGTGGTATTGTCAGTATAAAGGTTTACAAGGGTTAGAATAGGTTTCAGTGTATCAAACTCAATAAAACCATTTGTAGGGGTATCTACAGTAGTCAATGAATTGCCAGCATCATCATTCAGGTCAATAGAAAATGTAATCAAACCTGTACCGTCACCACTGGCTACCCCATACTCAGCATAATAATCACCATCACCATCATCCACCACATCGATACGTGAGTTATCTATAGGTTCTCCTCCACTCCAAAACTTCACATCGGGCAAAGTATTGAATTCTAAATCATCATCTACGCCAAAATAAACGGCTACAAAATCATCATCTCCCAACCTCGCATGCAGGCTATCCGTTGCATTATCAGACCTCATAGCTACGTAATTCAGTGTAGGTGCCGTTTTATCAATCTCCACAAAAGTATCGTCAGTAGTGGTGGTTACTTGCTGACCTTGATTCCCTGCATCGTCATAGAAATCAATGGTAAATTCTATAGCATCGGTATCTGTATCGAGGACATCTACAAGGTAAGCAGCATAATAAGTCGAATCATCACCGTCTTGAATGACACTCACCGTATTTCGCACAGACACTCCTCCAACATGAAACGTAACTTCAACTGAATCAGGTCTTAAGTCATCGTCAGCCTCAAATTCCAGATATACGTTTGTACCCTCTATAGCATGATCATCCAAACTACCATTATCTGAATATATAGAAACATAAGTCAGTGAAGGAACAATATGATCTATTTCAATATTACTTCCATCATTATGATTAATCACAGAGCCAACATTACCTGCATCATCCGTAAAGGAAATATTGTAAGTGACTTGGCCATTCTGATCTTTGTCTAATCCTGGAGTTACTCCAGCACCATCTACCTTATAATAAGCGGTAAAGTTGGTTAATGCATTTGGGGCATCATCTTCCACGGTAACCGTATTGAGGACTAGTCGATTGCCACTATAAAAGTCCACACCAGGTATTTCCGTGAGCTTATCGGTAGATTGAATAGACATAAAAACCGTATCTGCATCAGTCGCGTGCTGGTCATAGTCATTATTTGAATATAGGGATATCGTCAGTTCTGGTGCAATATTATCAATTATGAAATCGTCACTAGAAGCCTCATCTACTCCTACGCCTCCACCTACATAATTATCAGCTACATCCTGCACACCTGCTCCAACCAGAGTGATACCAATACTTCCATCTCCGGTAATATTAGAAATGGTCAATGTGTAATTTGTATTATCTCCATCATTGGACAATGCTACGGAAGCTCCAAAGTTATCACCAGTGAGTCCTGTGGTACTATTACCATCGATCAATACACCGTCTGGGATTCTGATTACAAAATCTGATTCATCTATTGTCGCATTATCAATCGCTTTGCTAAATGCTATGTCAAAAGAAATCTCATCACTATTTGTATTTGCTACAGATCCTGTGTTAGGTGCTACGGGATCAATAGTCACAGTTGGAAAAGTATTAACTATTGTAAACCTCGCACTGACTGAGGAATTTTCCAGCATGGCATTCCCAGCCAAATCACTTATTGAGTCACCTGGATTCACCAGATCATCACTCAACAAATGGATTTCAATATATCCATCTCCAGTAATTCCTGTAATTTCAAGAGTATAGTTCTTATCATCTGAGGAAGTTAAACTTGGTGTTCCGGTAGATGCCGTGTTGGTTATATCTATGTCATCCAATTCAAAACTCGACGCATAAACTTTTTCTGAGAATACTATGCTATATGATACTGCATCTGAATTAGTAGCCGTAAAACTACCTGTGTTCGCAGGTAGTGCATTTCTGGTAACAGAGCTTATTGATGGTGGTGTTTGATCTATTGAAACACTACTAGCATCATCGACTGCAGTTTTGGCAGTACTAACCACGTTTCCAGCATCATCAGTCACAGAAATACTGAAGGTTACAGTACCATTTCTATCTATTTCATTGACAGCATATGAACCAGTGTAAGTACTAGTTCCTGCATTATATGCTATTTCTATATCATCGAATACTCTTCTGCCTCCACTACTAATATTAATAACCGTATCAGCTGCGGCATTCAATTGATCATTAACCTGAAAGCTCAATGTAACAATATCATTTGAAGTAGAGGTGGCCAATGAAGAGCTGTTAGGATTATTCGAGGAAATACTCACATTGCTAATAACTGGTGCTGTATTGTCGATCAAAAAGTCAGGAGAAACCTCATCAACGCCATTTTCCAAGAAATTATCTGACAAGTCTTGTATACCGCTATTTATAAGTGTCAGGCCTAGACTACCATCACCAGAAACATTGTTTATTGTAAAAGTGAAATTCGTGTTATCTGATGTATTGTAAGTAATATCCGCTCCAAAATTATCTGCAGTAAGTCCATTCGTATTGGTCGATCCAATATAAACACCGTTTGGAATATTTACTTGTACATCTGTCAAATCAAAAGTGGTAGGATCAATTGCCTCAGACAATTCCAATGAAAATACTACCTGATCATCGTTTGTATTGTCTACTGTACCTTTAGTTGTTAAATTTCTGGTAAATGATACCACGGTCGGATTTGTTTGATCAATCGTAAAATTAGAGGAAGTTTGATCTACCCCGCCAGCAAGCTGATTCTCCGCTGGATCCAGGATTCCTGAACCTGATATCACTACCCCTAGCGTTCCATTACCGGCAACATTGGTGAAGGTTAATTTATAGTTTTGATTATCAGATGTTGTAAGACTAGCATCTACTCCGAAACTAGTCCCTAAACCAGAACCTGCCCCACCTACAGTCACTCCTGAAAGATTGACCATAACATCACTTAAATCAAATGTGGCATTGTCAATGACTTCACTAAATGCGAGATCAAAAACTATTGTTGAACTCTTGGTGTGATCAGGTGTACCATCTGCGGGATTATCACGGGTAATAACAATACTAGGATTAGCATTATCGATTCCAAAACCGTCGGCAGTTGCCACGATTGGATTGGTTACATCCAAAGTATTATCCGAAAGATCAAAAACGCCCGATCCAGCAATCTGCAACCCTAGCTGGCCATTTCCTGTCAATCCATTTACAGTGTAGGTAACCGCATCAGGTGCTGTGCCGCCAAGCAAGGTTCCTGAATAACCCACAGTTCCGGTTGTCAAAACGGTGAAATCAGAAAGGTCAAGTGTAGAAGCATCAAGATCAGATGAAAAATCTATGTTGAACTGCACAGAGGTAGACGTAGTAGCGGCTGTACTTCCTTCTGCAGGAGCTTCTAGTGTTAAAGCATCAATCACAGGCTGTGTATTATCTACAGCGAACGTGGCAGAGGATTCTGTTGTACCCGTACCTCCTCCTAAATAATTATCAGCCAAATCCTGAATTCCTGATCCAACTAAAGAAATACCTAAACTGCCATTTCCAGTAATATTGGCAACAGTTACGGTATAGTTTTTATTATCTCCGTTACTTTCTAAAGTGACTGTTGAGGCAGTTGTTAGATTAATTGTGGATGCGATAGTGCTGGCAGCAAAGCCGCCTACTGCCACATCTGTTCCAGAGACATCAATACGAACATCATCCAAAGTAAAGGTTGTTTCATCAATACTTTGATTGAACCTCACTGCGAAGCTAACCTCATCGGCATTGGTTGTTGTAGTTGATCCCGAAGTAGGGGTGTTTTTAGTAAAGCTCACTCCCGGAGCTGATTGATCAAATGTGACCGTCTCACCTGTGCCTTCCACACTCAAAGACCCAAAGTTTGAAAGCTTGTTACCTACTCCATCTGTGATAGGCGTGCCTCCATTGTTAATTAGATTGAACGAGATTGTTCCATTTCCTGAAATTCCGCTTAGAGATAAAACCCAGGTGGTATCTGCGGCATTAAGAGGATTAAGATTGACAGTAGTAATCGTTACTCCAGAGCTATTCAGATTTATGTCATCCGGATAGGAAAAATCGTTGACAGCCTCACTAAAATCAATTGTATAGCTAATAGCTGTTTCATTAGTAGCGGATGCTGTTCCTCTGGTTGGGTCAATATCATCTAAATTGATATCTTCCAACTCAGGTGCATCAGCATCTACCTTTGCAGAACCACTCAATGATACATTTGATGTTGGAAAAGTTGTAAGACTGGTTTGGTTACCTGCTATGTCAGTTAGTAAAATTTTGAAATGAACATCTCCAGAATTATCTAAATCATTGATTGTGTAAGTAGCAGTATAATTTGGTGCTGTACCACCAATTGTAGCATCACCATTCGCTATTCCAGGATTTGAAACATTACCACTATAAAATTGAACTGACGGGTTTGTCGACAGGTCTTCCGAAACTGTAAATGCAATTTGCACATCATCACCAACTAAACCACTTGTTCCAGTATAAGGAGTTGGATTGGATGTACCTATTGTTATCAATCCAGAACCTGCGATCGAAGGTGCTGTATTATCTACTGTGTATGCCGTTGGTCCCGTACCCGCCGTAGGGGCGGCAATACTATTTCCAGCCGGATCAGTACCAGATATACTAATAGATTGATTAGCAAAATCTCCAGCAGGGACATTCCAGGTATAGGTAAAATCTGTGCCATTGCCTACTGATGTCATTGCAGCGTTGGTTACTAATGTCCCGATAGAAATCGTTGGTGTAGCTGATAAACCATTTGTATCTGATACTTTGGCAGTAATCACCACTTCATCGCTATCTTTCACTATTGCATCTGCGTGATCATCATTGATTACGACAGTTGGTACAGTGGCATCATAAACATAAGACTCTTCAGAAGTAATGCCTGAAGCTGGAACAAAAGCATTTCCCACATGATCAGTAATGTTCTGACCTCCGACAAAATCTAAATTCACAACACCATCGCCCGTTGGTGATGAAGCTGAAACCTGAAATACTCGATTTGCGGTAGTAGTTACCAAAGCTCCATCTACAGTAGCTCCGGCCGTTCCAGAAATTACAAAATCACTGATATCGACATTAGAGACATCTTCATTAAAAGTAATATCAAAAACAACTGGTAAATCAGATGCTCCTTCATATTCGTCTGATACCCTCGCAATAGTCACTGTTGGAGCCGAATTATCAAAGGTCACCGTACTCGCATCTGTAACGTTGGTCTCAGGACCGCCATCATTCCCCGCTGCATCTGTATGATTTAGAGAAAATGTTACACTACCCTCGGAATCCAGTACATCCACAGTATATGTTGCTTCATAAATATTTCCACTTGTGTTCACAACTGTTACGTCATCATTCACGACATCCCCTCCACTTTTAAAAACAACCACTGGAGTACTTGACAAAGCTTCATTGAATTCAATTGTAAGGGTCACTACATTTCCTACATCTGCCAGATTGTCAAAGGCATTATCAGAACTAATTGACGCACTGGATACACCTGCAGCAGTTTGGTCAATTGTAAAACTATTAGAAGGTCCTTCACTACCCACTGGCGAAATGCCATTGGCGTCTGTGTAACCTGTTCCAATCGTGATGTTTAGAGTTCCATTTGTAGAAGGTGTTGTTGTCAGGTTACTAAGTGTTAACGTATAATTCTGATCATCACCATCATTGGTTAATACAGCATCAGATCCAAATGTATTAGCTGTACCTCCTGTACCATTTCCTCCTACCAACACGTTTGATAGAGAAATTGTAATATCATCAAGTCCCAAACTGGAATCGTCAATTTCTTCGCTAAAAGCCAAATCAAATGATATAGAGGTGTCATTAGTGCCAGTAAACGATCCATTAGTGACATCATTACGAGTAATGACCACTTCAGGTGGTGTACCATCTGCTTGCATGCCAAAGTTCCATGTGGTGGAATTAGAAATTCCACCAAATTTTATAGATTCACTTCCACCTGTACTACCATTATTTGGAGTGTCGTCAAAGGCATCATTATCAATTAAGACATAGTAAGAAACTTCATCATCTACTGAACCTCCTCTTAATAATTCAGGAAGTGTTAATGAAACAAAATTACCCGATACTGATACTTCTGATGCATTATCAACACGCAGTGTAAACACATCAGGAGGTAAATGATTACTAACAACTTGTATCTGTCCACCTGAGATCGGAGAAACGTCTTCACTAAAAGTGATTGACATGTTTTTGGATGTGCTTATCAGTACAGTAGAAGCATCATCTGAAGGAGATGTGGAAGTAATTGTTGGTGCTGTGGTATCATATACATCTATCGCACTTGAGGAGATGCCTGTACCAATCGAAACTGATCCTGTCCTACTTCCGGTATTACCATCATTATCTGCAAAGGACAAAACCACGTCCTCTTCTTCAGTGAAAACAGTAAAAGAAGGAGATGCTGAACCATTTACCAGGCTAAATTCAAATGAAGTTGTAGAAGATCCATCAAAATCCGTTGGACCAGTAATAGTGATTTCTGAAGTCTCATCTAAATCAAGGTTTCCATTGACATCTCGAGCTTCAATTGATGGGGTTATATTTCCTGAAACCCGTTCATACGGAGATGATCCAGTTAGACCTGCATCGTTGGTTAAAGTCAATTTTGTTGCCACTACGTCAACCTGGTTTTCACCAGCTGCCAGACTTGTAGCAGTAGCTGTAATACCATCTGTAGAACCGTCAGGATATGCAAACAGAGATCGGCTACCGCCAGTAGCTTCTGTAACAGAGCTTATCTCAACATTGATAACGTCTTGGTCATCTACATCTGTATTCTGCTTGAAAGAGGCTCTAAGCGCGATGGTCAGTGTACCTACTCCAGCTGTAGGCGTAGCATCCAAATCAGTGACAATAATACTAATGCCTGAAAAAGTGATTGTCGTATTATCTGAAGTAACATTCACAGCTTGCTCAGCAACTTCGATCGCATTATCATCATCATATAAAGCTATACGTGAAAGATTGTCTGCTCCAGAAGTGATATCAAATGAAATATCAGTAATTTCAGTACTGTTTTTATCAGTATCACCTAAGCCACCTCCATCTCTTACATCAAACTTGGCAATAATCACCTCGTCAGTTCCAGACCCATCAATATTTGTAGCATTATATTGAATGTAGTTCAAATACTGGTTGTAGGTAAAAGTAGCGTTTTCAATAATATCCGAGCTGGCATCTGATCCTGAAATAACCGAGGATGTGACAGATAATCCTCCAGCAGTACTATAGGTATAACCAGCCGTTGTTAAACCATCCAGCGTCTCGTCAGAAATAAAATCAAAATCATAGTCGCCTCCCTTATTGACAGACAGTCCAGACCAGGTATAAACTCCGGAAACCGGACTCACCGTGGTTGTACCAGATACATTGCCACCTGAGGGCTTTGTTGTCCCAACATCTACAGTCACATCTTCCGAGAAGTCCAAATCCAAGTTTCCGTTCGCATCTTCAGCATTCACAGTGAATCCAAATGTACCGGCAGTGTTTATCGCTGTTGGTTCGGAAATTATGGTCAGTTGAGTAGTCCCCACCATAATGGTATTATCCACTCCAGCATTACTACTGACAGCATTGTGGGTTCCCACAGATGATTTTCCTGAAACCGGAGTAGATCCTGTTACTGAAAAGACAAACTGATTGTTGTCTGTAACAGAAGTATTGAATGAAACATAAATATCAAAATCCTCAGATCCACCATCCGTAACTATGATATTTGACGTGAGGCTTATATTATTTGATGCGGCCACAGATCCAGTAGAGCCGATAAAAGTCGATCCATCATAAATAGCCAGAGATCTTATTTCAGATTGGTTCCCCGAAGTAATATCTACAGCCAGTGAACTTAACTCTGTTGAAATAGCATCCGTAGTACCAGCATCTGTAACAGTAAATGTGTACACTCTTACAGTGTTTGATGTAGTCAAAGACCCATTAGCACCCTGGAATGAAGTGTAATCAATTTGAGAGGTCTGTTCATTTGTAGCAACAGCATCCGCAATATCTGAGTCTGTGTCTGGATTCACAATTTCATATTCCTCTTCTGTACCGGTGATTGTTCCACCAAAGCTATTTCCATTATCATCAGTAATGTCATGAGCCGTAAAATCCAGATTGATTGTTCCTGTTCCCGTATATGAATCAACAGTAATATCATATACTGTACTTGAAACCGTATTCAACCCATTGATTGCCTTACTTGCAGCAGTACCACTCAGAGTGAAATCAGTGGCATCAACATTATTTACATTTTCACTAAATGTCACTCTAAACACCACGGAAGTAGCCGCGGTAGTTGCGCTGGCGCCAGAACCAACGACAGCTGTTTGTCTGGTAATGGCTACTGTTGGTGCCGTTGCATCTTTTGTTTCTGTATCTGTAGATGCACTGCTGGTATTTCCATTGGTATCTGTTAGAGTTACGCTTAGGGTTATTGTTCCATCAGGCAAACTACTGAGATCTATTCCTGTAATGTTATCTGTAGCTGTAGCAATCGTTCCTGTATTACTTACGCTACCTGCCCCACCTGAACTTGTAAAAGTATAACTGAAATCGGCTCCTACTTCGGCTCCAGAAAATGTAAAATCAATACTGGATTCATTTCCAATATTGATTGGAGTCTGATCAATTGTCACAGAAAATCCAGAAGGTGCAGTGGAATCTTTCGTTTCAGTATCCGTGGCAGCCGATCCGGTGTTACCAGCCACATCAGTTATTGTAACACTGAGTGTGATCGTTCCATCAGGCAAACTACTGAGATCTATTCCTGTGATATTATCTGTAGCTGTTGTGATCGTTCCTGTATTGCTTACACTACCTGCCCCACCTGAACTTGTAAAAGTATAACTGTAATCGGCTCCTACTTCTGCTCCAGCGAATGTAAACCCTACGTTATCATCATTAGCAGAGAATATTGGACTTTCATCAATGGTTACAGAATATCCAGATGGTGGTGTGGAGTCCTTAGTTTCAGTGTCACTTGCTGCACTTCCAGTGTTACCATTGGTATCAGTTAGTGTTACATTGATGGTAATGGTTCCGTCAGGTAATCCACTCAGGTCAATTCCCGTAATATTATCCGTAGCTGTGGCGATAGTTCCTGTATTTGAAACACTCCCGGCACCACCTGAACTCGTGAAAGTATAACTATAATCTGCTCCTACTTCAGCACTTGCGAAAGTGAAACCAATATTCGTATCATTAGATGAGTTAATTGGGCTTTCATCGATGGTGACTGAATATCCTGAAGGTGCGGTGGAATCTTTTGTTTCTGTATCTGTAGATGCGCTGCTCGTATTACCATTGGTATCTGTTAGAGTCACGCTTAAGGTTATTGTTCCATCAGACAAACTACTGAGATCTATTCCTGTAATGTTATCTGTAGCTGTAGTGATCGTTCCAGTATTACTCACAGTACCTGCTCCACCAGAAGTGGAAAACGTATAACTATAATCTGCTCCTACTTCAGCGCTTGCGAAAGTGAAACCAATGTTCGTCTCATTTCCGGAGTTTATTGGACTTTCATCAATGGTTACTGAAAATCCAGAAGGTGCTGACGAATCTTTTGTTTCCGTATCTGTAGCAGCTGCACCAGTATTTCCAGATGCATCAGTCAGTGTCACGCTCAAAGTAATTGTTCCATCGGGTAATCCGCTTAAATCAATTCCCGTAATATTATCGGTGGCAGAGGCAACTGTTCCTGTATTCGTTACACTTCCTGCCCCTCCAGAACTGGTAAATGTGTAACTATAATCAGCTCCAACTTCTGCACTTGCAAAAGTGAATCCAATGTTAGAGTCATTACCTGAAAAAATTGGGCTTTCATCAATAGTTACTGAATACCCAGACGGAGCAGTTCCATCATAATCCAAACTGAGCGTGTTAGATGCGCTATTATTGTTTCCTGCTAAATCAGTGGTAACACTCCCTCCAACACTGACTTCAACCGTTCCATCTCCTGTTGGCGTAGCATTGGCCGTAAATGTAGTGCTGTCTGCAGATGCAAAATCTGCTAAAGTAGCACCTGTTACTGAAATCAAGGATTCACTATTAAATTCATCTACTTCCTCACTGAACGTTATCGTCACTGGAATAGGATTGTCATTCGTAGGATCTGAAGAAGTGGTAGTCACAGTAACTGTTGGCGCAGTTCCATCATAATCCAAACTCAATGTGTTAGAGACTGTGTTATTGTTCCCTGCTAAGTCCGTAGTAACACTAGCTCCAACACTGACTTCAACCGTTCCGTCTCCGGTTGGTGTAGCATTAACTGTAAATGTAATACTGTCAGGAGAAGCAAAATCCGCCAAACTAGCACCTGTTACTGAAATCAGGGATTCACTATTAAATTCATCGACTTCCTCACTGAACGTTATCGTGACTGGGATTGGATTGTCATTCGTAGGATCCGATGAAGTTGTGGTAACAGACACGGATGGAGGTGTAACATCCGCAGGAGCGGAAGTTGTTACATCTACCAGTGTTACAGATGCTTGAACATTTGGTGTACTTTCATCGTCTCTTGCAACAAAATACACATCATACGCAGTAGAAGCACTCAGACCTGTTACAGACTCAGTGAGTGTGGTAGTGGCTGTTGCACTTCCAGATTTTAAAGCAGCTCCTCCTCCACTTTCTTGCCCATTTATTACTTCTGTGGTAGTTGGGGCACTTGCTCCATCAGCTACGACTACATAATATATATCCCCCGTTTCATCAATAGTGGCCGCTACATCAAAACCATCTGCAGCTTCATTACTCACCGCTGGTGCTACACTAAATGTTGGTGGAGTGACGTCTGACGGGGCTAATTCCCAAATAAAGGCATCTATAGCAAAGTAATTCATCGAACCACTTGCTGTTATCACCAATTCATCAATTTCCACACTTGAATAATCAGATGCCCCTTCAGTAGCAAAATCAATAAAAGTGAACCCTTCTGCTGTAGCCAATGCAGTGTTAAAACCTGTATTTTTTGAAATATTGAATTGAGTCGATGAAGAAAGTTTTCCATCAATCGAAATAGATCCTGTAGATGTACCCGGGTTATTGCCCCCATCATCAGAAACATAAATCCATAATGATTTGATGACAACATTTGAAGCCGGTGTGATCGTAAGGACAGCACCAGCTCCTAAACTATTGATATTGTCCAAAAACTGATCATCAGAAGCTGACCCGTTCCAACCGGCGGCCGATATCGTAGATATTTCGAAATTCGAAGAAGTTGAAAAACTTAAAGAATTTGAAATAAAACTGTTCGCTCCGACAGTCTCATCTTCAAAATCTTCTGTGTTTTGGGCTAGCAAAGAGCTAAAGAAAAAAGAAAAAGCAAACAGGGTTAAAATGATTCTTTTCATATTTCTAGGCGGTTTTATAACCTTGGGTATTTCAATCAAAATCTTTAAATATTTATAACAAACTGAAGGGTTGCCAACAACAACTAAGATTATCAATCTACCAAGTCTCCAGTTTCACTCAACTTCATCAAACTAATCAGGGAAGTTCCACTTCCGAAATCTACTGTTCCCGCAATCACCAGATCTCCATCAAGAGGGTGAGTGATTACGGCATTTGCAACATCATCACCAGTTGCTCTACCAAACGATCTGCAACTTCCATAATCAGACTCTTGTAAGCCCAATGAAGGATGAATTCTCATAACCATCATTTCATCTTGCTTACCTGGAAATTCTGGAAGTCTCCCTACTACTGAAAGAAAACCAGCATAATCAACGGTCAGAGCTTGTGGCCAGGTAGATTCAAATCCACCATTTGATGAGTTACTTGGGAATTCAAAAACATGTGTATAAAGAATATTGGCCGTTCTACTTACATTAACCACAAATCCCTGGGGTTCATTTCCGTTTTGAGCATTCGGCAGAGTATATCCTGTTATTGAATAACCCCATGGTGTAGCTATGACAGCTGTTGGAATATCATCATTAGAGGCTGTGGATTCATTTAATATTTTTGGTACCCCATCTGAGCTTTCAGCAGTACCACGTGAATTTGTTTCTAAAGCAAAAATATTTATCCCTTCTGTTTCCTCATATGCGCGGCTGGAGCCTACTATAAACAAATTACCATTTGGATTTTCAAATAAAGCCAAGGCTTCATCGTCTCCCGTAAAATCTACTTCTGATGACCAAATCAGATTATCATCAAAATCCAACTTTCGGATCACTATTCGTTCATTTTGATCCCCTAGTATGATTACCTCATTATCATCAGTTTTTATAATATCAATTGTCTCTACATCACTTACCCTATGGATGTTTGTACTATTCAATGATGTATCAATTTCGATCCAGGCTCCCAAATAGTTAAGTGATCCTGAAATGACTCCAACAACTAAAAACTGACCATTCCCAATTGGTTTAATCTTCTTTGGAATATCAACAGTCGAGGTTGCACTTGCAGAATCAGCTTCGGCAACATCGATGATAACTGAGTTCACTTCATTACCATATTTATCAGTCCTTACCAGGTAAAAATCAGACTGTATCCCATCAGATTCATTTTGAGCCAATATCATATATCCAGTCTCCTCAACATCATTTTCGAGATATGTATATGTTGCCAAATCCACTGCTTGATTCGCATTAGCTCCATAATATTTGATAAAAACATCTGACTGTGATGGACTGTTGACATCTTCTTCAGCACATGACCAGATAAAGAATAATCCTAATACAAATAGTTTATATGATTTCATGGTCATTTATTTCAATTTGACGGGATTGTGAACAGAGTAGGTAAATCCTAAAGACAGAGATAGTACATTCATTCGTAAGTCTGGCTCTACATAGCCCAGTTCGAAAGTAGAGGTCTGATTATTGTTTCTGTTATCGCCATTGATATAATTGAAAGGAGACATATCATACCTTAATTCCACATTCAGAAAATGTGTCTTCACACGATATTTGGCTCCTAGCCCAACATAGTAAGACATATTGTGCACATTGACTTGGCGGTCATCGATACCCTTGATGTCCATACCAGTAACCGTCGCACCAATTCCAATATCACTGGAAGCATCAACTGTTGCGGACATCAAATAATCATAAGACAATCCCAACAAAGCATAAGGAAGAATACTTTTATTCCTATTCATATAATTGTATGTGTATTTGACCTGAATGGGTACTCGGAACATGAGTTGCTTATTGGTCCATTCTACTTTTTGCGACGAGGTACTGAATTGCTCCGCGAAATATTTCGAGTTTCTGACTTGAAGTCCTCCACCCAATTCTACACCCTTTCCCACATGTTTTTCGGCCATAACCTCAGTCCACCATCCAGCTTGTATGCCACCAGTCGGTGACATGCTGCCAGACTCAAAAAGTCCGTTGTATTCCTTGGAGTCCAGACCAGACTTGGTTTTCCCATTGACAAACAAAGCTCCTTCGTCCAAGTCATAAGTCCCATATTCTCCCAAGATTGTGGGATTAGACATGTTAGCTCCCGCTCTAAAACTCACCTTAAAAATTGGTGCAGTTCGAAACTGACTGTACAAGAAAAACAACTCAGCAGGATCTACTTTTGGATCCAATTGATATTCAGGTTCTTCCCTAAGCAGGTCTACAAGAGCCTCTTCTGCTTTTTTCTCTTCATCTGAAAAAATATAGACTAATGTCAAAAGTTTCTTTGCACGCACTTTTTCAGCCTTTGAAAACTCTTCCATTCTACCATTGATCTGATCAGGAATACCGATCAAAATACCAGCTTCATAGTCATCCTCGGCCTTATTCAATTGCTGTGTGGCCGTAAGCTGAGCATAAACCCAGGTAGCACCGAAAATGGCAAAAAATGAAAATAGAAATATTCGTTTCATAAAATTCTAGTTCGCTTCGTCAACTCCAGGTTTTAGTTCAGGACAAGTATTTACAAATTCAATTTCCTCAGTAGCATCCACATACTGGCGCCACTCGGTTGGACTCATATTTTCAGAGACTAATCCACATATTTGATCAGCATAATTATCAGGAACTGTCTCAAACACACGGATTATCCCATCACCGCTAGCTGTTACAAACTTACCCCCATCAGGATGAAAATCAACAGACCATACAATCCCTTCATGATCATCAAACACAGTAGGTAGATCATAAATGTTATTCATATCCCACATTCTCGCAGATCTATCCGCACTTGCCGCTACAATCAATCCGTCATCAGGACTGAAGGTCACATCTTTGATTCCCGAGTTTCTTGTCCCGACCAACTGCGGACCAAAACGCTTTTTGCTTTCCAAATCCCAGACATTCACAACTCCGGCTTCCTCTCCAATAGCCAGATATTTACCATTATTACTAAAACTCAGGGTGTTGATCTTATTTCCTTCAGTATTAAAACTTACGATTTGAGTCGGCTGAGCATCAGGATCCGTTAAATCAACGTTCAAAACCACTCCGTTATCTAACCCTATTGCAAGTCTTTTGGAATCTGGTGAAATGGCCAAACTTTTTGGTTTGTGATCTGCAACAAGCACTTCTCTACTATTCTCACCTCTTACGGTATTGAACAGCACTTTTTTATCAGCACCAGCTGAAATAAAACCTGTATTATCTGGAAGGAACACCAAATCATATATGACTCCTCCTTCATGTCCAGCTACTTGAATCGGCTCATTTTCCAAATTTTTCAAATCAATAACCAGTATATTATTTCCTGAGGTACCCAAGGCAATGAATCGCTCATTAGGACTGACATTGACCACTCGGTTGACTTGGTTCTGACTGAAAATTTCTCGGTATTTACGTTGACCTCCGGCATAATCCCAAACAAAGAGCTTACCATCAGCATCCGCAGAATACATTTTCGTACCATCATTAGAGAATAACACCGACTTTACAGCAATTTTCTTTCCTTCGTTTTCACCGGATTGAGGAATATGGCCATGAAATTGATTCAGAATCGAATCACCTTCAAGAATTATGGTGTTGACTACTCGTCCAGAATCATCTTTGATGATTCTCTCTTGTTCCATCACACCCGTAAGCCCATAGTAGATACCTGCATATACATCACCATTGTATGGCTTGGTTGGATCACCAAATTCTACGTTGTAATCATATGCTTGCTTAGCTACAATGGCTTTTAGCTCTGCCTCAGGAATGCTAGTGGCTTTTACCGCCATTGATTGTGCAATTGACTGCATTCTTAATTTTTCAGCTCGATCAGCAGCTTCTTCTGCTTTCTTCTGCTCTTTTTTGGCCAGTAAACTTTGTTCTTGGGCAATTTCTTGTTGCTTTTGAGCTTCATCGGTCTGTTCTTGTGCAATGCGCGCCTGCTCTTTCGCTAAAGCACTTTGCTGCTCCGCAATTTCTGCCTGTTGCTGAGCTTTAAGGCTGTTTTCCTGAGCCAATATTGATTGCTTGTTTGCTTCAGCTTCTTGTTTCTTTGCTAATGCTGCTTGTTTCTCTGCTTCATCACTTTTTACCTGAGCCAATATTGATTTCTCTTTTGCTATTTCCGCCTGTCTTTTTGCGTCGTTAGATTTAATATTTGCATACACCACAAAGAAAATAGAAACCAATGCCGCAAGCCCCATAGCGACTGCAGTGATACGCATTCTACGAACTTGTCGCTTTTGAAGGAGTTCTTTATTTCTTTGTTCTGTTTCATATGCCTTCTCAGAAGTCTCCAAGAAGACGATGGTTCTTTCAAAAGCTGGATTATATCTCTGCCCCCATACTAGGGTCGGGTTGTTTTCTTCCCGCCAGTTTAGTGCCAGCTGCAAATCTGGCATTTTCCATAAGGAGGCTTTTCCTTCCTGAAACCGCTCTGCTGCTTCTGAAAGCTTGATATACATCTCGGCTGCTTTGGACTCTTCGTCCAGCCACCGCTTCAGTCTGTCCCAGATTCGCATCAAACTTTCGTGAGAGATATCCACTACAGTATCAGACTCCAGGCTTACTCCATAAGGAGGCATCAAAAGCGATCTGCCCGGTTCTCGAAATTTATCCACAACGCGAATTACTTCATCTTCTGTTACGCCAGCTATAGAAGCTATTGTACCGAGTTTGGTTGGTCGTCTGATTCCTTGATTTTCACTTCCTCTCTCCGTGAGTGCCTTAAACATCACCTCACAGATTTCTTTTTCGCGCTTATTCAAAGCATCATATGCTTCATTGGCATGCTGCGAAAGTGCTTCACGCAAAGTCCCTATAGCATTGTAATGCCTGAGGTCCATCGGTTCGCCTTCTTTGCGAGTATCCACCCAGTTGGTCCAGGTTCTCATCAGCGCATGTTGCAAAATCGGCAGTTGATCAGGGTTATCCCCAACATCATTGAGCAATTGCTGAGTCAACCTCGGAGCAATAATTCCCCCACCAACAGCCACAGGGCCTTCTACTGCAGCGCGCTTCTGATCGCGAGTCATCTGCGGGATTAAGTAATGTGAGTCATTGATCATCTGTGTCAGATCCGGAAATTTGGCACACTCTCCAATAAAATCTGATCGCATCGTGATCGTCACGTATATAGGCTCATCAAACTGATGGATTGCTTCGAGTAGCAAGTTGACAAACGCTGATGATTCATCCATATCAGAGTTGGCGGACTCCAATTTTCTAAATCTGAAAAGTTCTTCGAACTGGTCAATTACAACCAGAATATTTTGGTCATTCTCCGTTTTGAGCTGTTTGATCACTTCCACCAAACCCAATGAGCTACTTCTCAAAACAGTACCTATGATCGTTTTCTTGATCAGTTTGTCCTCCTCTGGAAGATTCATATATTCCTGATCATTCAAGAGCAAGGATTCTGCCAGATTATCGATCGGTCCCCCGCCTGGTCTGGCAACAACCACTCTCCAATTAGAGCCCGCTTCCGTCATGAATCCTCCAACCAAACTCGGCACCAAACCGCAGTACATGAATGAAGATTTACCGGAACCAGAGGCACCGAGTATAGCCACGAATTTATTATCTGCCAGCTTTACAAGTACTTCATCGCTCTGCCCTTCCCTACCGAAGAACAAGTGTCCTTCTTCAATTCCAAATGGTCTCAGCCCTGGAAATGGGTTGATCAATTCTGTGATGTCCATCACACCACCAGACTGATCAGAAATGTTTTGATCCTGGTTGCTCATTATTTTTCTAGTTTGGTTAGAAATGGGTTAAGATGCTCTGGTTTGAATCCGCCATTCATGCCCAGCACCAGGGCATTATTCTTTTCATAGTGATTTAGGTCTACTTCTTTCTTGCCTTCAAAGTACACAGCCTTTGCCTGTAATGATTTTTGTCTTCCAAATCCCGGGGCTTTTAACAAATCCTGAAGCTTTGTCCGAATCCAGGCCTCTTTGGCATCTCCGAAATAGATAATAGATGCATCGCATCTTCGCAGGTTCTCCTGATGAATATATCGGATATCCACTAAATCGCCCTCATAGCTAGGAGTAACTACCTTGAAGCCTTTTTCTTCCAGATAGTCCTTCAAAGGGCTTATTTTTCCAGTGTCCTGTTTGTCCTGAATGAGGTAAATGACTTTGATCTCTTCATTATCGTGATGGGTAAATCCTTCAATCTCTCTTCTTTCTTTTTTGAACCTTCCTCCTGTGACCAATTCTTCTCGAATAATAGCTTTTAAGTCAGGTAAAGGAATCTGCAAAACTTCTGCCTCTTCGATAGTGGCTGCATCACTTTTCAGATCTTCAATAAAAATCTTCTGTCGTTCTGATACATTATTCAAATCAGGAGATACCCAAATCAAACGGCTGAAAGGCAAATTTTCTTCTGCAGATTTATTGTGCTCCAGCATCTCATGAGTATGTTCTGAGGCAATTCTATTTTGTATATCGATCACGGATAGGTCAGACCCCTTAGGTTTATAACCATAATCTTCTCCTATCAGGTGAATGGATAATCTACAATTACTAAGGTCATCTTTGATCTGATGTTCCAGCAAATGGACTTCTTTTGCTAAGGTATGCTGAGGTAAAACGCGATATCCATGACGAATTAGTTCTCGTTTTATGATGTCTCTTTGTATCACCATATCCACCCCAGTGCTTGCCAAATACACCGTTTTCTCACGGGATATTTCAGAGCCTTCAGGTTTTTCAAATTCGGAGAATATGGCTTCAAAAATATGATCAATATCGTAGGCCATATCCACCAATTTCATCCAGTAGGATCTTTCCGCATCACCTCCAAAAAATCTCTTAAATTCTTGAGCTTCACCTGTAAGCGGATCAATCATATAAAAATCATAAGAGATGAAATCCTCAAATTCAGGTAACTTATGATCCTCGTTAAAAGGCGATTTATGCACTTTAAATAGCCTGCAAACTCCATCGATTAACAGACGATCTTGTGATTTTGCGAGCTTCCCAAAATCATTTAGTTTATTAACAATACTTTCGTTTTGAACAAAATTCTCAGTACTAATCAATATCAAGACCGCAGCTTCATCGATTTCCATTTCAGCAAGCTCATGATCTTGAACCATAAGAATCTCCGGACTGACCCTGGAAATTTGAGAAAGCAGTGTTGTCAAAAACTTATGGAAGTTAGAAACCCAACCCTTGAGCCCACCCTCAATTGGTTGATTATCTTGCTCCGAGTAGCATAAAAGTATCTTCTTATTTAATTCCATTACTTACAGGTTAGGCGCATTTCATTAATTAGGTCAATAAGATATCTGAAATTTCATATGTTTCATCCTTCTTTTCTTCCCTATTCAGGATTCCCAAGAAAGCCTCCACAAACTCATAATGTCGGGACATCAGATCTAGCATTTCTTCTTTTCTCAATACCAATAGTTTGCATTCATTTCTAGTGATAGCAGTATATCCAAAATTATCAGAAGCTAAAACCATCTCATGACCAATAATCCCTCCTCTACTTTTTGATTCTGAAAGTTGATCATCTACATAAACATCCACTGTACCATCCACTACTATATATACCGGCACATTACCATTGTCGTCAGTATCTACCAAAGTATTCCCCTCTGTTAATTTGACTTCATCCAATTCCTCAGAGAAGTAGGTGATCAATTCTCCAGGAATCTTATCAAACTCAGGAACTTCTTTTAGTAGCAATACCCGTTCTATAAGCAGTAATTTTTGATGATAATTCTCGTCTTCATCCTTATAGACAGGAGGCAAAATGGCTTTGTCAAGTTCCTTTTTCACACCTGGTTTAAGTCGGGAAGTGTTAATATGATAGAGTTGAGGATCAATTTTATAGATTGTGTAAGCTGCGGTCTCTAATAACAACTTGTCTGGATTGAACAGGTTCGCGACCAAATCGTTGGTTACCTGAATACCTTCTATCTTCCCTATTTTAAAAAGTGCTAGCGCTTTTGTATATCGATTAATTCTATTGTAATCTCGATTAATAATCTGAAGCAATAAATCTGAATAATTTTCAAATTCTTCAGGAGGAAAAAAGTTTAATAATTGTGCTAATCGCTCCTCCACCTTCAAATCATCCATCACAGGGATTAGTTTAGGCTTCAATTCCTCCTCAACAAAAATATCCAGCATTTCCACGGCAAATGTGATACTGTCTGTGGAGCCGTCAAGTATGTTCTCTCTAACCAGGTACACATTCTCAGCTTCATAGATCATGCCCAGCAGCATGAAAATATTATCGTAGTTTTGTTGATCCTCTTCCCTAAATGCTTCACGGATCATTAAATCAATATCATCATCCTTAGGAATATCCTGTACCGCCTTAATATTCCAGGCTATATCACTGATCTCAGACTCAATGGCTATTTTGATCCTCGCAGCCTGAAAATCTCTCGCTCTGAAACCCATATGACTCAGAGATAATAGCAGCTCTGAAACAATCTTCTTGTCCGGGAAGTCAATTTTTTTCCAGAGTAATTCCGCTGCAGTTCTCCCCCCTATCCTTCCCAGCAGCTGAACAATTCTCAGCATGGTTGATTTATATTGACCTGTCTTATAAAAAGATGTATCTATCGTATGAAACGCTCCTTCTCCGCTATAAGTCAGAGCAGACATGGCAACATTTCCATAAGAAGATAAGTGTAGGTTCTCAACTAATGTAGGCCAAAGCTCTGATCTCTTAATTTTACCTGCTGTGATCATCGCCGCAGATCTCACCTCGGAGTTGATGTCTCTAAGTAGTTCTATCAGATAAGGGAGGTATTTATCCTCTGTTGATTTAACCAAAAGTCGTGCTCCCTTGATTCTATCTGATGATTCCGTAGAACGAATGAGTTTCCTAAGTGAGACATCATTTAGTTCAAACTCATGTGATTCTTTTAATTTATTCAAACACTTCTGAGCAACAGGTAGTACCTCCTCATCACCTTCGGTTTCAATATCTCTTTTTATGATATCCAGTGCTTCAAAAACCATATACTCATCCAATTTGGAATAAGCATATTTTCGAACAGCAGGAAATCTGGAGTTTAATAAATCCAACAGGGTAAATTCAAATTTGATAGGCTCCAGCTTTTCAAGTAATCTCAATGCACTGATAATACGTTCTGGATTTTTTGATTCCACTTCTCTATTGATAGTGATCAAAGCATTTCTATCATCATTGGTCACTTCGCCTTTAATCGCTTTTTTCTGATCCTCCAGTGTTTTGCGCAGGGTTACTTTATATTGATTGAATAGCTTTCCTGACAGGTAAACCACCATGATTGCTAACCCAAGTACGAAATATGAAAAATGGATAAGTTCGAAGAATACGAGCATACCTAATCCAATCTGGGCTAATCCAGCTACAAGTGTAGCCAACTCATTAACCACCCCCTCGATACGCGTTTGAATGTCAAACCTGATTTTGATATCAATAGGAAGAAAGAACAACTTAAACGCCGGACTTTCCAAAGCATCTTTTAATGATGCTGTAAATGCCTTGGAAGAAGCGATCAAAACGAAAAACAAAATATACTCTTCATTTTTCTCACTATAGCCAAAAATGTGTCCCGCCAAAATGCCCCCGATTGTGAAAAGTATCAAGATGAGAGGCATGGTCATGAGGGCTACTTTCAAACCGAAACGACCAATGATAATATCATTGACAAAACTTTGAATGAGAAAACTCATGATCATCACCGTCCCGTTAAAGAAAGAGAGAAAATCTTTCAATTCATTCTCATCTGGATACATCACATCTGAGGCTGAATAGAAGGAATAATCTACAAAAACACTAGCTCCCATACTAAATATGAGAAATAAAGAAAGAAGTCGTAAATAAGGGTCCTTCACAAGATCCGTAAACTTCACATCCACCTTCTTCTCTCCTTCTTTTAATTTCGTAACCTTATTGACATTGTAATCTTTCACGATCCATATCGTGAAAATGAGCACACCAAAACTGGCTATCGCCGAAACGAAAAGCAGATCGTAAGTGTCATTGAAAAATGGAAGTCTGGTAATGAATGGAATGGAGAAAAATGCAATAATTGTGGAGGTAAGTGCTCCAGTGTCTATGCCACCAATTATCCTCTTAGAAGCACGTAAATCAAACATTCTACCAAATATCCCCCAAAACCCCAACAAGGTTATTGCAGTTATTGGCCCAATCATCACAAACATCAAAAAAGGTAGTAGCTGAAATCCGTTTGAGGTGGCATCATAGCTCATCCACTCAAATGCTCCTCTCATTAGTGCCATGAAAACAAAAATGAGAAACAAGTTTGCGGTAATTAAAGAAGAATATTTAATTCTTTTCTGTAAAAAAACGAAAAGCACAGTGGATAATATACCCAGAAAACCCGTAGTGAAAAAGGCATAATCCAGATATGGTTCCCCCAGGACATTAAGGAAAAGTGTCTCTGCACCAACTTGGTAGGTTGCTAAAAAGACCCCCATGAAAAAACCCATGCCAAGTAAAAGAAGCATTGGTTTTTCTTCGCCAGGCTCGCCGCCTAAGAAGGCTAAGAATGATTTGATCACAATAGCGCGGTTTTTCGGTGATAAAGAATAAAAATACCTATAATCTTCACCTTATTCAAAAAGCTGACTAGATATTTCTAATCTTTGATGATTATTATGTTCAAAATTAGAAGAATCATTAGTAATTCCGCCACTTTTTATTAATTCCCTAATGTATGATTTTTCCTTCTATAAAAGTATTGGCATGAGCTTCGATGATGATATCAATATCTTTAGAATAACCACCTCCCATACATACTACAATGGGTATATTCATCGATTTTGCAAATTCAAAAACCAACCGATCTCGCATTCTACACCCCTCGATACTAAGGCTCAATTTTCCCAGGACATCAGACTCCAGGACATCCACACCGGCTTGAAAAAAAATAAAATCAGGATTGATAGATTTCCGTATATAAGTAAGTGAAGTTTGTAGTGTTTGCAAATACTCATCATCAGTAGTTTCGTCTGGAAGGTTGATGTCCAAATCAGATTTTTCTTTTCTGAATGGATAATTTCTCTCTCCATGCATGCTAAAAGTAAAAACACGAGATTCATCTTTAAAAATTGAAGCAGTGCCATTTCCTTGATGTACATCCAGATCAATAATCAGCACCTGTTTAGCCAAACTTCTTTCTAGCAGGTGGGCCGCAGCTACAGCCTGATCATTCAACAAACAAAATCCTTCAGGGCGATCTCTAAAAGCATGGTGAGTGCCTCCGGCTACATTAAAAGCGACTCCAGACTCTAATGCATATTTTGTACACTCCACAGTTCCACTTAAAATCCTAACCTCACGTTCGACCAAGGCTTGAGACAAAGGAAAACCACTTTCTCTAATCATTCTTCTGGATAAAGAAAGTTCCCTTAGCTGGGTCAAATAACCATAGCTGTGTGACAACAAAATGGTTTCATCATCTACAATCCTGGGAGAAAAAAGATCATCGGGATTTACAATGTTAGATTGAATTAAAAAATGTGGAAGCATATCATATTTCCGCATTGGGAATCTATGATGAGCAGGTAATGGATGATTATAATTGGTATCCCAGGCTACACGATACGCCACGATATCAGAGCTTCTGTTTATACTTTTTACGTCTAGTAAAGCGCCTTTTGTCCTCCTTTTTGTTCTGATCCTTAGTTAACTGATTATTACTTCGGCCTCGTTTATTAAGGACTGGATCAAATAAAAACAAATAAGCGATAGAGGCGGAAAGTGTATTGTTCCGAAAAGTAAAATTCTCCGAGTAATAATCGAAATCTGAAAAGTCAGGATTATCATTAAATCCCATATTCGAATGACCAAATATATACTTAACGTCTATCAAAAATCTACCTGCAGACATCAAGTCAAAGTAAATGCCAGCTCCAAATTGCAAGCCGTACTGAAACCTGTTGGCTTCTACAACGGCTCTTTGTTCGAAAGTCCCTCCTTTTCTCTGATTAAATACCACCTTGTAAGGAACTGGCTCAGTGTATCCATCTTCCTCCTCAAAATCTTCTACATAAATCTCACCCGCACCACTCAACCAAAAATTAATCACAGGTCCTCCGGATACATAATAGTGTATTGGAGTACCACCAAAATTAAACCTAAAAGATAATGGTAATGATAAGTAGTTGATGTTCATGTTGCTCTCTACAGGTGTAATAAAATTAGGTTTATTAACTAGTTTTTTATTCACTCTGATGAAGGACAAATCTCCCTGCACAGCGTACCTTTCCGTAGCCTGATATATCACCGTAAAACCATACAAACCACCATAATCAAAGTTAACATCAAATGAATCTTTTGGATATTCAGGTTCCTGATAAATAAAATCAGTACGGTGCGCCCCAATTTTTGGCCCAAACCAATATTGTGCAGAGACATTGTATGTGAGAGTAAATAAGAGGATAACTAAACTGATTCGCATGGTTCTGAGAATTCTCAAATATTATGTAATAATACAAAGAAGAGAATGGACATTCCAAAGGGTCTCTTGAAAAATTAAACGAATTGATTCTCAACAATTTCGTCTAATTCACTTCTTGAATAACTTAAAAACCACATTATTTTAATATTTTAGCTCCTATTTGCTACTAAATCATGATTTCCTGTTAAAAACAGTGATCCGACTAAATTAGGTATATGAAAAAACTTCTGTGGATAATCATTTTAAGTACCAGCTCTTATGTAGTAAGCTCACAAAATTTACCCAGAGTTTACAATCAATTTTTCATGAATCCTTATGTCTATAATCCAGCCTATGCTGGGGTTGAGGGACATAGTGTAATTTTCGCCATGTATCAGGACCGGTGGTCGAGAATTGAAAATGCGCCTAGTATTTCGCATATCAATTTTCACATTCCGTTGAAAGGTGGATTGGCATTTGGAGCTCTTGCTTACAATGAGAAATTTGGACCATATCTTGAAAGTGGAGGAAAAGTTTCGACCAGTTATCTCATTAGTGTAGACAGAGAGCACTTCTTCCGATTTGGGCTTTCATTGGGAGCAGGTAACACCATGATTAATTATGACGAGTTTGATTCACCCAATGATTCCAGATTTACAGATTTGATACAATCTGAAAGTTTTTTGATTGGAGATGTAGGTGTGGCTTATCATTTCAATCACTTCAATGTTGGGGTTTCCTTACCAAACTTATTTGAACATAGACCTCTAACTCAAACTGAAGGATTGCAATATGATTTCAAACCTCAGGACAATATCATGTTCAAAATCAACTATCGAGGACATATCAATAATCGGGTAGCAATAGAACCTCACCTGCTCTATCGATACAATAAATTAACTAATAATCAATATGAAGCAGCTGTAATATTACATATCCTGCATGTAGTTTGGGTAGGTGGAGCATACAGACAAGATGATGGATTTATTGGCCATCTGGGAGTTAAGCTTAAAGAAAAAATGGCATTTGGATATGCATACGGTTATGGAAACCCAACTTACGCATCTTTAACGGGTCCATCACATGAGATTCATTTTGGGTTTCATATCAATAAACATGACCATCATGGGCACTCTTCTTCATTCATTAAAAGTCATCAGTTATCAGCTGAGGAAAGAGCAAGACAAGCGGAAGAAGAAAGATTAAGAAAATTGCAAGCACTAAAAGAAAGTAGACAACAGCAAAAAGACGAAGATGAATTGTCGCTTGTGGCTCAGGCAAAAAAAGAAGAACCGAAGGAAATCAAGCATAACTGGAACTACGAAAAAGAAACTGATCCAATCGTTCGTATAAACCAGTACGGAGAAGAGGAAAGAGGAATTCGTTTTGACCGAATCAACGAAAAAGGTGAAGAGGAAGTGGTTTTCAGTTGGCTCCCGCCACCTCCAGAAGGCTCTACTGAAGAAACTTATGAAATTGCCAATCCAGCGGAAGAACCATTGATTCGTGTACGACCAGATGGAACCAAAGAGGCTGGAATAAAATGGAAGAGAACAATTGATGGAGGCGAACCGGAAACTTTGATTATTTGGAATGAGATCATTTCATTGGAAAAGGCTAATCAACTAGACCACAATAAAGCCGAAGAAGTAGAAATGGGTCAGGCTAAAATCTCCATTAGAAGAGAAGAACCTGTAAAAGAAGAAATTGTAGAAGAGGAAGTTTCTGAACCTGTTGAATCTACAGTAGAAGACCCGAAACCTGTAGTTGAAGAAAAGACACCTCTTGTAGCCGAGAATTTGGAAGATCATGAAGAGTATCATGAAAACAACGTTCGACAGATAGCTAAAAAAGGCAATAACATGCTGGACCTTGGAACAGGCCACTATGTTGTTGCTGGAGTATTTGAAGAATTCTGGCATGCTGAAGACTATAGTGACAAGCTATTTGAAAGAGGTTTTCATGATACTCGTGTAGGTCATCTATCGCAAACCGGATTCTATTATGTAGTAATATATAATTCACAAAACCTCAATCAGGTAACGAAAGAAAAAAATCGGGTTAAAAACCTATCAGGATTGTCTAAAGTTTGGGTCTTAACCGTGGAGGAATAACATGAAAAAGCATTTAAACACATACTTATATCTGGTCTTTGTATTTGCTGCGATCGTGGGATACACACAGCAAAGACCATTTATCAACAACATTGATAAGCAAACAGGGATACCAGGAGATACCATTTTCATCTCAGGCACAGGGTTTTCTGAGGGAAATATGGAAGTTTTCATCGGACATGGAAAAGTGGAAAATATTGTAAGCGAATCAGCCACTTCGCTACAGGTGATTGTGCCAATGACTGCTACTTATGGAAATATCATTGCTCAGAACACTTCTACCGGACTTTTGGGAAAATCTGTGGAATACTTCACTCCTGCTTTTTCAGGAGGAGAATTCAATCCGGACAAAGTTTCTAGTCAGAAGCAATTATTAACATTCAATCAATTCACATACGACCTGTGTGGGTGTGATTTTGATGGAGACGGTCTAACTGATATCGCGGCCTCCAATAACAATAGTCAAAACGTAAGTTTCTTTCGCAATCAATCAACGCCTAACTCGGTTCAATTCAACAGAGATATTGAAGATGAAGACAATGATATCGCCACAGTGATTACTCAATGTGGAGATCTAAATGGTGATGGAAAACCTGAAGTAGTTTTTACTTCGGGAGAAGGAGATGCTGAATTCCAGATTTTTATATACACGAACATCAGCACTCCGGGAAATATTGATTTTGAAGATACGAAAACCAGGTTCTCTCTTCCGAAAAACAGCAGCAATGAAAACCGGCTTCCCAGAAGGTTTGTGATTGCTGATATTGATGGTGATGGGAAAAATGACCTGATCATTGGAAATACTTTTGATAACAGTTTATATATATATAGAAACACGACATCTTCTTCAGCGAGTGCAATCACCTTTGCCAGCCCTAATGAATTTATAGTTTCAGGAACAGACCAAGTAGGTTCAGTAGAAGTTGCAGACCTAAATAATGATGGCATTACCGACATTGTGACATTACCATACAATCAGAATCAGGAGCAAATCAATCTAATCAGAAATGAAAGTTCTCCCGGAGAGATTCGACTAATAAATGACGGAGTAATTGGATCAAGTAGTTATAGACTGAACCTCGGTATAGCTGATCTCAATGGAGATTATCTTCCTGAAATTATCTCTAATAATGTGAATGACTTTACTATTGAGGTCTACAAAAATAATTCTTCAGGAGGAAGTTTATTATTCGAATCCACACCCTATGAAATTGATAATGCAACTCAGGCGTGGGGTTTTCAGGCTGCCGATATGAATGGTGACGGACTGGTAGATATAGTTTCTGCATCGGCTGCTTCAAGAATTTATGTGGCCGAAAACAAATCCACACTCAATGAATTTGACTTCACTTTACACTCGATACCTACTTTAACATCTAACAGAAATATCGAAGTATTCGATGTAGATCATGATGCAAAACCTGATTTGGTGTTTGTCAACTCCAGTGATATTAACGCAGAGGGCAAAATTGGAATTATACTTAATCAGAATTGTCTCGCACCGAAAATCTTTCCAGAAGATCTAACATTTTGTAGAAACAACGCCTTTGATTTGTTTGGAACGAAAGCCTATAACGCCAGCTACCAATGGGCCAATCCCAGTGCCAATGCAATCTTTACCGACAATAATGACAAAGTTACTGTCACAGTAAATACAGGTACTAGTGTATCCATGTCGGTAGAAATCACCTCGAATGACGGGCAATGTACAGACAAGGTTACCCAGACGTTTAACATCTCTAATGGTACGCCTTCTACACCTAGTATCAATGTGATCCAAGATCCATCAAAGTGTAATGGAACTGATATCACTCTGGAAGGTCCGGATGGATTTAGCAGCTACAAATGGACCTTGCCCAATGGCACGGAAACAGTCACCTCCACCAAAACGCTTAATATTTTAAATTCCAGTTCCGAAGATGCTGGAGTCTATGAATTAATTACGCAGGTAGAAGGAGAATGCTCCAGCGATCCGGTTACCCAAATTGTAGATATCGACGAACCCCCTCTGATCGGTGTATTCAATAATGGAAAAGATGAATTTTGTGAAACGAGTGAAACAGAATTGGAAATCCCCAATATATCAGGATTCACCTTCCAATGGAAAAAAGATGGTATTGACCTCTCTGGAGAAACTGGAACTTCACTCACGGTCAATTCATCCCTAACAAATACTATGACTGGTGACTATTCAGTAGACGTGATTTCTGCAGCAGGATGTAAAAATCAGAGTCTTGCCTACGCTCTTAAATCGGTGCCCCTTCCTACGTCATCATTTGATTTACCAGAAAAAAAATGTGTAAATGTTGAAGCTGATTTCACTGCAACTTCTACAGGTGAGAGTGGATATGATTTAGATTACACCTGGGACTTTGGTGATAACAATAACGGAACTGGGTTAAGTACAACTCACACGTACACAACAAATAATAAATACACAGTGAGTTTGACAACCAGCTACACTGAGATTGATGCTTGCAGTACCACGAATACCGAAACAATTACAATCACCCCTGTTCCAACGATTGCAATACAAGCCCCTCAAGGGGAAGAAAAGTGCCCTTCTGATAGCTTAGAATTAAGAATAGATGATGCAAGTGTTGTTTCGTTCAATTGGTCCAATGGCAGCACTGAAAGTTCGATATACGGGTATACCAATCCACAGGCAGATGAAGCTACTTATTCCGTAGAAATGGAAACGGATGTAGAATGTGTGGTGACAGATGAAATCACTATATCTAATTACCAGAATTCCAGGATCAATATTGCTACGTCAGACATTGGAGTATCAATAAACAATGGTGAAATAAAACTTGGTGATGAAGAGACTAAAGTTACCTTAAGAGCGGAAAACGGGTATGATTATCTCTGGTCCCCTTCCAAAATCTTAAGTGATAGCACTTCGGATGAAGTTGAAGTTTTCCCTGAGTTAAATTCAACTATTGTAAAGGTGACCGGTAAAGATGATATTCATGATTGTGTTACAGCTGATAGCGTCACTGTATTGTTACCAGGAATTATTGCCAGAAAATCATTCTCACCAAATGGTGATAATGAAGGTTTTGATTGCTGGCAAATCCTTAACATGTCAAATACTACAGGTTGTACAGTGTATATATTTGACACCCGCGGGTCAGTTGTTTTCAAAGGTGAGTCACCTTTCAACAATGATTGTGTTTGGAATGGGAACATTGACAATGGCTCAACACCCGCACCTGAAGGAGTCTATTATTTTGTCATGAAATGTGATCAGGAAAATAATAATCTTTCAGGATCTATATTACTCGGCCGATAATCTGGTTTTTATTACAATTCAAATAGGTTTTTAGATTAAATAAAGATTACTTTCTTGATATAATCCAATTTATTATAAAAAACTTCATAAAAATAAAAAATTATTACCTTTGCTAAGATGTAATAACCTTTTGGTTTTCTGCATGTTTTCGTAGATTGCCTAATGGGTTAGATGCACCCTAAGCTATAGACATGATTAATTCTATCACCACAGCAACTATGAAATTCTCTCGGAGACCTGCTCTATTATTTGTTGTATTTTTTTCGCTATTGAGTTATCAAGCCAAATCACAAACTGAGATTTGTGACAATGGTATTGATGATGATGGCGATGGTTTTGTGGACTGTTATGACGGTGGAGACTGTGCTGGCAGCAATAGCTGTACAGAATTCTACTTCGGTAATAGTGTGCTTTGCCAGGATGAACCTACTGAAAACCCAACATTCTCAATTAGACAAGAATGGGGATCTGAAGACCAGTCGGCAAGTAGCTTATCCACTCCTGTTGTTGGTGATATTGATCAGGATGGTACTCCTGAAATTCTCGTTCCGAAAAGATACTCCGAAGATATTGTGGTGATAGATGGAGTATCCGGAGCTGTTGAATTCAAAATCAACCTTGGTTGGAGGCCTGAATCAACTTTAGCTATAGGAAATATTGAAGATGATGATTGCGCAGAAATATTTGTGTTTGAATTTACTCAAAGAAAAATTGCGAGCTATGATTGTGAGGGGAATCTAAACTGGGAAAAATCCACATCGATAAATTATCCAGCTGTACCTTCCCTGGCTGACTTTGATGGTGATGGAAATGTAGAATTATATTTCAGAAATGAAATTCGCGATGCAGCAACGGGTAATGTGCTGGTAGCAGGAAGTGGAAATTGGGGGACAGATTACGCTCATGCACCTCTGGCCATAGACATGAATGGTGATGGGCAGCTCGAGTTAATCACGGGACACGAAATTTGGGAAGTTAATCTGGCAGGTGGGTCATTGATACCTTATGCAGATATGAATGATGATCTTACCGGTGGTGACTTCTTCATTAAATCATGGAGTGGGAAAAACAGAACAGGTGTATCAGCAGCGGATTTTGATCTGGATGGAGATATAGACATATTAATATCCGGTGCTTATGGAAGCTCAAGTGCCGATCCAACCACCGTTTTCTTTTGGGATGTAAGTGAAGGAACAGTGAAAACCTATGCTGACCCATCTAATGATCACAATAAAGGTACGGGCCGGATTAATATTGGAGATACTGATGGAGATGGTTATTTGAATGCAACCTATGTCTCCGACCAAAAATTATACTCATTAGAAATCAATCGAACGACAGGGAATCTAGAACCCATATGGATCAAAGGGATAGATGAAGGTACATCCGGTTTTACAGGGTGTACCTTATTTGACTTTAATGGAGATGGAGCTTTTGAAACAATATATCGAAGTGAATCAACCCTTCACATAATAAATGGATCAAATGGTACCAGTGCTAATTCCATAACTTGTATTTCTCGTACGCAGGAAGAATACCCGATTGTTGCTGATGTGGATGGTGATGGTGCTTCGGAAATCTGTGTAACATGTTACACGAGTAACAGCACTCCATTTAGTCCACTTTCTAATACTCAATATTCTCAGGTTCGTATTTATGGTGCTGATAACGAAATCTGGCAACCTGCAAGATCAGTTTGGAATCAACATGCTTATTATAATGTAAATGTCAATGATGATTTGACAATCCCCTCAAGCCAGCAGGATCATACAAGGGTTTTCTCTGATGGTGAATGCTCGGCTGAATTCAACAACGCTGATGGAAAGAACAGAGTACTTAATACTTTCCTCAATCAATCACCTATTGTAGAATCAAATGGATGTCCATCCTATGTAAGCCCGGATATTGTAATTGATGGTAGTTCGATAGTGCAAAATTCACTGGCTACCTGTCCAGAAGCTGAATTTGAAATAGAGTTCTCAGTGCAGAATCAAGGAGATACGAAAATATCAGGAACATTACCTGTTACGTTCTACGATGGTGATCCGGAGACAGCTGATGCAACCAAACTCAACACGCAATATGGTATCATCACCAACTTAGACAGTGGAGATTACCAGACTTTCACCATGACTGTAGAGGGATCAGGAGGTAATTTCGATCTGTATGTATCTATCAATGATTACGGTCAAACCCCTCCTATAACCCCTGGATTGGGTAACATTCCTGAATGTGAAGAAGGAAATAACATTGTAAGCTTTTCTGTTGAATCCAACCCCTTTCCTCTTACAGCCAATGCATTATTGGATAATCGCAAATGTGACCCGAGTAAGCCGGATAATGGAAGTGGTGAAGCATATTTCGATGCGACCGGAGGTGCCGCTATTGGTGGAGGTGAAGAAACTATTTGGTTTGAGGACTTTAGTGGTATAAACGATGGTGAAACAGAAGAAACTACTGGAGACTCACAATGGAGCTCGGCTGATGGCGGTAGTACTCCCAGATATTACGGTATTACTGACGAACAATTCCATGTGAATAAGTCGGGTAATAAAAAGGAAAAATACCCTGTAACGTGGACAAGTGAATCAATAGATATATCGGGTCATACCGATATTGAACTCACATTAGATTTAATTTCTAGTGGGCCAATGGAAGAATCCGGTGACCCTATAGATCGTATGGTGGCCTACTACTCATTAGATGGTGGAGGACAAGTAAAAATTGCGGAAGGATTTGGAGACTTTGGCTTAATCCAGGCTAATGCGTCAGGACTAAATGGATCTACGATTCAGGTAATCGTGACTATGCATACCAATGGTAAAAAAGAACATCATTATCTCGATAATATTGTTGTAAAAGGAACTACACCTCCTGTATCTGCAATTTTTAACGAAGATGATGGATATGTTTTTAATTGGTACGAGGAAAACAACTTTACCAATTTAATATCTACCGGAAGTGCTCCATTGGATTTGGTAAATGGAAACTATTCTGTAGTTGGTTATAACCCTGATGCAAATTGTTACTCAGACACTGTAAATATAACAATTGGGCTTGTTGACACTGCTTCATATTTTGCTCATGTATACGAACTACACCCTTATACAGATTGTGCTAATGACGATGGGCAACTGAGAGCTTTTGCTTATACGCAAGTTGATGGAAGTGGTGACCCGCTGGATACATTATATGATGGCTACACTTTTGAATGGCGTTTGGGTGGTGACCCGTTTGGACCATTGCTTGGTACAGGGGACACACTTTCATTTCTCGAAAATGGCAATTACGGTGTGACAATTTATGAAACAATCAGTGGATGTACAGCAACAGAACTTGGTTCTGTTTCATCTTCTGTTACGGCAACTACAGAACCGAATGTTACAGT
The DNA here is from genome assembly GCA_030425425.1 of Bacteroidia bacterium. Taxonomy (GTDB): domain Bacteria; phylum Bacteroidota; class Bacteroidia; order Cytophagales; family Cyclobacteriaceae; genus Marinoscillum. The sequence continues at coordinate 3,512 of JAUIAO010000030.1, read as the reverse complement.
TACTCATATCACTTCCTGTGGTGGCACAGGAGAAGCCGCAGCAGATGTCGGAGGAAATACTACTGATTATAGTTTTGAGTGGTTTGTTGGAGAAAGCCTTAAACCAACTCCTGATTTCACTACCCCTACAATCATCAACCTGGATGCTGGTACATACATAGTCAGAGCTGTTAGTAATGCCAATAGTTGCGAATCTGACACTGTTACAGTAGTGGTTGAGGACAATTCAACGGGCCCCAAACCGGATATCGTTCTTACACCAACTACTTCATGTGATGACAACAATGCCAACGGATCTGCCAAAGCAGATGAAGGATCACCAGGCAGCGGATATACCTACACTTGGTATTCGGGAACCAGTACTACTAATGCCAATAAAGTTTCTCAGTCTGATATACCAGGAGAAGTAAATGCTGACGGAAACGAAGCAACTAATTTACCTGATGGACTATATACATTAACTGTAAAAAAGGGTGGCTGTACGGTTACAAAAACAATCGAAATCCTGAATGAAGCAGAAGCACCATCTTATAATTTTATCAATTCTGTCGGCGCTGGAAATGCAATCAATCTGAGTGACAAAGCATGGATTGAAATGAATGAAGTCATGACTGACGGATGGGATGAGTTGACCATATCCTACTGGGCATACCTTTCAAATGAAAATTACTTGAGTGATCATCTAATTTTTTACTCTGGATCATCTAAAGAAGACAACATATCACTCTGGACTGATAATACTTACGGGTTAGCCTTTGTGGTAAGAACAGATCAGGATGGACAATTTGGAAGAATAAACACCAATTATAAGCCAACAGGTTGGACACAATTGACTGGTGTTTGGGCAAAATCCAGAGATCTCAATGGAGACGGGATTGTTGGTGATATGATGATCTATGCTGATGGTGTCTTACTAGGCACTGAAGTATATGAAGGAAATGGAAATGGATTAGCAGGTGAAGAGATGTACTTCGGTAAAGACCGAAACCTTGGAACAAACAAATTTGAGGGAAGATTAGACGAGTTGAGAATATATAACAAGGCCTTTACACCTACTGAAATAAATGCTGCGGTTTGTGAAGAGATTACTGACCCGGATCAGGAACCTAATTTGATCATTTATTACGATTTTGACGGTCTGTCAGGTGTAAATAATGGAGACGTAATCCCGAACGTAGCAACTGGACTGAATACAGGTGTAACAAACAATGGAGAATCTGGCGCTTTCTTTAATGGTGAATTTCGTGATCAAGGAAACGGAAGTGCAGCATTTGTCACATCTAATATTAATTGTCCTTTAGGGTTTGCTTCAAACAACACTTCTTGTGATTCTTTAAATGCTAACGGTAGTGTGGATCTTACGGGTAAAGTTGACCCGAATGGAGGAAACTACAAGTACATACTATATGAAGGTTATGGTGCTGAGACTAAATTAGATTCTGTCTTAAGTCCTAACACGCCTGAATTCACAGGCTTAGCTTCGGGCTTTTATGCCATTGAAACAATCGATGTAGATTCTGATTGTAGTACAGGTCTATATGCTTTTGCTATTGCCAATGCCTCAGATGAGCCAACCATAATCGCTACGGTGACCGATGATAATGGATGTAACACTACAGGGAATGGTGAAATAAACATAAAATCAACTTCGGACAATGGAGAGCCTGCAGCCGGTTATACGTATGAATTTTATTACGGAGCTACATTTGATTCACTTTTGTCCACCGAAACTGTTTTGGATGGTGTTGGAACAGGCTTTACATATTCCAATCTGACTGACGGTACATATAGAGTAAAAGTCACCAATAATGACATCCTGTGTAGCTATTATGAGGATGTCATTGTTGATGATATTTCAGTAGCACTTACAGTGACTAGCGTAGCTGTATTCGATGATACTTATTGTGGCTCAGATGTAGGCCTGATCAATGTAGAAATGCCAGGAGATGATGCCGCAGATTACACCTATGCCTGGTACACAGGAAGTACAGTAAATAATGACTCATTAATAGTAGGTGAAACAGGCGATGAACTGACTGCTCGAGGAGCAGGTCAATATACTTTTGTCGCAACTCACAACTCAACTGGTTGTAGTACCTCTCCAGAAACCAGAACGATAAATGAGGATATTGAATACCCTGATGTTACCGTAAGACAACTCAGTGCGGCAACAGGATGTATCGCTGGCCAAGGCGGTGGTGAAATTGACGCCTTTGTTCAAAAACCGGCAGATCCTAATACCTACATAGAACCTGATTATTCCTTCGAATGGTATAGTGATGCAGGATTCACTAGTTTGGTTGCTAGTACTAGTACAGCTACAAACCTTAACAGCGGGACTTTTTATTTGGTCGTTACAGATAACACCACTGGCTGTGTGACTGATAATGCCAGTATCTCCGTTGGGTCCGCTCCTATCCAGCCTATAGTCACATTAAATGACACAACGAGTAACACAGGCTGTGCTACAACAAGTTATAATGGAGAAATTCTATTAAACATCGAATTTGATGGTTCAAATGTTACAAATCCGTCAAGCAGTGGGTACACCTTTGTTTGGGAGTATTCTGACAATACCACAGTTTCAGATGGTGGGACTATTTCAGGTGCAAACACAGAAAACCCAACAGGCCTGCCAGGCGACACTTACACCGTGACAGTTACAGCTCCTAATGGCTGTAGCTCAGACCCTTTCAATATTACATTAAATGACGTTCCAAATGGCCCAGATTTTACAATCACCAACAATGAACCTAGTACTGGTTGTCTGGTTGGCAATGGTCGATTAACAGCAAATATCTCTGGAAATGCTAGTGATTACACCTTTGAATGGTTCTTGGGAAGTAGTACCAATGCGGAAGACACTTTACCTGGACCTGCAAATGGAAATGCTTTTTATGTGAATGATGAAGTCACTCAAATTGGGGGTCTTGACTTTGGAGTATATACACTTCGTTTAACTGATAATTCCAATGGTTGTTCCACAACCTTAACTCAAACTGTAGCTGATAGCACTGAAAACCCTCTGCTAGTGGATACTACTACTATAGTTAGCACTAATCAGACTACATGTGATCCAACTAATTACGGAGGTAGCATTGATATCAGCAGTATTGTTCAGACAACACAGAAAGTACTTATCAATAACATTAATGGTAGCTTCGAAGATCCAGATATTAGGTCTGTATCTAACCATACCCAGTCATGGAGTGGTGGAACTATCAAACAATTTCGTATTGAAGACATTGATGGCTGGTCAACTACAGAATCAGATGCTATTCCAGAAATTGAAATTTGGCACAAAAATAATTCTGTAAGAAATCATGATGCATACGAAGGTGACCAATGGGCGGAGATCAATGCAGATCAGGATGCAGGACTTTATTTTGATCTCAATACTATTCCTACTTTGTCAAGTTGAAAAAAAGGCAAAGATAAGATCAAGTGACGGCAGTTACTTGCTATCTTTGCCTTGACAAAATATTATCTTCAAACTTACATAAAAGGCCGTC